>JAWWBR010000156.1:0-7716 GCA_033720855.1 Alphaproteobacteria bacterium
CAGAACTGGACGCGGAAAACCGCGAATATCATCGGCACCGTGTTTCTCCATGCCGATTACAAGGTTCCCGTCGACGCGGTTCGCGAAGAACTCAAGCGGTTGGCGCAGGACCATCCGAAATGGGACGGCAAGGTCTGCGTGTTGCAGGTCACCGGCGCATCGGAACGATCGATCGAGCTGCGCGCGCTGGTCAGCGCGGCCAATTCGCCGGACGCATGGGACCTGCGGTGCGACATCCGCGAAGGTCTCGTCCGCTACCTGCAAGACAACCACCCCGAATGCCTGCCGCGACTGCGCGCCGAAGTGCAGGAAACCTAGGCGGCTCTTGCCCGGGCCTGGCCGTGCAGCCGGCTGGACCCGCGCGTGCGGCGCACGGGATCGACCGCCGGTTTGGGCCGAGAGCGGGCGTTAAGGCAGGGTCCGGGGGGACAAATCCGGCGGCCCGTCGACATCGCAGACGGGCGCCCCGGACAGCGCCCGTTTTCACCGCGGGTCCTTAGCCCCGATGCCGTCATCCGCCGTGGCCGGCCAGATGCTCCGGATGGTCCTTGTAGAGCCTGTCGATGAAGCCGGAATCGTCGATCCGCCTCAGGAAATGGAAGTTCCATAGGGCCATGGGGTGGATGCGCGCGGCATCGCCGTTGGCGGCGTCCTGGATCAGGGCCTCCTGATAGACGTTGCCGATCGCCGTGAGTCCCGGATAGAGCCTGGGTTCCAGGACCGGCGCGATGTCGTCATACAGCTTTTCCGCGACGGCGCGGTCGAGATCGCCTTGTTCCTTGTGCTTCTCCATCAGGATGGCGATGGTCTCTTCGCGGTTGATCTTGAAATAGGCGATGCCCTCGATGATCGCCCGCAAGGTCCGGTCGATGATGTCGGGGCGGGTCTCGACCAGCTTGGCGCTGGACGAGA
Organism: Alphaproteobacteria bacterium; assembly: GCA_033720855.1. Lineage (GTDB taxonomy): Bacteria > Pseudomonadota > Alphaproteobacteria > SMXQ01 > SMXQ01 > SMXQ01. Next base: position 913 of record JAWWBR010000156.1, read on the forward strand.
CGGTCATGAAGAAGATCATCGGCTGGGCGTCGATATCGATGACCTTGAAGCCGTCGCGTTCGGCAAACTCGGTGCGGGGTTGGCGCATGAAGCAGGCTTCGATGTCCCCGTCCTTGAGCATCTGGTAAAGGCTCTTGCCCTTGACCGCCTTGGTGCCGTCGGGCAGGTCGACGCGCACCTCGCGCACCAGGTCGACCTGGTCGAGATCGGGGTCGAGCCCGCTGTGCTTGAGGTAGAGCAGGGTGTTGAGGCCGCTGTGCCGGCCGCGCATGCCGAACTTGCGGAAGCGGCAATCGTCGAGCGACCGGATCCCGGTATCGGCGCGCGTCACCAGCTTGAGGTTGTTTCGGCTCACCGTCTGGCCCAGGTATTCCCAGGTATCGCCCCTGGCGCGGGCGGCGTAGGTCGAAACATGGTTGCCGGAAACGAACTCGACCTCTCCCTTGGGGACCAGTTCATGGGCGTCGTCTCGGCCGATCTTCTTATTGAAATCGACGTCGAGATCTTGCCGCTCCCAGGCGCCGCATTCATTGATGACGTGCATCAGCGCAAGGTGGCTGCTGGAACGGTAGGGGAAACTGATCTTATCCAAGTCGGTCCTCCTCGGTCGCGTCTGGTCCTGTGCGGTCCGGGCCCGGGGTCATCGGCGGATGGCCCATGGCCCGGCCAGGCCGTTCCGTCCGCCCTTACGTTAACGCACTATGGCTTGGCGCATAAACCCGTTCGCCGCAATGCCTGACGTGACGGGTGTCATCGCCCTGCCGGGTGGGAGCGAAGGGCGGAGCGCGCAGGCCGTTTCCTCGGCCGTCGGGCGGGGCCCGCGGCGTCCCCTGATCCCCAACCCCGTTTCGCTCACCAGCTGTAACCCACGGTCATCAGGTATTTCTTGTCGGTGCCCGACGTGCCGGGCGCGGGATCGCTGTCCCAGTCGATGTCGGCCTGCAGGGTCAAATTGAATCCGTCAGACAGGGGAAAACGAATGCCCGTGCTGCTGTCGATGAAAACGTTGCCGGTGTCTTCTAGGTCCAGGGTTCCCTCCTGAGCGTGGAAGAACTGGGCGCGCTTCTTCCAGATATAATGATCGAAATTCACCGCCCACCTTCCGGCGAGGACGTCGTTATCGGCCGCGGCATCGTAATTTTCGTTTACATATGAGGGGCCTGCCTCCAAGGATAAATTGGTTCGCGCGCCCTTGAGAATCTGCCAACCGGCGCCCGTCCCCAGGGTGGTCCGCAACGTCAGATCCTGGGGCTTGTTGCGTGCGAATTTGGCGTTTGTGTAGAAGTAAAGCGCCTTCGAGAGGAAGTGATCGTGCTGGACGAAAGCCGTGAAATCGTCTTCGGTCCGTTCACCCCCGCTGAACTCCTTGTTGAAGCTGCCCTCCAGTCGCAAGCGATCCGTTTCCGATTCGGCCTTAATGGCGGCATCGAGATGAAAACTGCGGGTCTCCGTATTGCCGCTGCGTTTGCTCGCGCCCAGATTTACGCGGCCCGACCATTTGAACCCTCTCTGAATCTCGGTGCCGGGATAGATTTCCGAAACCGTCGCCACATCGATGGGGTCGGTGAACCCCCCTTGGAGCCCGCGTATCCGGATCATCCCGACGGAGCTGGAGTAGAGAATGCCGCTCTTGTAGCCGCCGGTCGCGAAGCGGACGGTCACCGGCTTTTCGCTTGCCAGGCCGGCAATTTCCTTCCCGGGAACCCTGAGGACGCCGGCATAGGTGGTTTTGAATCGCAGCGTACCGTCCTTGAGTCCGACGATTTGGCCGGTCAGCCGGTCGCCGTTGCGAAGCGTAAGCGTGTCGGAAAAGGCAGAGGGGGAAACCAAGAGACAGAATATCAGGACCCAAAAGGTCAAGCGACCAGATCGCACGGGAATCTCCTACAGGTGGGTGCAGTTTCCCGTACGTTGACGACGTGCGTCCGGATCACAGGAACTTTGCAGCTAAGCCGTTTTGCCAAGCATCCTATCATGCCTGTCGAGAGGGCCGGTCACGCGCGGTGCCGCCTGCCACCAAGGGGGCTGTCCGTGAAGCCGGAACCGGGACCCCGTGCAGGGTTATGGTTTAAGGATGGTGCGCCGCTTGAGTGCCGCTTGCGACCCGGAGCGGACATTCTTGGCGCCGAGAGATATAGTCCAGGCCCCGACCCGATCACTTGAGCAGATAGCCAGAGAATGACTGCACAAAAGGCCAAGGCACTTCCGTTGCGCACGCGTCTTGGCATCTATGGCTCGGGGCTGTTTTCCGACGGCGCAACCAACGTCGTCATCCCGCTCTGGGCGCTTTATCTCGAGCCTTCCGCATTCGCCTTCGGCATCGTCATCGGCGCCCGGTCGTTTCTGCCCTTCCTGTTTTCGAGTCACGGCGGCGTGCTGATGGACCGTTTGGGCGCGCGCCAGGTCATGCTGTTCTTCGCGGCGATCGGCCTGGTTCTGCCCATCCTGTTCCCGCTGCTGCCCTGGATCTGGGTGGCGGCCCTTCTCAACCTCATGCTCGGATTGGTCTCGACCATGAACTGGGTGGGGGCGCAGACCTTGGTGGGGCAGATCATGCGGGGCGACCCAGCGCTCACCTGGCAGGTCTCGTTCTGCAATCGCCTGGGCCACCTCGCCCTGCCGGTGCTGGCCGGCGCCATGTGGGACGTGTTCGGTCCATGGGGCGGCTTCAGCGTCACCCTGCTCGCCGCCGTTCTGTTCACCGCCGCCGCCTTGCTGCTGCCGCGGCGCGACGAAGGGCCAAGGGACAGGGACGCCGCGGGGCCGCTCCGGCTTCGCGACATGCTCCCGCGCCTCGAGGACTACACCAAAACGTTCACGTTGCTCTGCATCCCCCTGGTCGCCGTGGCGGTCACCGGATCGGTGCTCAATATCGCCTCCAGCGCCATCCAGGGCTCCTTCTACATCGCCTATATGAAGGAGATCGGCCTGACCGGGACGCTGATCGGCCTGATATTCGCCGCCCACAATCTCTCCGGCCTCGCCGGCACCGCGGGCGTGACGCCGCTGGCGCGCCGGACCGGTGACGTCTGGCTGCTGAACGCGACGGTGGTGGGGGCCATCGCCGCGATCACCATCACGCCGCTCTTGACCGCGTTCCTGCCGTTGCTCGCCGTGGCCGTCCTCCGCGGCTTCATGACCGGCGTCAGCCAGCCGCTGATGATCATGATCCCGTCCAAATCGGTGCCCTCCGAATCCCAGGGCGCCGTGGTCGGGCTGCGCATCTCGATCAACCGCCTGATGCAGACGGTGATCCCGCCGATCATGGGCGGCGTCGCCACCCTGGCCGGGCTGGAAAACAGCTTCTACTGGCTGGGCGGGTTCCTGCTGGTGCTGAGCTGCGGCCTGTGGGCAATTTTCCGGCCGCCTGGGTCGACGCCCCAGGGCTAGGCCGGGACGGGCGGGTAACCACGGGCTCAAGGCGTAACCGTTAGAACGACCGTCCGCCCGCGTCATCTCCGTGGGCGAGGTGCGCGCATCCAGCACCATCGCCGACGGAAGGCCCGGGAAGCTTCGGCAGGCGGGCCATCAAGGATGGACCAGGCGTATTCGTGCGGCAGAGGTCGGTGGCGGGGATAGGTGACTCACTTCACCGTCATCCAGATCGCCATCGCCACCATCATCACGTTCTCGGTCAAGGAGACGAAGCCGAGCGGGACGTTGCTCGCCCCGCCCACGCAAGCGCATTTCAACTCGCGTTTCTCGATATAGACGGCCTTGAGCACGGAGACGGCCCCGACCAGGCCGATGAACAGGGCAACGGGGGCTGCGATCCAGATCAGCGCGCCGGCGATCATGAGGATGCCAGCAAGCGCTTCGCCGAAGGGATAGACATAGGCATAGGGGACGTATTTCCTTGCCAGAAGGTCGTATCCCAGGAACATGTTGGAAAAGCCGTCGAGGTCGCGCAGCTTCATGATCGCGAGGAGGCACATGCTGATGGCGATGAACCATTCGAAAGCCCGGACGGTGAGGATTTCGCCGAAGGCCGCCCATCCGACCGCGAGGGCCATCAGTGCGGCAACCGAAAAGATCGCGATGACCGGCTGGTAGGTGGTCGCGTCCTCGTCCTTCACCGACAGACCGAAATGGCGGCGCAACGCCCGATAGCCGCCGATGCGCTCGCCGCCGATAAAGGTCTGCGGCGTGGTCTCGACCTCGTGCTTGTCCTTGAAAGCTTCGACCTCTTCCCGGGTCTCGAGGTGGTGGTCTTCGACCTCGAAGCCTTTGCGTTGCAGGAGGTCTTTCGATTTCAAGCCGAAGGGGCACAGGTGATCGTCCATCACCATGCGATACAGCACGGCCGTCTTCGCCTGCTCGTTATCGACATCGGTTTTGCATCCGGCATCGGGCATCCTGGCACCTCCTACGGGTTGGCCTGAAACTCGGCAATTGGGCGCGCGGCGGCCTCGGCTTCGGTGCCGGCCCCACCGTTCCCGCCGATGTCGTCCCCCGGCCGGTCCATCTCCTCGATCTCCCGCCTCTGCGCCGCGATCAGTCCATCGGCGAGGCGGCGAAGGCGCAGGGCATGGCAGCGCGCCGGTTCGCTGGTCCGCATCACGAAAATCGCCCCGGCGCCCATGATCGGGGGCATGAAAAGCCCCGTGTCGCACCATCGTTCATGGCCCCAGGCATCGGTGCGGAGATCCGTCTGCAGATGCATCACGACCATCGCTATCACCATCATGGTCGCGGATCGCAAACGGTTCCCGGCGGAGCAGGACATGGGGAAGCCCCTGAATGGAGTTGGCCCGCGATGCCGACAAACCGTAACAATAACGCTGATGGGCCAGAGGGTGTTCCACGGGAGGACATTTTGCGCCGGCCGGCCGAAAACTTGGGCGACGCGGTAAATTGCGGGGGTTTGGACTCTCGGCTCCGGTGACGGGCACGAAACCGATCTCCGCTTTGGCCGAAAGCCGAGGTCCGGCGCGCCATCGGGAAGATAATCCCCGGGCCGTGCGAAGCGAAGCTCCGTCAAGCGGGGAAAAACGGGTATAGTGATCGGCGGCCATCGCCGGCGCCCGAAACCAGGGGCGGCGGAGAGCGATGAACGGAGCCGCGGTCGGATAGGAACAGACGCCGTGATCATCGAGAAGATTTATACCGACAACGACTATCGCAACTTCAACTACCTCATCGCCTGCGACGAGACCGGCGAGGCCCTGGCCATCGATCCGCTGGAATCGCAAATGTGCCTGGATGCCGCCAAGGACAAGGGCTGGGAGATCACCCAGGTGCTGAACACCCACCACCACCACGATCATACCGGGGGCAACGACGCCGTGATCCAGGCCACCGGCGCCAAGCTGCTGGCCCATGCCGGCGCCACCGACCAAATACCGGGGATCGACGTCGGTCTCGGGGCCGGCGACGTGGTCAAGGTGGGCCGGACCGTCGAGCTCGAGGTGCTGGACACGCCGGGCCACACCATGTCCCATGTCTGCCTGCTGGCCCACCAGGATCCGCCCGCGCTGATTTGCGGCGATACCCTGTTCAATGCCGGTGCCGGGCACTGCCGGGGCGGCGGGCACCCCGAGCATCTCTACCAGACCTTCGCCGAGCAGCTGTCCGCGCTGTCCGACGATACCCTGGTCTACCCCGGCCACGACTACATCGCCAACAACCTGGGCTTTACCCTGGACCGCGAGCCCGACAACGCCACCGCCCAAGCCCTGCTCGACGAGGTCAAGGACCAGGATCCCCATGACGCCATGGTCACCACCCTGGGGTTGGAGAAAAAGATCAACACCTTCTTCCGCCTGCACAGCCCGACGGTGATCGCCCGGCTGCGCGAGGCCATCGCCGACTTTCCCGACGACCCCAGCCCCAAGGACGTGTTCCTGGGATTGCGGACGCTGCGCAACGACTGGTGAGGGCCCGCGCCCGTTGAACGGGTCGAAAGCGGGGTGATACGGTTCCGCTTCCGATGAACCGCACGCACCGCGTCCCCAGCGGGGCGCAGATTGGAGCCACCATGGCAGAGACCCTTCCCTCCGGCGCCGCCACCCTCGCCGGCAACCATCCCCCCGTCTGGGACGCCTACCAAGAGCTGGGCGCGGCCTGCGCCGCGGCGGGGCCGCTGGACGCGCGCACCCGCCGCCTCGTGAAGCTCGCCATCGCCATCGGCCAGGAGAGCGAGGGCGCCGTCCATTCCCACACCCGCCGGGCCCTGAGCGAAGGCCTTGGCAAGGACGAGATCCGCCACGTGACCCTTTTGGCCATTCCCTCCATGGGCTTGGCAAAGGCCGCAGCGGGCATGACCTGGGTCGGAGATATCCTGGACCGCTGAAGCCGCGGCGACGGCGCCGATTCGGGGCCATGCCCGCTTTGGGCCAAAAGCGGGTGTGAACCTCATGACCGGGTCTGGGCCGAAGCGGACGTGACCCTCTCAGCGCATGAGTAAAAGAAAGCCGCCACCGAAGCAGGGGCTGGGTAGAGGGGCCTGGGAGGTATTGCTAATCGATAAACGTTCCTTTTTTCGCTGCCGCGGCGCGCAAGACGGTGGCATCAAGCTGGGGCCCAGTCTTCGCCCGAAGCGTGAGCCTCTTGCCTATTCGGTTGTTTTGCCGTCGAAGTGCTCATGGGCGGAGGCGGCGTCCGCGCACGTGGCATGGACGGTGCCATCAATATGTTCCGGGGGTCCATAGATCGTGTAGAGCTTGAGGGCTTCCTTGCCGACGCTCTTGACGTTGTGGCTGGCGCTCTGGGGGACGATGATCCCGTCATCACCCTTGACCTTGTGCACCACTCCATCGATGGAAATTTCGCCTTCACCCTCCTCGATGCGGAAGAATTGATCAC
>JAWWBR010000157.1:0-7671 GCA_033720855.1 Alphaproteobacteria bacterium
CCTGGCGATCCGCGCCGCCGAGCCCGAGGCCCGCTTCATCGCCGGCGGCACCGACCTGGTGCCCAATATCCGCCGCGGCATCGTCGCGCCGAAGACGGTGATCGACCTCACCGGCATCGACGACCTTCAGGGGATCGAGCCACTGGAGAATGGCGGCTGGCGTGTCGGCGCCGCCGTGACCCTCGCCGCCGTGGCCGAGGACCCCAGGCTCGGCCCCGCCTATCCCGGCCTCGTCACCGCCGCCGGATCGGTCGCCGCCAACAGCCATCGCCAGGCCGGCACAATCGGCGGCAACCTGTGCCTGGATACCCGCTGCGTCTTCTATAACCAGAGCGAGTGGTGGCGGCGCGCCAACGATTACTGCCTCAAGTCCCGGGGCCAGGTGTGCCACGTCGCGCCCAAGGGCAATCACTGTTTCGCGGCCTTTTCCGGCGACCTCGCCCCGGCCCTGCTGGTGCTCGGCGCCGAGGTCGAGGTCGCATCGCGCGCGGGCATCCGCATCGCGCCGCTGGCCGAGATCTATCGCGACGACGGGATCGATTACCTGCGCATCGAGGCCGATGAGATGATCGCCGCGGTGCGCCTTCCCGCACCCGAGGACGGCCTCAGGACCGGCTACGCCAAGGTCCAGGTGCGCAGCGCCATCGATTTCCCCCTGGCCGGGGTCGCCGCGGCGCTCAGGCGCGAGGGGGATGCCGTCACCGATCTCCGGATTGCGCTGACCGGCACCAACTCGATGCCGTTCCGCGTCTCCGGCACCGGGGAGCTTTTGGGCGGCCCGCTGGACGACGCCCTGCTCGCGCGCATCGACGGCCTCGTCCGCAAGCAGATCCAGCCCATGAACAGCACCTTCACGCCGCCCGGCTACCGGCGGCGGGTGATCGCCAACCTGACCGCCAAGGTGCTGAAGGACCTCTACACCGCGGAGTGATACCGGGCCCGCTCAGGGGCCCTCGAGTGCGGCGGCGAGGCGGTCCAGCAGATCGATCAGCAGGCGCCTTTCGCCTGCCTCCAGGCCGGCGGCGATGGCGCGCTCGTGGCGGCGCACCAGGGGCGTGACGCGGGCGAGGAACGCCGTCCCCTCGCTGGTCAGGCGCAGCGCATAGGAGCGCCGGTCGGTCTCCGACGTCACCCGCTCGACCCAGCCCTGGCCCTCCAGCCGGTCGATCACGGCGACCATGGTCGAGCGTTCGATGCCGAGCGCCTTGGCCAGGGCCGACTGGCTGAGCCCGCTGTTCTCCTTGATCAGGACCAGGACCCCGAACTGGCCGGGCGAGATTCCCGCCGCGCCCACGGACTCGAGGAAATGGTTGAACACCACCGCCTGGGCGCGGCGCAGGCGATAGCCGAGCAGCCCGGTCAGGATGCCGTAATCGATCCCATCCTTGGGACGTGGGCGGGTCCGTGTCGCGCGCATATGGGGCTCCTTGGCGGTGCCGATTTGTTCGGCGGGCGAACGAAGTGTGGGAAGAGACCGGGCCGAAGTCAACGGCATGCGGAAATGGGTCAAGGAAACGGCGCCGGGTTGCCCCGGCGCCGCTCTTGGTGCGGTTGACGCCCGCCGCGCTCAGTGGAACTTCACGTACTCGAAGTCGATGGGCTGGCGGTTGATGCCGCGCGCCGGCGCGGCGATGTAGTTGGCGAACTTGCCCGGCTCCGTCACCGGCTGCATCAGGCTCTCGACATAGGCCCGGTCTTCGGCCGTCGGCAGCCAGTCGCCGTGGCGCTTGTCCCATTCGGCCTGGGTGATGAGCTTGCCCTCGGGCGTCGCCCTGACCTCGGCGAAGGGCCCGATGTTGCGGTGAAACGCCCGGTTGGGCAGGACCAGCTCGAAATCCACGTTGTGATCGCGGATGATCTTGTTCCAGTTGTCGACCCCGCGCTGGCTGTCCTCGTAGTAATCGTCCCTGAGCCGCTGGTTGATGGCATTGAGCGCCGGCTCCTCGACGTCGATGATCTTGCCGTCGCGGATCTCCGGCACCTTGTAGCTGGCGCCGTCGAGCACGTGGTCGTCGTCGATCTTGAGCTCCTCGTAGCGGCCCTTGAGGCCCATGGTGTAATAGGTCGCCGCGTTGGTCGACAGCTCCTGGCCGAACAGGTCGAGGCAGATCGAGAAGTGGAAATTGAGCCACTTCTGCATGGTCGGCAGGTCGATGCCGCCGTGTTTGCGCACGTCGGCGGGATCCGACAGGTTGTTTTCCTTCATGATCTCGCAGGAACGCTGGACGATGCGCGAGATGCCGCTCTCGCCGACGAACAGGTGGTGCGCCTCCTCGGTCAGCATGAAGCGACAGGTGCGCGACAGCGGGTCGAAGCCCGATTCGGCGAGCGCCGCCAGCTGGAACTTGCCGTCGCGGTCCTGGAAATAGGTGAAGAAGTGGAACGACAGCCAGTCGGTGGTATCCACGTTGAAGGCCTGCAGGATGCGCGGCTTGTCGGGATCCCCGGCGTGACGCTCGAGCATGGCCTCGGCCTCCTCGCGGCCGTCGCGGCCGAAATAGGCCTGCAGCAGATAGACCATGGCCCACAGGTGGCGGCCCTCCTCGACATTGACCTGGAACAGGTTGCGCAGGTCGTAAAGGGACGGGCAGGTCTGGCCCAGCTTGCGCTGCTGCTCGACCGAGGCGGGCTCGGTGTCGCCTTGCGTCACGATCAGGCGGCGCAGCTCCGAGCGGTATTCGCCGGGCACCTCCTGCCAGGCGGGCCGGCCCTTATGGGCGCCGAAGTTGATCTTGCGCCCCTCCTCGGGCGGCGCCAGGAAGATGCCCCAGCGGTAGTCGGGCATCTTGACGTAATCGAAATGGGCCCAGCCCGAGGGCTCGACGCTGATCGCCGTGCGCAGGTAGCACTCGAGCTCGGCGCTGTCGACCGGGCCGAGCTCCCGCCACCAGTCGAGATACTTGGGCTGCCAGGCCTCCAGCGCGCGCTGCAAGCGGGCGTCGCCGGAGAGGTTCACGTTGTTGGGAATTCTTTCGTCGTAGTCGATGCTGGCCATTTCCTCATTCTCCCTCGCTGCAAATTCCGATCAGGACCGCCCGCCGCCGTCACACGCGGTTGACGTCGTAGGCGGCGCGCTTGCCGGTGCCGAACAGCTTCAGCGCGCCCTCCTCGCCGACCGCGTTGGGCCGCTGGAAGATCCAGTTCTGCCACGCGGACAGGCGTCCGAAGATTTTGGTCTCCAAGGTTTCCGGCCCGGCGAAGCGCAGGCTCGCCTCCATGCCGGTGAGCGCATCGGGCGACAGGCTCGCGCGCTCCTCGATAGCGATGCGCACCTCGTCCTCCCAATCGATGTCGTCGGGGGCGAAGGTCACTAGCCCCAGCGCCTCGGCCTCTTGGGCCTCGAGATCGGCGCCGATCTTGGCCCGGACCGCCTCCAGGCTGCCCTCGTCGTCGAGGAACCGGGTCTCCAGCCGGGTGAGGTCGTTGCACATGGGGTAGGCGCCGAAATTCGCATCCGTCAGGCGCACCGTCGCCGGGCGGTTGTCGCCCTCGAGCACGCCGTCCAGCATGAAGCTGCGGTCGGCGGTGAACAGGAGCTCGGCCAGGGTGCCGGTGAAGCAGCTGCCGGGCTCGACCAGGGCGATGACGCTGCGCGAGGTGACGTCGATGCGCTTCAAGACCCGCTTGAGGAAATGGGTGATCTCGCGCACCAGCCAGTCGCCGGCATTGTCGGCCAGGACCTGATCGGCCTGGGCGACGAGGTCGGGGTCGCCCTCGGTGCGCACCACCCAGAGGCCGAGCGCCGGCTCGTTGGTCCTGAGGTGCAGGATGGCGTCGTCCAGCTCGCGGGCCAGCGCCAGGGGCCAGAAATCGGCGCCGGCGGCGTGGATCCCGGCGGCGTCGCCCGGCACCGGCGCGGACGGCGCGCGCACGGTGATGTTGACCGTGTTCTTGGCGCGGTCATAGGCAAGGGTCACATGATCGTATTCGACGCCGTCGTCGCCGACGGTGCGCTTGAGCTCGGTCAGCGCGATGCCCTTGGCGTCGGCCGGGCGGTCGGTCTTGGCGGCGAACTCGCGGGCGCGCGTCTCGACCGTCTCCGCCATCTTCGATTTCGGCACCACCTCGTCGACCAGCTTCCAGTTGACGGCGCGCGTGCCCTTGATGCCCTCGGTCAGGGTGCAGAAGAAATCGGCATGGTCGCGGCGCACCTTGCGCTTGTCGACCACCCGGGTCAGCCCGCCGGTTCCCGGCAGCACCGCCAAGAGCGGCACCTCGGGCAGCGACACGGCCGAGGCGTTGTCGTCGACCAGCATGATGTGATCGGCGGCCAGCGCCAGTTCGTAGCCGCCGCCCGCGGCGGTGCCGTTGATGGCGCAGATATAGGCCTGGCCCGAGAACCTGCTCGCATCCTCGATGCCGTTGCGGGTCTCGTTGGTGAACTTGCAGAAATTGACCTTCTCGGCATGGGCCGACAAGCCCAGCATCTTGATGTTGGCACCGGCGCAGAAGACGTTGTCCTTGCCCGAAGTGAGGACCACGGCGCCGACCTCGGGGTGCTCGAAGCGCAGCCGCTGGGTGGCGTCGTAGAGCTCGATATCGACGCCGAGGTCATAGGAGTTGAGCTTCAGTTCGTAGCCCGGCTTGAGCCCGCCGCCCTCATCGACGTCCATCGCCAATGTCGCCACCCGGCCGTCGACGCTCAGTTTCCAGTGCTGGTAGCGGTCGGGATGGGTTCTGAAGTCAATCATGGGATCTCCACCTGTCGTCTTTTTTATCGCCCATCGGCGCGCGGTCCCCCTTTGGTATTCGGATCGGGCTGCGGGTCTTCCCCCGAGCCCCGATTTTTCCCGGATAATTTTTTCTTTAAACGCAATACCTTGAGCGACTCTCCCCAAAAAAACATAAATACGTACTGGAATACCTATTTACATTTATCCGATCCCCCGCCATGCTGTCAAGGACCAAGTGGCCGACGCAGCCAAGGGACCCCGCCGAAGGCAAGCTCGAGCGATGCTGAACCAAAACCCCTTTACCCATGACCGCGCCGATCCGGCGCCCGCCGCACCGCGGATCCGCGATGCGCGGGCCGACGACATGGCGGCGGTGGAAGAGATCGATTCGCGGATCACCGGCCTCGCCAAGCCCGATTACTGGGCCGACGCCTTCGCCCGCTACGGGCGGCGCGACGACCGCTGGTTCCTGGTCGCCGAAACGGGCGGCCGGGTCATCGGTTTCATCGTCGGCGAGCGCCGCGCCTGGGAGTTCGGCTCGCCGCCCTGCGGCTGGATCTTCGCCATTGGCGTCGCCCCCGATTGCCGCCTCGCCGGTGTCGGCAGCCAATTGTTCGAGGCGATCTGCGAACGCATGCGCGCCGGAGGGGTCGAGACCGTGCGCACCATGCTGGCGCTGGACGATGCCCTCAACATGGCCTTCTTCCGCAGCCAGGGGATGATGGGCGGCTCGTTCATTCAGCTGGAGATGCCGCTGGACGCCGGGACCGGGCGATGAAGCTGCAGAAAGCCACCCTGTTCGCGTTGTTTTCGGTCCTCGAGCTGGCCCGCGATCCCGAACGCCAGATGTCGGCGGCGGAGATCGCCGATATCTACGGCATTTCCGTCAACCATCTGGCCAAGGTGCTGCGCGACCTGGGGCGCGCCGGCCTGGTCGAGGCGGTGCGCGGGGTCGGCGGCGGCTACCGCTTCTGCGGCAACGCCCGGCGCACCTCGCTCTATGACGTGATCGACCTGTTCGGCGACATCGTCACCGATGCCAGCGAGATGCCCGGCCCCGCCGGCGAGACCGATATCGCCCGGGCCCTGGGCCGGGTACTGACCGAGATCGACGAGATCGCCGTCGCCACCCTCAAATCGATCAGCCTGGCGACGCTGCTCAAATCGCTGCCGCGCCCCGAGCGGCGGCTCGCTGCCACCCATTAGCAGAGCCGCTAGACTGACTTTCGCCTTGCTCGTCATGCCCCGGCTTGTCCGGGGCATCCACCAGCGCTGGATTCGCGGGCGTTGCATGGATGCCCCGTATGAAACGGGGCATGACGGCGCTAGGTTCGGCTGCGGTGAACGACGCATGACCGCCCATTAGCGGCGCCGCAGACACCCTCCCTAAGAAATGCGGCCTACTTGCCGGTGAACTCGATGGCGCCCTCGGGCAAGAGGTAGAGCACGTAGGCCTCGCCGCCCTCGACCGTGGGCCAGTGGTCGGAGCCGGGCGGATCCACGTACCAGCCCCGCCCCTCGCCGTCGAACCTGGGGTCGCCGGCAATCGGCATGATCATGCCGATCTCGCCGTTCGGGTGGATGTGATGGGGGCCCTTGATGTCCTTCATGCGCACCACGTCGACGCTGAACCTGCCGGCCGCCCCGCCGGGCTTGATCACCCGGCCGAACCTGATGCCGCCCATCTCGCGGTCGCAGATCCAGCCCTCGGCCTCGCCGGACCGGCACAGCGCCTCGACGGCGGCGAAGGTGTCGCCCGCCTCGTTGAAGGTCTCGTTGAGGAAGGTTTGCAGCGCCGCGTCCACGGGCTTATCGGCGATGGCGCCGGCGATCTCGCCCATCAGGTCTTCAAATTCGGCCTGGCTCATGGTCTCCCCCGTCCCGCTGGCGCTCTCTCGTGGCCCGATTATAGGGCAAGGGCGCGCGCGGTGAACCATCTCCCTTGCATGGCGGGGGCCGCGACGGATATGAATGGGGCAAGGCCGATCGGCCGCCAGCGGGGACGGACCAGAGACACACCGGGGGGCTTGTCGAAGTCATGACGGAAACAGACGGCGCGGGCGTCACCATCGCGGTCGAGGACGGCATCGCCATTGTCACGGTGGACAACCCGCCGGTCAACGCCATCTCCCAGGCCATCCGCCAGGGCCTGCTCGCGGCCATGGACGAGGTCAACGGTAACGACGCGATCGCGGGCGCCGTCATCATCGGGGCCGGCCCCGTGTTCATCGCCGGCGCCGACGTGCGCGAGTTCGGCAAGCCGCCCCTGCCCCCGAGCCTGCCCGAGGTGATCACGGCCATCGAGCAAAGCGCCAAGCCGGTGGTGGCGGCGATCCACGGGGTGGCCCTCGGCGGCGGGCTCGAGATCGCCCTCGGCTGTCACTACCGCATCGCCGCGCCCGGCGCCCGGCTCGGCCTGCCGGAGGTGACCCTCGGCATCATTCCCGGCGCCGGCGGCACCCAGCGCCTGCCGCGGCTGGTGGGCTTCGAGGCGGCGCTCGACCTCATTACCACCGGTCGCCAGGCGGGCGCGGAGGAGGCGGCCGAGATCGGCCTCGTCGATGCCGTGGTCGAGGGCGAGCTCAGGGCCGAGGCGGTCCAATTCGCCCGCGCGCGCATCGGCGCGCCCTTGCGCCGGCTCTCCACGGTCGCGGCGCCCGAGCCCGGGGACGCGGATCTCTTCGCCACCGCGCGGGAGGCCATAGCCCGCCGGGCCCGCGGCCAGCAGAGCCCGCTCCGGGCGCTGGACGCGCTCGAGGCCGCCACCCTGCCCTTCGAAGACGGGATCGGGCGCGAGCGCGAGATCTTCCTCGAGCTGCGCGGCTCCGACCAGGCCAAGGCGCTGCGCCATGCCTTCTTCGCCGAGCGCGCGGTGGCCAAGCTGCCGGCTCTCGAAGGGGTCAGGCCCCGGGAGGTCGCGACCATCGGCGTCATCGGCGGCGGCACCATGGGCGCCGGCATCGCCGTGGCCTGCTTGCGCGCAGGCCTTCCCGTCACC
>JAWWBR010000158.1:0-7637 GCA_033720855.1 Alphaproteobacteria bacterium
AGGAACCTGCGCCGGGTCTTGTTATGAGCATGGCTCACATTGTTCCCGGACATCACTCCTTTACCCGTGATCTGGCACCGCCGTGACATGACGCATCCGTCCTTGCTTGTGTATACAATTCGTCCCTTCGACACCGGAGCGGAACGCGCCCGTCGCCCGGAATGCGGCTGTTTACCGGGTTTGCCAGCGGGCGTCAAGGCCCGGCGGCGCCGCGGGCGGCCCCTTGATCCACGGCGCTCTCGCCATTGCGCGAGAGCGCTATTCCTCCCGCCAATGCCCGCGGGCGCCGTGAAGCGTCCAGAATTTCTCCATGGCGAGATAGGTGAATGATCCGGTCCAGGCGATCATGGCCAGGCCGAGCAGGGCTTCCGCCCCGGTCAGCAGGCGCAAGGCGCCGGTCGGATAGAGGTCCCCGAGACCGAGCGAGGTGTAGCTCACCGTCGAGAAATAGATGTATTCGGGGAAGGCGCCGGTCACCTTGCCGCCGAGATCGCCGATGGCGAGATACTTGGCGATCAGCCAGTAGCCTACACCGTAGATCCACACCTCCAGCGAGTGGCCCAGGAAGGCCATGCCCATGACGAACAGGATTCGCGTGCGCGGCCGGATCGTCAGTCTTGGCAACAGGATCGACGCGGCGCGCAGGCATTCGTAATGGACCAGGACACAGATCGCGATCAATACGACCGCAAGGCCCATGGACGTGAACAGGGACATGGTTTCATTGGCGACAGGCATGGCGAACCCTTCGGCTGGGCGCCGCCGGCGGCGACACGGATCAATCGTCCGTCAGGCGGCGGCTCACGGTTGATGACGTCTTGGGCCCAGTTTTACGGTTTGCCGAAGCGGGGTCAATTCATGCGGCCGATGGCGCGCGACAGCAGCACGTAGACCTTGCCGACGTCGGACGTGACGAAGGCGGTGCTCAACAGATTGGCGGGGTCGGAGCGGCTGGCCTGGGTCAACAGACCTTCGAACTTCTCGAGGTACCGGTCGGCGCATTTTCGGAAGTTCTCGTCGGCCTCGTAATGGCTCTTGATCGCCTCTTGCGTCCGCTTGGCCTCGCCGTTGCCCAGCATCGAACGCAGGAACACGCTTTTGTCGCCGCGGGAGAACTGGCGCCACAGCTTTTCCGACAGCGGCCGATCGATCATGCGCATGACGTCGACACCGATGGACCCCAGTTCCTCGACCACCGACCGCGAGTCGCGCAGGAATTCGTCGCGGCCCGCCTCCAGGGTATTGGTGCGCACCTTGTCGGCCTCGTTGCTGGCATAGGTCGCGGCCTCGGTCAAATCCCGCGCCTGCTGGCTGAAGGCCTCGACGATCCGCTCGGCGCGGTCGGAGGCAGCGGCCATGGCATTGGTGAAATCCCGGGCCTGGTGGTCGAAGCGGCTGCGGATGTCTTCGACCCGCTGGGTGGCGTCGTCGGCGGCCCGCTCGATCTCCTGGGAGCGCTGCCGGAACAGCGCGCCGACACCGTGCATCTGGCTCGCCACGCTCTCGGTCGTGCCCTTCATGCCTGCCACGTCCCGGTTGAGTTCCTCTCGGACCCGGCCGATATCCGCGGCGGCGGCGCTGGCGGCGTCGGCCAAGGCCTTGGACTCCCGGGCCAAGCCCTCCCCGGCCTGGGCGATCCGCGCTTCGAGATCGGCCATGATCCCGGTCATGTCGCCGCTTTCCTGGCGCAGCGTCCGGGTAACGTTTTCCGCCTCGGCCGTGGCCGCCTTGGAGGCCAGGCCCAGGGCCTCGATATCACGGGAAATGGCGGCGGAAATGGCGTCCGCCCGCGCCGCCATCTCGTCGGCGACGCGGCCGAGTTCCTGCTGCTGGCGCTCCAGCACGTCACGGACGCCATCGGCGGTCTGCTCGGCACCGGCGGATGCCGACACCAGTTGATCGGCCTGCCGCTGGAACGCCTCGCCCGCCTTGCGCGCCTGTTCGGTGACCGTGTCCGCCACCTCCTCGAAGGCACTGGCCTGGGCTTGGAACTGGGTGATCACCTGGGCGGCCCGCTCGCCGGCCCGTTGCGAAGCCTGGTCGAGCGCCCGCGACTGGGCGTCGAGGGTCTCCCCCACCTTGGCGATCTGGGTGCTGGCGCTCTCGCCCGCGGCTTCCATATCGTCGATGCGCCGGTCGAAGGCCTCGCCGGTGCGCTCCATCTCATCGCGCACGGTGCTGCCGGCCTGTTCCACCTCTGCGGTGCGGGCGGCAAGCGCCTCGCCGGCTTCCGTCATGCGCGCCAGGGCACCGGCGGCGCCCTGCTGGAGGCCCTCGGTGGCGTCACCGATGCGCCCGGCGAGTGTCGCGATCTTGGCCCCGGACTGTTCTCCCGACTCGACCAAATCCCGCGATCTGGCGGCGAACTCCTGGGCGGCACCGCCGAGCACGACGCCAAGGCGCTCGGCCTCCTGGGCGATCTCCCGACCCTCCGCCTCCAGGGTCTTGGCCGACTGTTCCGCCTCGGCGGCGAGATTGGCGTATTCCGCGCGCATCGCCATCGCCCGTGTGCGGCATTTTTCGGCCAGCTCGGAAACCTCTTCGCTGGCATGCGCGGTCTCTTCGGTCAGGCGCTTGATCTCGGCGGCCAACACATCGTTCATCGACTTGATGCGCGCCTCGAGCCTGTCTCCGGCGCCGTCCACGGCCTTCTGCTGGGCGGCGATCATTTCGCCGATCGCCTCGCCACGGCTGCCGAGAAGGGCGGCGCTGGCCTCGAGCCCCTTGCCGCGCGCGGCCAGGATTTCGGTGACCCGCTCGGCATCGCGGCTCACCTGTTCGGCCGTCTCGCTGAGCTCCTGGCGCCGGCCGTCGAGCGCCGCAGCCATCTCCTCGACCCGGCGCGCGGCGGTCTCGCCCGCCCCCTCGAGCGCCAGCATGGCCTCGTTGATGCGGGCCTCCAGCTCCCCGGCCGCCTCCCTAATCCGGCTCTCGGCCCGATTGGCGGCGGCCTCGTTGGCATCGGACAAGGCTTCGGCGTGACGCTCCAGCGCCTCGACCACCGAATTGACCTCCGCCTCGGTGCCCGACGGTGGGTAGATCAACTTATCCAGGCGCGTTTCCAGCCCCTTCGCGGCGTCGGCGACTTGGCTCCGCGACGTGACATAGACCAAGACCAGCCACAGGAAGGCGAGGGGCGCGAAAACGCCGAGGAAGAAGGCGCCCAGTTCATGGGGCAACAAAAACAGAAGGTTGTCCCAGCCGATCAAGCGCCCGACATAGATCGACACCGCGCCCAGCCACAGGGCGCTTGCGGCGATGCCAATCAAGAGGCAGGCAACGAAACGGGTGGGCCTCAAGCTCATCGGACCCGCAATGTCTCCCTTGTCTCTAGGGGGCGTCTTCCGGTGCCGCCCCTGAGGGCCAAACCCTATCGGCTGCGGCGGCCTCAGTCCAGCCCTAGCCTCACCAGACGAAGGCGGGAACTGCGGCGACGGGGAAGGCGCCTGCCTTGGCGCACGCCTCTTGCAGCTTCTCTTGGCTCGGGATCTCGCCATAGGCAAGCCCCAGTTCGGTCGCGTGGATGCCGGATGTCACCAGGATCGAGGCAACCCCGGCGCCGGCGGCGCCACGGATGTCGGTGGCAAGGGAATCGCCGATGGCGATGAGGCGGGAGAGATCGGAGAGCCCCAGCAGCTCGAGACAGGCATCGTAGGTTGCGGCGTAGGGCTTGCCGAAATAATGAACGCTGGCCCCCATTTCGGCATACCGGACGGCCAGGGCGCCGGCACAGATGATGCGGGTGCCGCCGCGGATCACCTCGGTATCGGGATTGGCGCAGATCATCGGCATTTCGAGCCGCGCCGCCGTGCCCAACACGCCCTCGTAATCGGCGACCTGTTCGTCGTCCTCCCAGGGCCCGGTGTTGAGAATGAACGCGCCCTCTTCCGGCCGCTCGACCAATTGGAGCCCCAGCCCGTCGAGCAATCCGAGGTCCCGGTCGGGCCCGATATGGAGGCAGCGGCGGCCCAGCGCCTGGGCCCAGGGCTCGGCCCGGCGGCTCAAGCAGCGCCAGGCGAGCTCGCCCGAGGACAACACCTCGTCGTAGAGCCCGCGATCTATGCCCATGGCGGTCATGCCCTCGATGACGGCAGCGGCGCGCCGCGGCGCATTGGACAGCATCACCACCTTCTTGCCCGCCCGCTTGAGGCGCGCCAGGGTCTCGCTGACCCCGGGATAGGGCGTGCGCCCGTCATGGATGACGCCCCAAAGGTCGAGAATGACCCCGTCGTAACCGGCGATCAGGCCGCCGACTCCGCTAAGGATTTTGATCTCGGGAAGGCTTTCGGTGGGCGACGACATGGAGGCAGGCCCCGGGCGGTGGTTTCGGTGCGGGGGCTTTGTGCCACGGCGGGCGGGAAAAGTGAAGGGCGGCAGCAGGCCTCAGGCGCTACGGGACAGTCGCGGCTCGCCGAAGAGGAAGCCTTGGCCGAAATCGATCCGGTAGTCGAGCAGCTCCAGGAGGTCGTCCTCCTGTTCGATCTTTTCCACCACCAGATCGATGCCATGAAGATCCAAGGTCCGTTTCAGCATGGCGATGTCGACGCCGACGACGGTATCGACGCCGGCCCCGTCTCCCGCCTCGGCCCCGGCCATGGCGGCATCAGGCGCACGCTCGCTTTCGGCCATCATCGGCACCTCAAGCAGCCGCTCGACGTCGACCTTGAGGAACCGGAAGCCGAGCGCAGCCAGCACCTTGAAGTCGAGCTTGGCGAGGTCCTCGATGTGATCGAGGGAGAAGGAGAAGCCGAGTTGCCCGAGACGGGTGGCGTATTCGCCGATCTCGCGCCGGTGGGTGTCGAGGTCGGTCTGGGAGAACTCGAAGATCAGGTTGTTGGCCAACCCCTTGTTGGCGGCCATGAAGCCGACGAAATCGTCGAAGAAAGCGCCGTCCTTGAGGGTATTGGCGGAGATGTTGCAGAAAAAGGCCTCTTTCTGATTGCGGCTCTGCACCTTGCGCACCAATTGCACGCAGCGGAACAGCAGCATGTTGTCGATGGCCCCGATCAGGCCTTCGCGCTTGGCCACTTCCATGTATTGGTCGGGACTGATGACGACGCCGTCTTCGGTCCGGATGCGCGAGAAACACTCGTAGAACCGGGTGCGGCGCTGGGGCAGGCTGACGATCGGCTGGAGGTAGAGATCGACCCGTTCCTTGCGCAGGCCGTCGCGAACGATGTCGAGCACCTGGTCCTCGTCGAGACCCTCGACGCCGCTCGCGCCATCAGCGCCCGGCGCGGCGACGCCGTCGCCCGCCGTCCCCGTGCCACTCGGTCGAGGCGCCCTGGGCTTGGCGGCTCCGGCCTCGGCCTTATCGGCAGCGGCCGGTTTGGGCGCCGCCTTGGACAGCTGCTCGATCAGGGTCTGCAGGACCCGCACTTCGGCGACGACCCGGTCGATCTCCTCCTGGGCCTTGGCCGCGCCGCCATCGGCGGCCGCCCCCAGGTTTGCGCTGATATCGTCCATCGCCTCGCGCAGGTGGTCCACCTGTTCGCGCAGGGTCGCATTCTCCATCCTGAGGGCCTGGACCTGTCCCGACACCAGGGCCCGGTTATCGGTCCGTGCATGGGCTTCATGGGCCAACGCGCCGGCCAGGAAGACCATGGCGGCGGCGATCCAATTGACCGGCGGCGCGATGCCCGGGACCAGGTCGGGACTGACCAGGCCGAAGGCAACGGCGAAGGCGCCGTAGGCGCTGGCGATAAGGATGTGTTTCAACACGTGGCTTCCCTGCCCTTGGGCTGAGTTGCGGTCACGCAGACGATCATCCCCGCAAGGTCTTGAAATATGGTTAACGATTGATGACCAGTGGGTTACCGGTGGTCGGCACCGACGGCGTCGGCCACCGTGGCGAAACCGTCGGCGCGCAGGCACGCGCCCAGCCCCATGACGGTCCGCGGCACCAGGGCGGGCCCTTCGAACACCAGGGAGCTATAGAGCGCGACCAGGGAGGCGCCGGCGCGAATCTTGGCATAGGCGTCTTCGGGCCCGGCGATGCCGCCGATGCCGACCAGGGGCACGGTGCCGCCGGTTTCCCGCCAGCAGGCGGCAAGCACGCGGGTCGCGAGCGCCATCAGGGGGCGGCCGCTCAAGCCCCCGGCCTCGTCGCGATAGCGGCTGGTCAAGGAGGCCGGGCGTTCGATGGTGGTGTTCGAGATCATCAGCCCGTCCATGCGGCCGGCCTTGGCGAGGGCGGCGATGTCGGCCAGCGCCGCATCGGAAAGGTCCGGGGCGATCTTCACCAGCACCGGGGGCTTGGGACCGTAGAGGGCGGCAAGCCCCGCGCCGACCGCGGCGAGCAGCTCCTCCAGCTCGGCCACCGCCTGCAGGTCGCGCAGCCCCGGGGTGTTGGGCGAGGAGATGTTCATCACCAGGTAATCGGCGTAACCGCCGAGCAGCCTGGCCGCGGTCCCGTAATCGGCGGCGGCATCCGGGCTCTCCTTGTTCTTGCCGATGTTGACGCCGACGATGCCCGGCCGCCCCGCCGCGCGCCAGGCGGCGAGGTTCCGGGCCGCGGCCTCGGCGCCGGCGCTGTTGAAGCCGAGGCGGTTGATGACGCCGCCGTCCTCATCCAGGCGGAACAGCCGTGGCTTGGGATTGCCCGGCTGCGGGCGCGGGGTGACGGTCCCCACCTCGACGAAGCCGAAGCCGAGGTCGAACATCGGGCCGATGACGCCGGCGTCCTTGTCGTAGCCGGCGGCAAGGCCGACCGGATTGGGAAAGCGCTTGCCCCAGAGGGTGATCGACAGTGCCGGATCCTGCTCCAGTCGGAAGCGCGGGCCGAGGCCCCAGCGCAGCGCCGCGAGGGACAGGTTGTGGGCGGTCTCGGCGTCGATCAGATGGAAAACGGGGCGGACGAGCGGGTAGAGGTTCATGGCCTCGAACCTAGTGCATTCTCCCGCCGCTGCAATTGGAAAACTGCAACGAAGGCCGTTGCAAAATGCAAGGGCCGCGGCCCGCCGCCGTATCGCGGCTCGGACTGGCCCCCGCCCATTGGCGAAAATAGAGTTCTAAAGCAAGAGGTTAACGAATGATTGGCGGTCCCGCGCGCAACCGCGCGGCCTGGCACGGCGCTTGCCCAGATACCCGAGACATCACGACATTGCCGAGGCGCCCCCATGACCCGACTCTCGCCCAAGACCAGCCCCGTACCGCCCGTCGCGCCCGATCCCGAAGGCGGCGACGGGCCCAGCCAGCCGATGGCCGCTGCGCTCAACCTGCTGGCGGCGATCTCCAGCGCCGGCCAGGCGATCGTCCCCCGGCAGCCGACGGCGGCGATGCTCTCGGCCGGCGCCCGGACCGCCGGCGTTCCCGCCGATGTTATCGAAAAGGCATGGCGCGCCATGCTCGCCGCCGCCGACTGACGCGCCCGCCGATTTCCCCTTGGGCCGGCCTCGGCTCGGGGTACAATCCGGCCATGGCGATCCTTACGGGACAGACCGGCGAGGCGCGCAAGGCGCTCACCTATGTCGACGGCGCGTGGCTCGAGGGCAATCCGCCGATCATGGGGCCGCTCACCAACGCGGCCTGGATGGCTTCGGTCGCCTTCGACGGCGCGCGCGCCTTTGCCGGCCTGGCGCCCGACCTCGACAAGCATGCCGAGCGCTGCATCGCCTCGGCGCGCATCCTCGGCCTCG
>JAWWBR010000159.1:0-7522 GCA_033720855.1 Alphaproteobacteria bacterium
GATGATCGCCCCGAACACCACCGGGGCGACGGTGCCGCCCACGGCCTGGCCCGAGGTCACGAAACCGAACGCCTTGCCGATGGAGCCTTTGGGGCTCGCGGCACGGATCATCATGTCCCGCGCCGGGCGAATGATGCCTTGAAGCAGTCCCGCCAGGGTGAAGACGAAGGTCAACACCACGTAGTGGAGGTTCACCGCGCCGACGAGCACGGCGATCGCCGCACTCACCAAAAGCGCGATCGTCGCCGCGGTCGCGTGGCGGCCGAAGCGGTCGGCAACGAACCCCCCGGCCAGGGCGCCGAAGGCGGTCGCCGCCAGGAAACCCGTCAGCGCGCCGCCCGCGGCCTCCAGCGAAGTGCCGTGCAGGCTGACCAGGCCGGCCACGGCGAAGTTCTTGAAGGCCCCCGTACCCAAGGACGAAAACGAGAAGAACAAGAGCAGGAACAGCATCGGCATGGAGGTCAGCACCGCCTTCAGGCTTTGCCACACCGTTTCTCTCCCGTCGGACTCGAACGCGGGGGCGCCCGTCCTCGCCTTACTGACCCGCGATCCGTCCTCGCGGATATGCCGCCACTGGGTCAGGAGCCCTGCGACCACGACTGCGCCGATCAATACGAACGCGAACATCACCTCGCGCCAGGACCATCCCAGGCCGCCGACCATGAAAAGGACTGCCGCCGGGGCCACGGCCATGCCCATCGACCCTCCGAAGATATGGGCGCTGAACGACCGGCCCATGCGCGAGGCACTGACGGTTCCGTTCATGATCGCGTAATCGGCCGGATGTATCGCCGCATCGCCCAGGCCCGACAGCATGAACAGCGCCGCCATGACCCAGTAGGCGTGGCTCATGGCCATCAAAGAAAAGCAGCTCAGCATGATGGCGAACCCGCAGACCAGGACCAGCCTGGCGCCGAAGCGGTCGACCAGGATGCCGGCCGGAAGCTGCATCGAACCGAAAACGAGGGACCGCAGGCTCAGCATCAGCCCAAGCGCGGTATAGGACACCCCCAGCTCCATATGGAGGACCGGAAACAGCGGCGGCAGCATCATGGAATAGCAGTGGCTCATGAAGTGGCCGCCGGAGACCACCCCGACCACCTTCACTTCCTGCCTCAGCCGGACCGCGGCGGCATCGGTCATGGACGTTTTCCCTATCGCTTTTCGTCCGTCGCCGGAAAGGCGGCGGCAAGTTTTTTTACCCGAAGCGCAGTATAGACCCAACCGGCGGGGGAAGGCAGCGCTTCGAGAAAGAGGCAAATATCTTCTTGCCCCTGGGCGGCGGCGATTGACAGGGCGGCACCGGGAAGCGCAGGTTTAGCCGCCCTTGGCCCAATTCAGGACCGCCCCTCTGCGATGCCAGACAACAAATCCAGACCGCCCAATGGTTCCGCCCCGCCTTCAGCCGGTGATGGCGCCGCGTCTCGTACCCCTGTATCGGCCAACATCAAGGCCGTCGGCTACGTCATGGCGGGCGGGGTTCTGCTCATCATCATGGCGTCCTTGGTGAAGCAGCTGGGCCAGAACCTGCCCGCCCTGCAGGTTCTTTTCATCCGCTCGCTGGCGGGGCTCCTGGTGATCCTGCCCCTGATCTGGCGCCTCGGGTTTTCGATCCTCAAGACCCAAAGGCCGGTGCTGCATATGACCCGCGGCTTCGTCGGCTTTTTGGGAAATGTCTGCTTCTTCTTTGCCCTCATCAACATGGCCATCGCCGATACGGTCACCATCCAGTTCTCCCGGCCCTTGATCATGGTGGTGATCGCGGCGATTTTCCTCGGCGAGGTGGTCGGCTGGCGCCGCGCCATCGCCACCGTGGTCGGCTTCGCCGGCATCATGATGATCACCCGCCCCTTCGGGGAAGGCTTCGAGCCCTGGGCGCTGGCCGCCCTCGGCGGCGCCATCTTCGGCACCCTGGTGGTGGTCTGCGTGAAGATCCTGAGCCGGACCGAATCGACCCCGGTGATCATGTTTTACTACGCCTTCTACACGACGCTCTTTTCGATGATCCCGGCGCTGTTCGTCTGGCAGGAACCGAGTGCGGCCGAATGGGGTTTGCTGTTCCTCACCGGCGCGCTCTCGATCCTCGGTCAGGGGCTGTTCACCCACGGCATCGGGCTGGGCGAGACCAGTTTCGTGATGCCTTTCGACTATCTCAGGATCGTCTATTCGTTCCTGCTCGGCATCGTCTGGTTCGCCGAGGTCCCCGGATTTTGGAGCATCGCCGGGGCGGCGGTGATCGTCGCCACCAGCCTCTATCTCGCCCGCATCGAACGCAATAAGACGACCAAAACCTAATCCCCTTGGACGATCGGATTGTGCAGGGTGCCGATGCCCTCGATCTCGATCCTGAGGTCCTGGCCAGGCTCCAGGAAAATCCCCTGGGGCCGGCCGTTGCCGGACGGCGAGCCGGTGGCGATGACGTCGCCGGGCCTGAGCGTGAACTTGCGCGAGAGGTCCTCGATCTGCTCGGCGATGGTGAAGTGCATAAAGGAGGTGTCCGAATCCTGCTGCAGCTTGCCCGCGACCCACTGCTTCATGGTCAGGTTATAGACATCTGTGATCTGGCCGGCCGGCACGATCCAGGGTCCCATGGGCGCGCCGGTATCGAAGCTCTTGCCCGAGAGGAAATCGTGGCGCCCACCCCAATCCTTGCGGTTGCCCTGGTCGCGTAGCGAGAGATCGTTGACGATAGTGTAGCCGGCAACGTAGTCCATGGCGTCGGCGGCGGAGACGTTGCGCGCGGGCCGGCCGATGACGACAGCAAGCTCGGCCTCCCAATCCACCTGCTGGGAATGCGACGGCAGCCGGACCTCGGCCTCGGGCCCGATCACGCAATGGGCGCCGAGCTTGATGAAGTGCAGCGGCTTGACCTTGGTCTTGTCGGGCGGCGTGCGCCCGGACATTTCCTGCATATGGTCGGTGAAGTTCGCGAAGGCGCAGAAGATGGCATCCGGGTAGAGGATGGGGGCGAGCAGCCGCACGTCGTCAAGGGGCTGAGCCGCTTCGGCCGGGAAGGAATCGGCAAGCGCGCCGAGCGCCGGAAGGGCCTTGTCCCAATGCCACAAAACGTCCTTGGTGGAGGTGACGGGAAAATCAAATCCGTTGCCGGCCCCTTGCGCGGCGGGAAGCGAGATCACCTGCTCGCCGACCCTGATCCCGGGCACCGCCGCCCCGTCGTTACCTTCGAAATTGAGTAGCGCGAAATCCGTCATCTGATCCTCCCGGTATCGAGCCTGCGGAATTGGTCTTCCGTCCCGGCCCCCTGCGACGTCGGCGCATGCGCGGCGCTGCCGGTGGCATCCCTTCGGGTACAGGAAGAGCCGCGCCCTTGTCGAGGGAAAAGAGGCCGAGCTGGGCCCTGCCCTTACCCAATTTTGATTTGTCGGACTTGCCTGACCCACTTAGGATTTTCGCCCAAACAACGCGAGGCGACGGGACCGAGCCGGCACTGGCAAACGGGTCCGGGCGTGAGCGGCTTGCCCCTTTCGCCAAGTCCTAGGGAATGACGCGCAGATGGCACCGCAGGACAGACCCAAGGCCATCGTCGCCTGGTCGAGCGGCAAGGACAGCGCCTATGCGCTGCATCTCGTCCGAACCGCCGGCAGTCATGACGTCGTCGGGCTGCTGACAACCGTGACCGATGCCTATGGCCGGGTTTCCATGCACGGCGTGCGCGAGGATATTCTCGACCTACAGGCGGATCGGGCGGGCCTGCCGCTGACCAAGGTGCGGATTCCCTCGCCCTGCCCCGACGATATCTATGAGCGCGCCATGGCCGAGGCGCTGGGGCCACTCCGTGACCGAGGCGTGACACACGTGATATTCGGCGACCTGTTCCTGGCGGACATCCGCGCCTGGCGGGAAGAAAGGCTGGCGGCGGTTGGCCTGGAGGGGGTCTTTCCGTTATGGGGCCGGCCAACCACAGGCCTGATCCGGGACATGATCGCCGATGGGATCGAAGCGCGCATCGTCTGCCTCGATCCCAAACACCTCCCCCGCACCTTCGCCGGCCGGGGCCTGGACCGGGAATTGGTGGCCGCGCTTCCACCGGCCGTCGACCCTTGCGGCGAAAACGGCGAGTTCCACACCCTGGTGACGGGCGGGCCCATGTTCTCCCGGAATATCGCCGTCACACCGGGAGAGATCGTGACGCGCGACGGCTTTGTCTTTGCCGATATGCGCCTTAACCTTAATGCATAAATTTGCTGACAATCGGTACCCAGAGACGTATATTTCAAAACAAGTAATTGAAGAACATATTCGGGGGGATATGACACAAGGGCAAGCTCCCACCACCCCCGAAACGCACACGCGAAATTCCTCCGGTTGCGCACTCCCACGCCCAACCCAAGGAATAAAGGCCCGCCGAAAGGCGGGCCTTCCCCTTTTCCGGAACAACCGATCGCGAACGGGTGCGAACCCCTAGCGCTGAGTCGCCCGTTGTCCGCTGGGCGGCGAGGTCAGTGCCACCTGGCCGATGGCGCCCTTGGCGGCCTCGGTCGGGGGCAATGACGCATTCCAATCCTGGGCGATGAAGCGCTCACCGTTGAAGCCGCTCGACTGTTCCGAGGCGAGCCAGACGATGGGCGGCCCCATGATATCGGGATCGTTGAGTTTACGGTCGCCGTAATCCTCATAGATCATCCCGGTCAGGGTCGCGCCGCCCGGCGACAGGCCATTGCAGGTGACGTTCTTGCCGGCACCGGCGAGGTCTTTGGACCAGATCAGGGTTTGCGATTCGAGCGCCGCCTTGGATGACCCATAGGGCGAATTGCGGCTTTTCTGCATCGACCCCTCGGTCACCCCGATATTGACGATGCGCCCGTAATCCTGGGCGAGAAAATGCGGCGTCACCGCCTTGGCCATGTAGAAAGGGCCGTTGATGTTGGTGTCGTTGATCATCTTCCAGGCGGCGCTGTCGGCGGTCCAGAAATCCATCGGCACGCCGGGATTGGCGTCGTGGATGAATTTATGGCCGCGCCCCGCGTTGTTGACCAAGACATGAAGGCCGCCGAAGCGATCGAGCGTCTCATCCCGCGTCTTGAGGCAGGCGGCCTCGTCCGTGACATCCGCGATCAGGGCATGGACCCGCTCCTCGCCCACGCGTTCGGCGATCTCGCCCCGGGTCTGCTCCAGTTCTGGCCCTTCCCGTGCGGCGGTGATGGTGACCGAGGCTCCCGCCGCCGCCAGCGCCATCGCCATGGATCGCCCCATGCCGCGGCCCCCGCCGGTGACGATGCAAACCTTTCCGCTGAGATCGATATCTGCCATTCCTCACTCCTCAACCGTAATCTCGACCATCCTAAGGGTGCCCCGCCGTATCGGGCAATGCTCGCGAATAAGAAAGCCCCCGTCGAAGACGGGGGCTTCCTCGGATCATGACAGGAACAGGCGTTAATTCTTTTTCTTCTTCTTCTTCGGCTTCCTGGTGGTGGCAACGATCTCCTTCACCAGATCCTTGGGCAGGGCATAGAGTTCCTGCAGGAGCTTCTTGATCTCAGGCCCGGAGATGGGATTGACGTCCAGGCCGATCTTTTCCGCACCCTTGCGGAACTCGGCGCTGTTCCAGGTATTGGCCAGGGCCGTGCGCAGGATCCCGACACGGTCGGCGGGAACATCCGGCGGCGCGACGTAAGGCCGGCCGAATTCCTGCTGCTTGACGAAGAATTCGACGATCTGGCGCTGCTTCTTGGTCTTGAGGAATTTCCAGATGCGTTCGGCGCCGAGATCCTCTTGCGGCTTGTGGGGCGTCATCGTGAACGTGACGAAGATGTTCACATCCTGGCCCTTGGCCCAATGGGGTTTGGCCTTTTTCAGGCTCGACCAGGCGTAGCCGCACAGGCCCTCGACCTCACCGCGCTCGATCGCGAGCAAAATGCCCTTCGAGCCGCGATAGCCGGAAATGACCTTGAACTTGGTGCCGATGATCTTGTTGAGCATGACGGCGAAGTCGCGGGTCGATCCACCGCGTGCGGTGGCGCCGATGGTCAACTCGGTCGTGAACAGGTCGGAGAACCGCTTGACCTTGGCATCCTTGCGGGCGAGGCATTGCCGTGCCGTCTTATTGACGGACCCCAAGAAGTTGAACTTCATGACGTCGTATTTGGATCGCTTGGGCCTGATCAAGGGATCGATCAGGGAGCTCGGGAAGAAGGCGCCGAACACGGTGCCGTCACGCTTGGCCTTGGCCAGCACCCAGGCGAGCGCCCGGCGGCTGCCGGCGCCCGGCCGGTTGCGGGGGATGATAGTTGGGTTGCCCGGGATATGCTGGGCGACGTAACGCGCCGTCAGGCGCGCATAGCCGTCATAGCCACCGCCGGGATTGGCGCCGATGGTCAGTTCGACGTCTTTGCCCTTATAGAAATCCTTGGCATGGGCGGGCGCGACCGCCACGGCCAGCGCCAGACCGGCAAGGACGACAGAAGAAGCCAATCGAGTCATAAAACTCTCCCTGTGAATTGCATTTCGGCCGGCCACTGATAAGGCCGGCCAGGACGAACCCATGCTAAAGCAACGCGGCCAGGGCCTCAACCGGCCTCTCGGTTGTTGACACCTTAGAGAGGCTCTGAAAGCATTGCGGCAAACCAACATTTTCAAGGGAGAGGAACGATCATGGCGGTCGAATTCATGGACTTGCTGAAGGAACCGGAACTTGAGATCGGGCATTCCAAGAAGGTCCTGTTCAGTTCCGATCACTTCCACACCTGGATCCACGGAGACTACCCGGGCACCAAGGGGCCCATGCACAGCCATACCGCGGACCAGATCTTCTATTGCGTGCAGGGGCAGTGCACCTTTCATTTCACCGACCGCGAGAGCCAGGCGATCAACCCCGGACAGATGGTCTTGATTCCCAAAGGACATCATTACCAGCTCGACAATACCGGGGACGAATATCTGATCCTGCTCGGCAGCCGCGCCGAGCCTGCGGGCAACCCGCGATTCGGCACCAAGGACGAAGAGGTCGGCGACAATGACTATGCCCTGAAAAATCCGGACAAGATTCGCGTTCCCGGCAAGGCCTGAGCCCAAATATATCCGCGTCCGCCAGGCTGCCACGGGCATAGGCAGCCCGAGGGCGCCTTTTGCGCGCATTCTGATATGATGGCCGTCCTCACGACTACGGGCTCACATCACGATGACCAAGCGTCCGAACTTCGTGCTGTTCATCACCGACCAGCACCGCGCCGACCACCTCGGGTGTTATGGAAACCCATTGGTGCGTACGCCGCATATCGACGCCCTCGCAGCCAAGGGGCAGCGCTTCACGCATTTCTTCACGGCGACGCCCATCTGCATGCCCAACCGGGCGACCCTGATGACGGGGCGCATGCCCTCGCTCCACGGGGCGCGGCATAACGGCATCCCGCTCTCGCTCGCGGCCACGACCTTCGTCGATCTCTTGGCCGCCGCGGGCTGGCACACGGCACTGATCGGCAAGTGTCACCTCCAATCGATGTCCCCCGCAAAGCCGACCCTGGGCATGCCCGAGGTCGATCCCGCCTTGGTGTTGCCGCCCGAA
>JAWWBR010000160.1:0-7510 GCA_033720855.1 Alphaproteobacteria bacterium
CGGCGACAGCACCTCGGCGATCTCGCACGCGAAATGGGGCAGGTTGTCCGAGCGCGGCATGCCGTAATCCATGAACGAGCCGACCACCGGCTGGCCCGATTCGGGGTCGATCAGGCATTGCTCCCACATCGCCTGGCCGACACCCTGGGCGATGCCGCCATGGGTCTGGCCGTGGACGATCAGGGGATTGATGCAGCGCCCGACGTCGTCGACCGCGGCATAGCGGGTGATGTCGCAGCGCCCGGTGTCGGGGTCGACCTCGATCTCGCACACGGCGCAGCCGTTGGGAAAGACCTGCTCGTGCATTTCGTTGTCGGTCACCACGGCGAGGCCGTCGGCGAGGTCGTCGGGCAGCGTCGCCTCGGCCGCCTCGCGGGCGAGCTCGAGGAAATCGAGGGAGCGGTTGCTGTCCAGCGCGCGGAAGCGGCCGTCGCTGAACTCGACCTGGTCGAGGCCGGTATCGAAGACGACGGCGGCGATCTTGCGGCCCTTTTCGATCAGCTCGGTCGCGGCCATGGACATCACCGTCCCGGCGTGACGCATGGAGCGGCCGGAATGGGAGCCGCCGCCGACGCTGACCACGTCGGTGTCCCCCATGATGATGCTGATCACCGAGACCGGCACATGGAGGAGGTCCGAGACCACCTGGGCGAAGCTGGTCTCATGGCCCTGTCCGCTCGGCTGGGTGCCGATGACGACGTCGACGGCGCCCTCGGGCTTGACCGTGATCTCGGTGCGTTCCCTGGGCGCCCCGGTGGACGATTCGACGTAGTTGGACAGCCCCAGGCCCAACAGACGGCCGCGCGCCGCGGCCTCGGCACGCCTGGCCTCGAATCCCTGCCAATCGGCGATGCGCATGGCGAGGTCCATGTTGTCCTCGAACGTGCCGCTGTCGTAGCGCGTGTCCATGGCGTTGCGATAGGGGAAGCGGTCCGGCGCGATCAGGTTCTTGCGGCGCAGCTCGATGCGGTCGAAGCCCAATTCCCGGCAGGCGATGTCGATCAGGCGCTCGATGGCGAAATTGACCTCGGGGCGGCCGGAAGAGCGGTAGGCCTGGGTCGGCGCGGTGTTGGTGAAGACGCCGACGGCCCGCAAGGTCGCCGCGGGAATGTCGTAGGATCCGGTGATCAGGGCCGAGCCCTTGGCCAACGGCGAGAGCGAGACGCAGCGGGCGCCGGAATTGGAGATGTTGGTCGCCCGCATGGCGAGGAAGCGGCCGTCGGCCTTCATGGCGAGCTCGACCTTGGTCACCAGGTCGCGGCCCTGGTAGTCGCTGAGGAAAGCCTCGGACCGGGTACAGGTGTATTTCACCGGCCGCTTGAGCTTGCCCGCCGCCCACAGCACCAGGCCGAATTCCACGTAGACCCGGTTGCGGGTGCCGAAGTTGCCGCCGACGTCGTAGGAGAGCACGCGAAGATCGTCCGGCGGGATCCCCAGCACCGTCGACATCTCCCCCTTCTGGCGCACCGCACCGCCGCTGCCGGCGTAAAGGGTGTAGCGCCCGCTCTCGGCATCGCACACGCCCAGGGCGGCGCGCGGCTCCAGCGGCACCCCGGTGACCCGGCCGATGGTGAAGTCCCGGGCGATCACGTGGTCGGCCTCGGCGAAACCCGCCTCGGTCGCCTCCGCGTCGCCGAAGGTGGTATCGACCAGGATGTTGTTCGGCGCCTCGTCCCACACCAGCGGCGCACCCGGCGCCATGGCCTCGACGGAATGGCTGACCCAGGGCAGTTCCTCGTAATCGACCTCGACCGCCTCGGCCGCGTCGAGCGCCTGTTCGCGGGTTTCGGCGACGACCATGGCCACCGCCTCGCCGCCCTGGCGCGCCTTGTCGGCCGGCAGCAGCATATGGGGCCCCTCGAAGACCTTCGCGCCGCCCGGTCCGGTCAGCTTCATGTCGAACTTGGTCGATGGCACCGGCGAATGGGGAATCGGCTTGAGCCCGTCGGCCAGGCAATCGGCGCCCGACAGCACCAGCAGGACGCCGGGCATGGCCAGGGCGGCGCTGCCGTCGACCTTCTTGATCCGGGCGTGGGGATAGGGCGAGCGCACCATGGCGGCGTAGGTTTCGCCGTCGGCGCGAAAATCGTCGCTGAACCGCCCGGCGCCGGTGAGCATGCGGTAATCCTCCTTGCGGCGGATCGGCTGCCCGATCGCCTTGAAGCCCGATTCGGCCGGCGTATCGAGCTCCCGCTCCAGCGTCGGTGCGTGGGGGTCGGTGGCTTTCGCCATGATGCGGTTTTTCTCCCTGAAACCGGTTACGGTGCCTGGGGACACCGGATTGTGGACTCCGCGCGCCCAAATACATTACTTTCGGGCGCCTTATGTAACGCAATTGCACGCCACAGGGAACACCCCGGCGGAATCGGGAGGCGATATGGCGACAACCAAAAGCCGGCCCAAAGCGGCCGAGACGCCCGCCCGCGGCTACCGCGACCTGCAGGAGCACCTGGCGGCGCTGGATGACGCCGGACTTCTGGTCACCATCGATGAGCCGGTCAACAAGGATACCGAGCTGCACCCGCTGATGCGCTGGCAGTTCCGCGGCGGCCTCGAAGAGGCCGAGCGCAAGGCCTTCCTGTTCACCAATGTCACCGACGCGAGGGGCCGCAGCTTCGACATGCCGGTGGTGGTCGGCGCCCTGGCTGCCAACCAGGAAATCTACCGCATCGGGCTGAACGTGCCGCTCGAGGAGATCGGGCCGCTCTGGGCGCGGGCCATGGGCAACCCGATCCCGCCCAACGTCGTCGGTGAGGCGCCCTGCCAGGAGGTGGTGCTCACCGGCGACGACCTGGTCGGCGAGAACAAGGGGCTCGATTCCCTGCCGGTGCCGATTTCCACCCCCGGCTACGACGCCGCCCCCTATTTCACCGCCACCAACGTGGTCACCCGCGACCCGGAGACCGGGGTCCAGAACATGGGCACCTACCGGGCCGGGCTGAAGGCGTCGAACCGGCTCGGCGTGCGCATGGCCTCGCGCACCGGCGGCGCCGGCGGCTATCTCCATTGGGTCAAGTACCAGGAGCGCGGGGATAAGACCATGCCCTGCGCCATCGTCGTCGGCGCGCCGCCGGTGGTGGCCTATATGGGGCCCCAGAAACTGAGCCCGGCGCGCGACGAGATCGAGGTCGCGGGCGCGCTGGCCGGGGCGCCGATCAACCTGGTCAAATGCGTCACCTCTGACCTGATGGTGCCGGCCGAGGCGGAAATGGTGATCGAGGGCCTGGTCGATACCGAATACCTGGAGCCCGAGGCGCCGTTCGGCGAATCCCACGGCCACATCGCGCTCGAGGACTACAACATGGTGTTCGACGTCACCGCCATCACCATGAAGGCGAAGCCGGTGCTGGCTTCGATCATCTCCCAGGTCACGCCGAGCGAGTCCAGCGTCATCAAGCGCGTCGCCTACGAGCCGATGTTCCTCGACCATCTCCGGAACGACCTCGGCATCCGCGGCGTCAAGCGGGTGGTGCTGCACGAGCCGCTGACCAATATCCGCAAGGTCATCTTCGTGGTCATGGAGCGCGGCGTGCCGCGCACCGAGGTGTTCCGGGCGCTCTATGGCGCCGCCGCCCTAAGGGCCGATTGCGGCAAATACGTCATCGCCGTCAACGACGACATCGACCCGGAGAACGGAGATGCCGTGTTCTGGGCGCTGGCCTACCGCGCCAATGTGCTGACCGACATCGAGGTCCTCCACCACCGGCCCCGGGGCCATGGCCCCAAGAGCGGCAACGTCACCGAAGACGGGAGCCTTCTCATCGACGCCACGCTGAAGGGCGACATGCCGCCCCTGGCGCTGCCCAAGCGCGAATTCATGGAGGACGCCAAGGCGCTTTGGGAGAAGCTCGGCTTTCCGCCGCTCAAGGCGGAATCGCCCTGGCATGGCTACGATCTCGGCGACTGGTTCGAGGCCTGGGACGAGGCGGCCAAGCGCGCGGTCGAGGGCAACTACGCCGAAAACGGACGGCGCACCGCCCAGCGCCGGGTCAAGGGGGTCACCCCCGAGACGCCGGTGCGCACGGTGGAAGGCGATCCCAAATTGTGACAGTATGACGGCGAACCATAACAACAACGCCGCCTTGCCTTCGGGCGGACGGCTTTAGGACGGGATATTTTTCGGTTTCTAAAGGAAAGGGAGACATTTTCATGACCCATAATTCACGTGTTGCGAAAACCGGCCTCGGCATCGGCGCTGCGGCCCTGATCGCGGCAACGGCTTTCGCCGCGACCCCGGCCAAGGCCGACAAGGTCGCCGAGTTCTACAAGGGCCGCGACATCACCTTCATCGTCGGCTTTTCCGTGGGCGGCTCCTACGGCACCTACGCGCGCCTGGTCGCCCGGCACATGGGCAAGTACATCCCCGGCAACCCCAACATGCTGACCAAGCACCTGCGCGGCGGCGGCGGCATCCGCGCCGCCAACTTCCTCTACAATGCGGCGCCGAAGGACGGCACCCATCTGGGGTTCCTGGCCGATTCGCTGGCGGTCGCGCAGCTGCTGTTCCCCAAGAAGTCGAAATACGACGCCTCCAAGATGCGCTATATCGGCGGCATCACCCCGGTCAATCCGGTGGTGGTGGTCCACAAGCGCCACAAGGTGCGGACCATCCAGGACGCCATGAAGCACGAGGTCATCATCTCGTGCTCGGGCAAGGGCTCCCAGACCTTCATCATGCCCAAGGCGATGAAGGAGCTGTTGGGCGTCAAGTTCAAGCAGGTCTGCGGCTATTCCGGCTCGGCGCCGCAAAGCCTGGCGATGGCCCGCGGCGACGTCGATGCGCAGTCGAGCGCCTGGGCGAGTTGGAAGATCCGACATTTCGACGCCATCAAGAACAAGGAGATCATCCCGCTGGTGCAGATCGGCCTGGCGCGTGAGAAGGATCTTCCCAACATCCCGCTAATGCAGGACCTGACCAACGACCCCGACAATAAGACCATTCTCGAGTTCCTGTCGGTCGGCGGCGCGGTGGGCCGGTCCGTCATCGCCCCGCCCGAGGTGCCCGATGAGCGCATCGCCGCCCTGCGCGCGGCCTTCGACAAGACCATGAAGGACGCCGCCTTCCTGGCCGATGCCAAGAAGCAGCGGGCCAACGTTCAGCCGTCCACCGGCGCGGAGCTCGACGCCATCACCAAGAAGGCGCTGGCGACCCGGGCCGACCTGGTGCGCAAGGCGCAAAACGTCATGAAGGGCTACGCCAAGAACTGCAAGCGGAACTGCAAGCGCAAGAAGAAGAAAAAGAAGAAGAAATCGTCCTAAGGTTTCCGTGACGGACAGGGTAGCGCCCCCGCCGGGCTCGCTCGGCGGGGGCGTTCCTTTTGCCCGGCGCGGGCCCTAGACTAGGTTGAGCTCGCGGATGCCGCGCAGCATGGGCAGCCAATCGCCCAACAGCGCCTGCGGCCAGAAGACCTTGAGAAAGACGTGGAACAGGAGGTACCACAGCGTCCACATGATGCCCGAGATCGCCAGCGTCAGGGTCCAGCTTTCCCGCGCCTCGAAGCGCACATAGGCGACCATGAACACCAGGATCGCGGGCAACAGGCCGATCACCTGGGCGGCGAGGATGTAGCCCGTGCACCACAGCAGGTAGCGCAACGCGCGGATATAGATGGTGCGCGATGCGAGATCGCCGTAATCGACCTGGATGTCGAAATGCACGTCGTCCTCGGCGGTCTGCTGGCCGGCCACGTTTTCCCCCTGGGGCCCCTTTTCACGGGGTGCGAGCACCAGCGTGGACGCCACCAGGACGACGGTGAAGAAGGTGCCGAAATAGCCGATCGCCGTCGGCGTCAGCTTGGCCTCCATGTCCCATTGCGCCGATCCCACGAAGGCCACGACGAACAGCGCGCCGATCAGGATCGAGAATGGCAGATCCGGGTTCCGGAGATAATCCCACTGCACCTGGAAGCGGCGGCGGTCGGCCGCTTGACCGCCGGCCCGCCCCCTGAGCCGCGCAACCAACGGCCAGGCCAGGGAGATGAAGGTGATGGCCAGGATGACGATGACCGCGGGGCGCTCGAGCCATTCGAATTCCCATCTGGAATAGGAGATGAACAGGTAACGCTCGATCAGCGCCCCGAGCACGAAGCCCAGCACCAGCGGCGGCCGCGGCCAGCGCAGCCGCTTCATCAGCCATCCCAAAGTGCCGAACAACATCAGGGCATAGAGATCCCCCCACGACTTGTGGCCCTGGAAGGCGCCGAGGAAGACCACCGACAGCACCACCGGCACCAGCACCCCGGCGCGGATGGTGGCGATCTTGGCCAGCTTGTCGGCGAAGGTGAAGCAGATGCCGGCGCCGATGATATTGGCGAAGGCCACCGACCACACCATGGTGTAGGTGAGATCCAGCTTTTCGGTCAGCATCTTGGGCCCCGGCACGATGCCGTGGATCAGGAAGGCGCCGAGCAACAGCGCCATCGAGGCCGAGCCGGGGACGCCGAAGGCGATGGTCGGCACCAGGGCGCCGCCCTCCTTGGCGTTGTTGGAGCTTTCCGAGGCGATGACGCCCCGGATATCGCCCTTGCCGAAGGTTTGCTGGGCGCCGGGGATGGTGCGCACGGCATGGCCATAGGCCACCCAATCGACCACCGAGGCGCCGATGCCCGGGATCGAGCCGAGCCCGGCACCGATCAGCCCGCAGCGCAGCACCAGGAACCAGTTCCTGAAGACGTCCTTGATCCCTTCGTACTGGCCCTTGCCGCCGATTTTCTCGCTGTTGGCGGCGACCGACTGGCGGGTGATCATCAGGTCGGCCAGTTCGGGAATGGCGAATATGCCCAGCGCGAAGGGAACCAGGGGCAGGCCATCCCACAGGTATTGCGAGTCGAAGGTCCAGCGCAGGGTGCCGGTCTGCCGGTCGTCGCCGATGGTCGAGACCAGGACGCCCAACGCCGCGGCCAGCATGCCCTTGACCGGGGTCGACCCGGACAGGACCGCGACCAGGGACAGGCCGAAGATGCAGATGGCGAACATCTCGGGCTGCGAGAAGGACAGCATGAAGGGCCTGAGCACCGGCAGGCTGACGGCTAGCAGCAGGGCGCCGAACAGCCCGCCGGCGACCGACGCGGTGAAGGCGGCGCCGAAGGCGCGCGACGCCTCGCCCCGGCGCGCCATGGGATAGCCGTCGAGAATGGTCGCCGCCGAGCCGGTGGTGCCGGGGACGCCGAACAGCACCGCCGGAATGGTATCCGACGTCACCGTGACGGAGCCCAGGCCGAGCATCATGGCGATCGCCGAATAGGGGTCCATGGCGTAGGTGAAGGGCAGCAGCAGGGACAGGCCGACCAAGCCGCCGAGGCCCGGGATCACGCCGATCACCAGGCCCATCAGCACGCCCGAGACGAGAAATGCGATGCGCGTGGGATCCGACAGGATGACGATCGCCTGCATCGCCATCTCGAACATCGAATCGAATCCGACCCCGGCCTGTAAATCCATCGTCCAAACCCCCCAGTTCCGGCGCCCCATGGGGCGCCCCGCCCTTTTTATAGGGGCGACCGGTATCCCG
>JAWWBR010000161.1:0-7407 GCA_033720855.1 Alphaproteobacteria bacterium
AGGGGTCGAGATCGGTGATGGTCAGCGCCCAGGCCACCACCGAGCCGGCGCCGGACCCCCGCCCCGGCCCCACCGGGATGCCTTGGGCCTTGGCCCAGCGGATGAAGTCGGCGACGATCAGGAAGTAACCGGGGAAGCCCATCTTCCCGATGACGCCCAGCTCGAAGGCGAGGCGCTCGCGATAGGGCTTGGCCGCCGCCGCCCGCGCCGCCTCGTCCATGTCCGTGTCGAACACCTGGGCCGCGAGCCGCGCCTCCAGCCCGGCCTCGGCCTGGGCGCGCAGTTCCTCGGCCTCCGAGCCCGCGGCTCCGGCGAAGGGCGGCAGGATCGGGGCGCGTTCGGGCGCGGCGAAGGCGCAGCGCTCGGCGATCACCAGGGTGTTGGCGACGGCCTCGGGCAGATCGGCGAACAGCGCCTTCATCTCGGCCGGCGAGCGGAAGCGGAAATCGGGGTTGAGGCGGCGGCGCTCGGGGTCGGCGACATGGGCGCCCTCGGCGATGGCCAGCAGCGCGTCATGGGCCTCGTACATCTCGGCGTCGGCAAAAAAGGCCTCGTTGGTGGCGACCAGGGGCAGATCATGGGCGTAGGCGAGATCGACCATCGCCCCTTCGATGCGCTCTTCCGCCTCTATGCCGTGGCGCATCACCTCGACATAGAGGCGGTCGGGGAACAGCGCCTCGAGCTCAAGCAGCGTCGCCTCCGCCTCCACCGCCCGGTTCTCCAGAAGCTGGCGGCCGACCGCGCCCGCCGGCCCGGCGGTCAGCGCGATGAGGCCGTCCGTGCGCCCCTCGAGCGCCGCCGCCGCGACCTGGGGCGTTTCCCCCGCCGCGGTCTCGAGATGGGCGATGCTCACGAGATCGAGGAGATTCCGGTAGCCGGCTTCGTCCTTGACCAGGAGCACCAGCTTGTCCGGCTCCGGCCGGCGGTGGCCATTGCCATTGCCGTTGCCGTTGCCGTTGCCGTTGCCCAAGACCGGTCCCCCGTCGGCGCCGGCGCGCGACACCGCGAGCTCGCAGCCGATGACGGGCTGGATGCCGGCGGCGATCATGGCGGTGGAAAACTCGAGGGCGCCGAACAGGTTGCGGGTATCGGTGACGGCCACCGCCGGCATCTCATGGCGGCGGCAGAGCTCGGCGAGCTCGGGGATCTTGATCGCCCCTTCCAGCAGCGAATAGGCCGAGTGGACGCGAAGATGAACGAAATCGGCGTGCGCCATGACCCCTCCCAGGCCGACCGCGGCGCCGGGATCGCGCCGCTGCCAGGGCGCTATTGATTCCACAGCGCGCGGCGGCGGGCAACATCATCTTGGGGAATCTTTCCACAATTCCCCATTATCTTGTGGATAACGGGCGTCCGGATGGTGCTCAGGCCGGCACCACCCGGCCGTCGGCCAGCGTCACGGTGCGGTCCAGGGTGGCGGCCAGGTCCGGGTTGTGGGTGGCGATCAGCGCCGCCCGGCCGGTGGCCTTGATCACGTTCAGGAACACCTCGAAGACCTGGGCCGCGGTCGCCGGATCGAGGTTGCCGGTGGGCTCGTCGGCCAGCAGCAGGTCGGGCTCGTTGGCCAGTGCCCGGGCGATGGCGACGCGCTGCTGCTCGCCGCCGGAAAGCTCCGCCGGGCGATGGTCGAGGCGGCCGCCGAGGCCAACCTGGTCCAACAGCGCCCGGGATCGCGCCAGCGCCTCGGCCCGGGGACGGCCGGCGATCATCCCCGGCAGCATGACGTTTTCCTCGGCGGAAAACTCCGGCAACAGGTGATGGAACTGATAGACGAAGCCGATATGCTCGCGGCGCAGCCGGGTGCGCGCGCCGTCGTCGAGCTCGGCCGCGCTCTCGCCGGCAAGCCACAGGCCGCCGGCACTGGGCCGCTCCATCAGGCCGGCGATATGCAGCAGGGTCGACTTGCCCGAGCCCGAAGGGCCGGTCAGCGCGACGATCTCGCCGCCGCCGATTTCGAGATCGACGCCCTTCAGCACCTCGAGCCAGCCGGCGCCTTCCGCGTAGCGGTGGGCGATCCCGGCCATGCGCAAGGGCAGCGGGTTATCGCCGGCGACAGCGGCGGGCGCCTCACTCATAGCGCAGCGCCTCCACCGGATCGAGCCGCGCCGCCCGCCACGAGGGATAGAGCGTCGCCAGGAATGAGAGCGCCAGCGACATGACGACCACGGCGGTGACCTCGGCCGGGTCGATCTCGGCGGGAAGCTGGGAGAGGAAATAGATCTCGGCCGAGAACAGCTCGGTTCCCGTCAACCCCTGGATCCAGCCGCGGATGGTCTCGATATTGGCGGCGAAGACGATGCCGAGGCAGGCGCCGATGACGGTGCCCACCACCCCGACCGAGGCGCCAGCCATCAGGAAGACCCGCATCACCGCCCCCCTGGTCGCGCCCATGGAGCGCAGGATGGCGATGTCCCGGCCCTTGTCCTTGACCATCATGATCAGCCCGGAAATGACGTTCAGCGCCGCCACCAGGATGATCAGGGTGAGGATCACGAACATCACGTTGCGTTCCACCTGGATCGCGGTGAAGAAGCTGGAATTGACCTCCTGCCAGTCGCGCATGCGGGTCTCGGGCCCCAAGGCGCGCAGGATCGCCGCCTTGCCGGCCCTGACCGCATCGGGGTCGTCGATGGTGACATCGATGACGCTGGCCCGCCCCTTGCTGCGGAAGAACACCTCGGCGGCGGCGAACGGCATGTAGACGAAATTGGCGTCGAAATCGTACATGCCGACCTCGAACAGGCCGATGATGCGGTAGGCCTTGGAGCGCGGCATGGTCCCGAAGGCGGTGACGTTGCCCGACGGCGCCACCAGGGTCAGGCGGTCGCCGACCTGAAGGCCGAAGCGGCGGGCGAAGCGGGTGCCCACCAGCACCGTGCCGCGGCCCTTGAAATCCTTGATGTCGCCGGCCTTGATGTTGCCCGAGATGATGGTCCGGCGGGCCAGGTCCGGGGGCCGAATGCCCTGGACCATGACCCCGGCGGCGCGCCGTTCGAAGGTCGCCATCGCCTGGCCGGTGACCAGCGGCATGGCGTCGCGGATGCCGTCGACGGCGCGCAGCCGTCCCACCACGTCCTGATAATCGTCGAGCGGCCGGGGGGTGCCGTAGACCATGATGTGGCCGCCGACGCCGAGGATGCGGGTGAGCAGCTCCTGGCGGAACCCGTTCATCACCGCCATGACGATGATCAGGGTGGCGACGCCGAGCGAAATGCCGGCCAGAGAGAACCCGGTGATGACGGAGATGAACCCCTCGCGCCGGCGGCCGCGAAGGTAGCGGAAGGCGACCATGCGCTCGAACGGGGAAAACGCCATCGCCGGCCTCAGCCGCCCGTCCCGGACGCCAGGGTCTCGATCGCCCGGTCCAGGGCCGGCGCGCCGTCCACCGTTCCGTCCCGGCGCTTGAGCTCGACGGTGCCGTCCTTGAGGCCCCGGGGGCCGATCACCAGGCGCCACGGCAGGCCGATCAGGTCGGCGTCGGCGAACTTGACCCCGGGGCGCTCGTCGCGGTCGTCATAGAGCACCTCGCGGCCGGCGGCGGCAAGCCGCGCATAGGCGTCCTCGCAGGCGGCGTCGCAAGCGGCGTCTCCGACCCGCAGGTTGATCAGCTGGACATCGAAGGGCGCCACCGGGTCCGGCCAGACGATCCCGGCCTCGTCGTGGCTGGCCTCGATGATGGCGCCGACCAGGCGCGAGACACCGATTCCGTAGGAGCCCATCTCGACCGTGACCTCCTGGCCGTCGGGTCCCGTCACCCTGGCGCCCAAGGGCTCGGAATACTTGGTGCCGAAATAGAACACCTGGCCGACCTCGATGCCCCGGCCGTGACGGCGGCGCGCTTCGGGCACCTCGGCCGCGAAGGCGGCCTCGTCGTGACGATCCTCGGTGCGGGCATAATACTTGCGGTACTGTCCCACAACGGCCTCCAGCGCCGCGGCGTCGCCGTAGTCGATCCCCTCCAGCGCCGGCGCCACCAGGTCCGCATCCCAGAAGACGCCGCTCTCCCCGGTCTCGGCCATGACGATGAACTCGTGGGAAAGATCGCCGCCGATCGGCCCGGTTTCGGCCTCCATGGGGATGGCGTCCAACCCCATGCGCTGGAAGGTGCGCAGATAGGCGACGAACATCTTGTTGTAGGAATGGCGCGCCGCCTCCTTGTCGAGGTCGAAGGAATAGCAATCCTTCATCAGAAACTCACGGCCGCGCATGACGCCGAAGCGCGGGCGCACCTCGTCTCGGAACTTCCACTGGATATGGTAGAGCAGCTTGGGCAGATCGCGGTAGCTGCGGACGGTGGTGGCGAAGATGTCGGTCAGCATCTCCTCGTTGGTCGGGCCGTAGAGCAGGCCGCGGTCATGGCGGTCGGTGATGCGCAGCATCTCGGGCCCGTAATCGTCATAACGGCCCGATCGCTGCCACAACTCGGCCGGCTGCAGCGTCGGCATCAGCATCTCCTGGCAGCCGGCGCGGTCCTGTTCCTCGCGGACGATGGCCTCGACCTTGCGCAGG
Organism: Alphaproteobacteria bacterium; assembly: GCA_033720855.1. Lineage (GTDB taxonomy): Bacteria > Pseudomonadota > Alphaproteobacteria > SMXQ01 > SMXQ01 > SMXQ01. The sequence continues at coordinate 4,510 of JAWWBR010000161.1, forward strand.
ACCTTGAGCCCCAGCGGCAGCCACGAATAGATGCCCGCCGCCGACTGGCGCACCATGCCGGCGCGCAGCATCAGCCGGTGAGAGACGATCTCCGCTTCCTTGGGCGTTTCCTTCAGGGTCGGAAGGTAATAACGGGAAAGGCGCATGGGTTCTGCCGTCGAAGAGGAATGGCGCCGCCCCGGCGGCGCGGCGCCCCGACTTTAGGCAATGCCCCTGGAAACTGCAATGCGCGAGCGGGAAAGCACCGGATCAGCGTACCCGTCCGGCCTTCATGTCGGCGCACAGCCGGGCGATGGCATCGGTCTCCCGGGCCGACAGGGGCTGGCCGTTATACCAGGCACGGCCGTCCTTGACGCGGATCCGGACGGTGCCGATGGGCATATCCCCGAGCTTGTAGAGCGCGGAGTTCGCGGGCAGCCCGTAGCGCCGCACCAGCTCGATAAGGACGCGGACCCTGAGCCGCTTGGGGAACTCCAGCTTGGGCGTATCGGGCAGGTCGGCGGGCGCCACCGTGCGGCCACGGACATCGACCCCGGGCTGGTATTCGACCCCGGGCTGGGGGCTGTGGTACGGAAGCCGCGCGCAGTCGGCCTCGGTGATGATGACGCTGTCCGCGGCACGGACGCCCGTACCGGCGCATAGTCCGGCCGCGCCCAGAAGGGCGGCCAGGGCGGCGGCCGCGGCACGGCTCCGCAATCGGACGCGGTCGATGGTGATCGTGGTCATGACGCCATGATTCCCCGTCTCGGGTTAAGAAAACGGCAACGGCGGCAATGCCTAAAAATTAGCAAAAATTAACTATATCGAAGGTATTGGCGCACAGGCTCTCCCGATTGTCACGCCTCACAGCGGCCAACGCCGATGGAACCGTACCTCAAACCCGACGATATCGCCGACTCCGCGCCGTCCCTGGCTGACCGGCTCGGCCTCGATCCTGCGGAGATCAAGACACTGAGCGCGTTTTCGCCGGTGGGGGCGCTGACCGACGCCGACATCGCCGAACTGCACGCGCTCCTCGATCCCCATGTCCCGGCCATCACCGAGGCCTTCTACGACCGTCTCCTGAGCTTTCCCGAGCTGGCACGGTTCCTCGCCGATGGAGACAGGGTGCACAAACTGAACGCGACCATGCAGGCCTACCTGCGCGACCTCGGCGTTGGCTTGCAAACCCGAGACTATCTCGAAAAGCGCCTCAATGTCGGCGTCGTCCACGAGCGCATCGGCCTCGGGCCGACGTGGTATCTGGCGGCCTATGCCCTGCTTTCCGATGAGATCATCGGCTGCCTCGCGCGGGCCTGCGCGGCCGACGCGGCCAAGTTCCAACGCGTCACGGCGACCCTCGAGAAGGTGCTCTATTTCGATGCCTCCCTGGGCATCCATGCCTATCACCAGGCGTCGGTGGACACCCTGGAAAAGACCCTGGCCCAGGTCGAGCGCGCCGAGGCGAAACTCAAGCGCCTGTCGCGCCTCGACGGCCTCACCGGCGCGCTGAACCGCAACGCCTTGATGGAGAGCATCGAGTCCGAACTCGAACGCTATCGCCGCTACGGCCATGAGTTCTCCCTGCTGTTTCTCGACCTCGACCATTTCAAGACCATCAACGACACCCACGGTCACGGCTTCGGCGATCACGTGCTCAAGGAAACGGTTACCCGCATACACGACTCGATCCGCGCCTTCGACGCGGTCGGGCGTTACGGCGGCGAGGAGCTGGTCGTCGTGCTGGTCGAGTGCGGCCAGAAGCAGGCGCAGCTGATCGCCGAACGGGTCCGCAGACACATCGCCGATCATCCCTTCCACAAGCGAAGGAGCGGGACATCGGTCAACGTCACCGTCTCCATCGGCCTGTACACGGTCAGGCGCCCCAACATCAAATCCGAAACCGTGCTCCGCCATGCCGATCGCGCCATGTATGCGGCCAAGGCGGCCGGACGCAACCAGGTCGTTATCTACTCGCGGGACTTGGAACCTGAAGCCCGGTGAGCCAAGTGGGGGAAAGAAGAGGGCCCGCACCGTAGCCGGCGCGGGCCCCTCTGTGCCGAAGCGTCGGCGATCCTAAAAGTTGATCTCCACGCGGCGGTTGCGCGGCTCGCGCACGCCGTCCGCGGTGGTGACCAAAGGCGCCGATTCGCCGTAGGCCGAGGTCTTGATGCCGTCCGCGTTGATGCCGAGCTTGACCATAACGGCCTTGACGGCATTGGCGCGGCGCGCCGACAAGCCCTGGTTATAGCTCGCCGTGCCGGAACGGTCCGCATGCCCGGTCAGCGACACGGCAGAGAAGCCGCGCCGCTTGGCATAGGCCACCGCGGCATCGATCACCTGCTGGGCATCGGCGCGAATCTCGGCCCGGTCACAATCGAAGAAGACGATGAACGAGCGCGGTGGCGGCGGCGGGGCCGGCTTCGGCGCCGGCTTGGCCATCGGCGGCGGCGGGGGCGGCGCTGCCGCAACCGGCGGCGTCCAGGCGGCCATCGCCTTCAAGAATCCCTTGCGGCACTTTTCGATGCACTTCGTGTCCTTGTCGATCACCGCCCACAGCCAGCAATCGAACATCGCCTGGGCGCGCGCCGCCTGCTTTGGGTTCTGCTCGCGGAAACCGCCCTTCAGGGCCGCCATCAGCCGGTCATGGGATGCGACAAGGCGTGAACGCCAGCGGCTCTTCGCAAGCTTCTTCTGCTTGGCGGGGTCGTAGGGGAGCACGTTCTGGCCCTTGTCCGCGGCCCGCGCCTTGACCGCGAACTTGTCATGCGAGTAATACCATTGCTGCTGCGCCAGCGCGAAATATTCCTCGGTTAGAACTTCGGTAAATTTTGACGCCTGCGCCCCGCCCGCGGAAACGGTGACGGCAAGGCCCAAACTCATAAGCAAGACCGAGAGAATTCGACCGATTTTCTTCAT
>JAWWBR010000162.1:0-7348 GCA_033720855.1 Alphaproteobacteria bacterium
CCGGAGAAACGCAATCTCGGCCGTGGCCTCGCGGCGCTGTTCGGCGAGGAGGGCGGCGAATTCGCGGCCTTCCCGCCGGGGACGACGATCCGAACCCTGCCCGTGAGCCAACTGCGCCCGGGCCCGGTCCAGCCCCGTCGCAACTTCGATGACGAGGCGCTCGGTGCCCTGGTCGATTCGGTGCGCGAGAAAGGGGTGCTGCAGCCGCTCCTGGTTCGCCGCGTCGCCGGCGGCGAGGAGCAATACGAGATCATCGCCGGCGAGCGGCGCTGGCGCGCGGCTCAGATCGCCCGGGTTCATGAGGTTCCGGTCGTCGAACGGGAGATGGACGACGCCGAGGCCCTCGAGGTCGCCCTGGTGGAAAACATCCAGCGTCAGGACCTGACCGCTTTGGAGGAGGCCGAGGGCTACAAGCGGCTGATGGAGGAGTTTGGCCATTCCCAGGAAGACCTCGGCCGCGCGGTCGGCAAGAGCCGCTCCCATGTCGCCAACATGCTGCGCCTTCTCGGCCTGCCCGAGGCGGTCAAGCAGATGGTCGACAAAGGGGACCTGAGTGCCGGCCACGCCCGCGCCCTTCTCGGCGCCGCCGATGCCGTGGCCCTGGCCCGGGACGTCGTGCGCCGGGGCCTCAACGTCCGGCAGACCGAACGGCTGGTCGCCCGGGAGAAAACGGGGGCAGGGCGCACCGGGGCCCGCGGGCGCGGTCCGGCCCGGCCGCTCAAGGATGCCGATACGCTGGCGTTGGAACGCGACCTGTCAACGCGGCTGGGCCTTGCCGTCGACATCGCGCTCAAGGGCGAGGGCGGAGAGGTGACGGTGCGGTTCCAGACCCTCGAGCAGCTTGACGATCTGATCGCCCGCCTGAAACGCGATCCGGCACCCCCAGATGGCCCTCAACCTATTGATTTTTAATATATAATAGATCTACCCGCGCCGCGCCGCGACGGCGATCTGCATGAGGACGCGCTGGCAGATGAGGCGATCCGGCTGCCCCGTCGTTTTGGCCCGCAGTTCCGCCTCGGTCAGCAAATCGAGGGCGGATGCCAGGCGGGCGGGAGTCCAGCTCCGCGCCTGACGCCGGAAGCGGTCGGCCTGTTTGAAGAAGACCGGGGGCCGCAGTCCCTTGACCGCGGCCTCCAGGGGGCGTCCCCCGGCGACGTCGCCGGTCACCAGGTGAAGGCGTTGCAGGTGCCGTTGGGCCGCGCGCAAAACCGTGATCGGGCTGACCCCCTCCCGGAAGGCGCGGGTGAGTGCCCGGTCCAGGGCTACCGCTTCGCCGCCGGCAGCGGCATAGACCGCGTCGTCCAGTTCGAGGGCGGCGACCTCGCCGACCACCGCACGGCAGTCTTCTAATGTCACTTCCTTGGCTCCCGCGCAGTAGAGCGCGAGCTTCTCGACCTCCCCCAAGGTCACGCCCCGGTCGGCGCCGAGCATGCCGGCGAGCCAGCCGAGCGCTTCGGCGCCGATGCGGAGCCCCCGTTGGCGGAGAGCCTCTTCGATGACGCGCTCGAGCCCCGCTCCGTCGTCGAGGTAGCAGGGCACGGCGGCACCCTGTTCGGCGCCCTCGAACAAGCGCCGCAGCGACGATCGCGGCCCCAATTCCCCCGCCTCGACGATCAGCAGCGACGGCGGCGGACCATCTCCCTGGTTCAGCGCCTCGAGCGCGCCTTCCACCGCCTTGCTCGCACCGTCCCCGGCCCCCCTGAGCCGGACCACCCGGCGGCCGCCGCCGAAGGCGAGCGCGGCGACCTCGTCGGTGAGCCGGGCGGGGTCGTCGCGAGTCTCCACCGCCGTAAGCTCGGCCATGAGAAAGGGGTCGTCCGCATTGCCGGCGACCGTCGATGCCAGGGCCCGGGCGCGCTCCCGAACCAGGCCGGCATCGGGGCCATAGAGCAGCACGCCGTGGCAATCGTCATCTATGGCGGCGAGGAAGGCCTCGGCCCGTGCGGGAGGAACCTTCATGGCGTCGGTCCCAAGGCCGCGGGACAGAGGGCGGTCATGGGCCTTGCCCGCCGCCACGGGGTTGCGCCAGGAACAGCGCGACCCGCGTCTTGATATTGTCGGCCAGTTCGCGGGCGGCGCGGGCCATGGCATCGTTGCGGGAGGCAACGGTGCCGAATCGCGACTCCAGGATGTTGTAACTGTTGGTAATCACGGCGCGGCCCGAGAACACCACACGGTTCGTATCCAAACGCGTGAGTTTGAACCTGGAATCAAGGGTCAGATTGGCGCGCGTCGCGGTTTCGTCCTTGCGGATGCCGAGATCGACCGTGGTCATCTTGAGGTCCATGCCCAGCTCCCACACCGGCCGTTTGGGTTTGCCGGTGGGATGCATGGTTTTGGATAAGCGGATATGAACCAGTTGCCCGACGCGGTCCCGGAGCGGCGCCAGCCGGACCTGGGCCAGGCGCGCCTGGCTGACGGCACCGGCGTGGCTGCCGTAAAGGGGTTTGAAACCGCATCCGCCAAGCAGAGCGACGGCAAGCACGGCGCAGACCGCCGTTGCGCTTCTAGGCGACGACATTGATCACCCGATTGGGGACGACGACGACCTTGCGCACGGCCTTGCCCGACAGCGCAGCCTGGACGTTGTCCAGCGCCAATGCCGCGGTCTCGGCCGCGGCCTGGTCGGCGTCCACCGGCAGGTCCAGGGTGCCGCGCAGTTTGCCGTTCACCTGCACGGCGACGGTGACGCTGTCTTCTGTCACCAGCGCGGGATCGGGGCTGGGCCAGTCGGTGGCCGAGAGCGGGACCTCGTGGCCCAGTGTCCGCCACAGCTCCTCCGCAATATGCGGCACGAAGGGGCCGGCCAGGCGCACCAGGGCCTCGAGCCCCTCCCGCCGAACCCACAGGGTCGCGCCATCCTCTCCCGAGAGGTTGGCGATGGTATTGGAAAGCTCCCGAATGCGGGCGACCGCGCGGTTGAAGCGCAGGCGATCAAGATCGTCGGTGGTGTCTCTGATCGCTTTGTGAATGGCCCTGCGGGCATCCAATAGGTCGGGCGCCGCTTTGTCCGGCGCGACCTCGTCGGGAGGCGGGCCGGACGGTGCCGCCAATGCCGCTTCGGTGACCATGCGCCAGAGCCGATTGAGGTAGCGCCAGGCGCCGTCGACACCGGATTCGGTCCAATCCAAATCGCGCTCGGGCGGCGAATCGGAGACGATGAACAGACGCATCGTGTCGGCGCCGTAAGCCTCGATGATGGTTTCCGGGTCGACGACGTTCTTGTGCGACTTTGACATCTTCTCCGAGCGCCCGACGGTCACCGGGCTGTCGTCCTCGACCTTGACCGCCTTGCCGCCGGAGACGCGCCGGATTTCTTCGGGGAACAGCCAGCGCCCGTCGGCGTCGCGATAGGTTTCGTGACAGACCATGCCCTGGGTCAAGAGGCCGGAAAAAGGCTCCTCGATACCGAGGTAGCCGCACGCCTTCATGGCGCGGGTAAAGAAACGGGAATAGAGAAGGTGCAGCACCGCGTGTTCGATGCCGCCGACATATTGATCGACGGGGAGCCAATAGTCCGCGGCGCCACGGTCAAAGGGCTCGGGCGCGTCGGGCGAGCAATAGCGGGCGAAATACCAAGACGACTCGAAAAACGTGTCGAAGGTATCGGTTTCCCTTGAGGCATCCTTGCCGCAGGACGGACAGGCCACGTGTTTCCAGCTCGGGTGCCGCTCAAGAGGATTGCCGGCCTGCTCGAAATCGACATCATCGGGCAACGTCACCGGCAGGTCCGCGTCGGGCACCGGGACGGCGCCGCAATCGGCGCAATGGATGATGGGAATGGGGCAGCCCCAATAGCGCTGGCGCGAAACGCCCCAGTCGCGGAGGCGATAGGTCACCTGAGCCTCGCCCAGGCCCAGTTCGGCGAGGCGCCGCGCCGCCGCCGCCTTGGCCGCCTCGACATCGAGGCCGTCCAGAAACTCCGAGTTGGCGAGACGGCCGTCGCCGGCATAAGCCTCGGTGCCGATCTCGAAATCCGTCGCCGACGCGTCCGGAGGCACCACCACGGGCCTGACGGGGAGGTCGTATTTTCGGGCGAACTCGAGGTCGCGCTGGTCATGGGCGGGGCAGCCGAAGATGGCCCCGGTGCCGTATTCCATGAGAACGAAATTGGCGACGTAAAGGGGCAGGGTGTCGCCCTCGCGAAATGGGTGGCGCGCCGCCAGGCCGGTTCTATGGCCTCTCTTCTCCGCCGTTTCGATGGCCTCCTCCGAGGTGCCGAGGCGGTTGCATTCGGCGATGAACTCGGCCAGGGCCGGGTCGTGCTCGGCCAGGGCTTCGGCCAGCGGGTGATTGGGCGAGACGGCGACGAAGGCGGCACCGAACAGGGTATCGGGCCGGGTCGTGAAAACTTCGATGGCAGTGCCGTAGCGGGCAAGGGCGTCGCCGTGGCGGTCATACCCCGCCGAATCGGGAATCAGGGGAAAGGTCACGCGGGCACCGGAACTGCGCCCGATCCAATTTTCCTGCATGATGCGCACGCGCTCGGGCCAGCCATCGAGCCGGGCGAGCTCGTCCAGGAGGCTGTCGGCGAAGGCCGTAATTCTCAGAAACCATTGATTAAGCTTGCGTTTCTCGACCTCCGCCCCCGACCGCCATCCCTTGCCGTCGATCACCTGTTCGTTGGCGAGGACGGTTTGGTCGACCGGGTCCCAATTGACCCAGGATTCGCGCCTGTAGGCGAGGCCGGCCTTGAGGAAATCCAGAAACATCTTTTGCTCATGACGGTAATACTCTGGATCGCAGGTCGTGACCTCCCGTGACCAGTCGATGGATAATCCCATCGACTGAAGCTGACGGCGCATGTTGTCGATGTTTTCATAGGTCCATGTCGCCGGATGCACGCGGTTCTCGATGGCCGCGTTCTCCGCCGGCAGGCCGAAGGCATCCCATCCCATGGGATGCAGCACCGCATAACCTTGAGCGCGCCGATAGCGGGCGATGACGTCGCCCAGGGTATAGACGCGCACGTGGCCGACATGAATGCGTCCCGAGGGATACGGAAACATCTCCAGGACGTAGCACTTCTTTTCATCGCCGGGATCGGGGGTGGCGAAGGTCGCTTCCTCTGCCCAGGCGGACTGCCACTTGGCTTCGATGTCTTTGACGTTGTAGCGTGACATGATGAGGGAGGGCTCCGCCGGGATTGCGCGAATGGGATCGACGGCGCGGATTTTGGCCCGCCCAACGCGATGGTGCAAGGGCCGTGGCGGCGAAAACGTCGCCGTAGCGGTCGGTCCGCGGAAGCGCCGGGGCGCGCCTCCTACTGGAACTGACTTGCGCGGATGTCGCGCGCCTTGGCGAGGATCACGTCTTCGAGCTTGGTCTCGGCCGTGGGCGAGCCTCGGCGGGTGATGACGCGGCCGCCATCGAGTTTCTTGGTGTAGAGCGCGACCTTGATGTTGTCGGTGCGCAGTTCGCGGCCGAGGATGTAGGCGGTGACGCGATATTGGCTTCCCGGCTCGTTCTCCAGCGAGAACCAGTCGGTGATGATAACGCCGCCGAAGGGGTCGGCACTTTCAAGCGGCCCCAGATCCAGGGTCTCGAGGGTGGCGCGCCAGAGATAGTAATTGACATTGGAAAGGCCGGCGCCATCGGGGCGCCTTTGGGTTTCCCCGCCGAGCGACAACTCACCGAACAGGGTTTCATCCCCGCCTTCGAGTTTGGCCCAACGCTCGCGATAGGAGTCCTTGGCGTCATATTCGGGGTATTCGGTGTCTTTGTCGGGCGTGATCGTGCATCCGGTCAGCGCCAGCGTGGCGATGACGGCCGCAAGAAGCGCCAAAGTAGATATACGCTTTGGGATCATGGTGTCGACAATCCCGATTGCCAGTAAGCACAGATTTTAGCGATTCGTGTGAAACGCGATGATCAATACCGCAGCTTGTGAGAACGTTCAAGCTGGATGTTGGCGAGGGGGCGCCAGACCTCGCCCTGTTGCGGGCTCGTAGCATTGACAGTGTAACGCCGAGCGGGAATGCTTGCGCCAGATTACGGCGTGCCTGGTCGGCGGCGCCAAGCGAAATGAGAATACTCGTCATGACCCAGCGGGGACGCCGCGGACCGACACGGCAGGAGAACCGGGAAGCCGGGAGCAACCGCGCGGCGGGGCCCGAGGAATTGGCGCGGTTACTCCATACCGCCGTGGAGTTCCAGAAGGCGGGTCGCTTCGACCAGGCCGTGGCTGTTTACCGGGACATCCTGCAAACCCATCCCGCGCACGCGGAAACGCTACACCTGTTGGGTCTGGCCTGCCACCAAATGGGCGACGACGAGGCGGCGCGGACCCACATTACCGCCGCCCTTGCTTCGAAGCCGGATTTCGCCGAGGCGCTCGGCAACCTTGGGCTCGTCCTCAGGAACCTGGGCCGCCGCGAGGAAGCCGTCGAGAGCCTGAAAAAGGCCCTGGCGCTCAAGCCGGAGTTCGTCGAGGCCCACAACAACCTGGGCATGGTGCTGCGGGAGCTGGGCCGATCGAGCGAGGCCGCTGCCAGTTATCGCCAGGCTCTCGCCCTCAAGCCCGATTACGCGGAGGCCCACAACAATCTCGGCAATGTATTGCGGGACCTTGGCAAACTCGACCAGGCCGTGCAGAGCTATCAGCGCGCCCTGGCGCTCAATCCCCGTTACGCCCTGGCGCGAAACAATCTTGGCACCGTGTTGCTTGACCAGACTCGCCTCGACGAGGCGATCGAAAGCTTCGGCAAGGCCCTTGCGCTCAAGCCCGATTACGCGGAAGCCCACAACAACCTCGGCAACGCCCTGCGGGCGCAAGGCCGGCTCGACCAAGCCGCCCTATCCCTCGACCGGGCCCTGGCCCTCGATCCGGATTATGCCCTTGCCCACAACAATCTCGGCGCCGTTCGCCTTGAACAGGGCAGGGTCCGAGAGGCCGCCCAGAGCTTCCGCAGGGCCCTGGCCCTCGATTCCGATTACGCCGAAGCCCACAACAACCTCGGCACCGCCCTCAAGGCTGCGGGTTTGGTGAAAGAGGCCGTCACCAGTTATCGCCAAGCGATTGAATTGATGCCGGACAACGCCGAAGCCCACAACAACCTCGGCACCGCTCTCAACGACCTCGGTCAGTCGGGCGAAGCGCTCGAGAGCTTTCGTAAGGCTCTGGACATCGACCCTGATTATCCCATGGCCCACAATAACCTTATCTATATTCTCAGATTGATGCCGGAGACGCGGTCATCGTCTTTGAAGGCGGCGGCGGAGCGGTTTGGGTCGGTTGTTGCGGCGCGTGCGGAGCCGTTCAGGGCGTGGCCGGTTTCTAGGGATGCGGAGAAACGGCTGCGGGTGGGGTTGGTCTCGGGGGACCTGCGCGAGCACGTTGTGGGGC
>JAWWBR010000163.1:0-7300 GCA_033720855.1 Alphaproteobacteria bacterium
GGCCGGCCTGCTGGTCGAGGTCGATCGCCCCATCAACAAGGATACCGAGATGCATCCCCTGGTGCGCTGGCAGTACCGCGGCGGCATCCAGGAGAAGGACCGCAAGGCCTTCCTGTTCACCAACGTCATCGACAGCAAGGGGCGCAAGTTCGACATTCCGGTGCTGATTTGCGGCCTCGGCGGCAACCCCGCGATCTACGAGGTCGGCATCGGCTATCCCCTGGATCAGGTCCGCGAGCAGTGGAACCGGGCGCTGAGCAATCCGTTGCCGCCGGAAATCGTCGATGCCGCCGATGCGCCCTGCCAGGAACTGGTATACCAGGGGGCCGATCTCCTGAACGGCCATGGCCTCGACGATATCCCGGTGCCGATCTCGACCCCGGGCTGGGACAACGCGCCCTATACCTCATCGTCCCATTTCATCACCAAGGACCCGGACACCGGCATCCAGAACATCGGCAACTACCGGGGCCAGATCAAGGCGCCCGACCGCATGGGCATCAACACCTCCGTCGAGCTCCGGACCGGCGGCTATATGCACTGGTGCAAATGGAAGGCGCGGGGCGAACCCATGCCGTGTGTCGCCGTGGTGGGCTGCCCGCCGATGGTTTCCTATGGGGCGGTACAGAAAATGCCCGAGGAGCAGGACGAGCTCGCCGTCACCGGCGCGCTGGTGGGAAGCCCGATCCGCATGGTGCCGGCCAAGACCGTCGACCTGTTGGTGCCCGCCGACGCCGAGATCATCGTCGAGGGCCTGGTCGACACCGAATACCTGGAACCGGAAGCGCCGTTCGGCGAATCCCACGGCTACATCAACCTCTGCGAATACAACGGCTTCATGAACGTCACCGCCATCACCCGGCGCAAGCACGCCATCATCACCTCGTGGATGAGCCAGGTGGCGCCGAGCGAGTCCAGCGTCATCCGCCGCTTCGCCTTCGAGGCCGCCCAGACCCGGCATCTGCGCGAAAACCTCGGCATCCAGGGCCTGATCGCGGTCAAGGCCCACGAGAACCTGACCTCTCTGCAGCGCGTCGTCTCCATCGTCTTCGAGCGCGGCACCCCGCGCACCGAGATCTGGCGGGCGATGTACGGCATCGCCGCCTTCCGCCAGGCCGAGGGCAAGTGGATCGTCGCCGTCAACGACGATATCGATACCGGCAACGGCGATGCGCTGTTCTGGGCGATGTCCTACCGCGCCCGGCCCCAGAACGACGTCGAGATCATCAAGCACAAGCACGAGGGCCACGGCCCGCGCAGCCAGGTGGAAAGCGAGGATGCGGCGGTGCTGATCGACGCCACCCTGAAGGAGAGCTATCCGCCGGTGGCCATGCCCAAACGCGAATACATGGAGGCGGCGGCCAAGATCTGGGACGAGCTCGGCCTGCCCGAGCTCACCCCCGAGATGCCCTGGTACGGCTACGATCTCGGCGAATGGAACGAGGATTTCGAGCGCATGGCCGAGCGCGCGGTCAAGAGCGAATACTGGGAGACCGGCAAGATCTTCGCCCAGCGCCGGCGCAAGGACGTCGAGATGAACACCGAAATCCGCACCCTCAAGGACGAGGACGGCGACTGAAGCCGCTCCGCGATCGGCCGTCTCCGGCGCCGCGTCTCAGGCCCCCTTCGCCCGGCCTTTGGGTTTGGTCCGCCCGCGCCCGGCGCGGCGCAGCCGCTCGAGCCCGGCGATATAGGTGGTGATAAAATTGTCGAGCAGGTGGGCGGTGTCGTCGTCGGGCGTGAAACGCGTCGACTGATTGCGCGCGGTGATGCCGTAAAGCGCGCTCCACAACACATAGGCGCTGCGCTGGCGTTCCTCCTCCTGGCCATCCGCGAAATAGCCGGCGATCGCGCGTTCGCCGAGGCCGACCAGGCGAACGGCGCGCGCCCGGTACCAGGCGGGCAGCTCGGACCCGCGCTTGGGCTCGAATTCCATGACCGCGGCCCACAATCTCGGATGTTTGGCGACGAAGGCCGCGTAACGGGTTCCCAACTGGCGCAGGGCCTCGGCCGGCGCGTCGCTGACCGGTGCCTGGGTCACGTGCGCATAAAGCGCGTCCAGGGTGCGTCCGTTCATCTGCAGCAGAAGGTCGTCCAGGTTCTTGAAGACGTTATAGAGGGTGCCCGGGGTATAGCCGATAGCCCGGGCCACGCCGCGCGCGGTGACGGCCCGCCAGCCCCGCCGGCGCGCCGTCTTGGCCGCTTCGGTGAGCGCCAGTTCCTTCAGTTCCTCCCGCGTGTGATCTGATCGCCGTGCCATTGCCGCAGAAAAATAAATGAACGCTGTTCAAAAAATAGCTTGCAAAAAATTTCCGCACAACCTAATTTTATATGAACGGTGTTCAATTAATTGCCGGGATCGACCCGGCGGCGAACCGCCAAGGGATGGGAGACGGCATTTATGGGACGAGAGACCGCGATAGGCTCGTTCTCCGGCGCTCAAGACGCCCGTGGCCTGCGCGCCGCCCTTGGGCAAGGCGAAGGGGCCGTCAATCGCGCCATCGGCTTTTCCAGCCTCCTTCTTTGCGTCGTCTCGGGAATGGTCCTGGGCCTTTGGTCCTTCGTCGGCCCGATCCCCGTGCCCGAATTCATCGGCGCCTATGACGAGTTGCCGCGGCGGCTTCTGCGTCTCGGCCATATTGCCTTTTTCGGGCTCGGCATGATCAACCTGGCGCTGGCCGGACAGGCCCGGCGCCTGCCCTTTACCGCGGCCTCTAGGGCCCGGGCGCTGGCGCTGATGAACCTCGGCAATATCGGCCTGCCGCCGCTCTTGATCGCCGCCGCCTGGGTCCCCGCCCTGGTCTATCTCGCGCCGTTCCCCGTTTTCTGCGTCTTCCTGTCCCTGTGCCTTGCCGCCGGCGCCGCCTGGCGGGGCTGCCTTGGCGGAAATGCCGCAAGAGATGGAGCCTGACATGAATACGACGACGATGATGATTTCCATGCAGCAGGTCCGCAACGGGCTGGCGGCGACGACCGGCCAGGATGTGGCGGATATCGCCGTTGACGAGGATTTCTGCGAGGTTCTCGGGCTGGACAGCCTCGATCGCCTGGAGCTGCTCTCGAAGCTCGAGGACGCGTTCGGGGTCCTTCTGCTCGACAGCCAGGTCCGCGACATCCGCAGCCTCGAGGATCTCACGGTGGCGGTGAACCAGGCCGCGGGCGACGGCGCCTGGAGAGGCCGGTCATGAGGATCGGTCTCATCGCCATGAGCGGGGTCAGGGTGCGCAATCCGGAACTTGTCGCCCTGGGCGTGACCCTGCCGCAATTCGTCGAGCGCGGGAAGGTCATCGCGCAGCTGCCCAGCCTCGGCCTGTTGACGGTGGCGGCATTGACCCCCGATGACGTCGAGGTGGCCTATCGCGAGATCGACGAGCTGCCCGCCGAGGGCGACCTCGAGCCCTTCGACCTGGTCGGCATCTCCTCCTTCACGGCGATGATCGACGACGCCTATGCCTTGGCCGACCGCTACCGCGCGGCGGGCATTCCCGTGGTGCTGGGCGGCATTCACGTGAGCCTGATGCCGGACGAGGCGGCCGAGCACGCCGATGCCATCGTCGTCAACGGCGCCGAGGGCGCGTGGCCGCAATTGGTGGCGGATTTCCGCGCCGGACACATGAAGAAGAGATACATCGGCCTCGCCAAGGACGTTTTCGCACCCGGCAATTACGCCAAGCCGCGCTTCGATCTGATGCGGGACCGGCCCTACAACCGGCTGACCGTGCAGACCTCGCGCGGCTGTCCCCACGACTGCGAGTTCTGTGCCGCCAGCATCCGCATCACCTCGAGCTTCCAGCAGAAGCCGGTCGAGCTGCTGATCGACGAGATCAAGGCGGCGCTCGAGGCGAAATCCAAGCCGTTCTTCGAATTCGCCGACGACAACACCTTCGTCAACCGCAAATGGTCGAAGGCGTTCCTGAAGGCCCTGGCGCCCTTGGGGCTGCACTGGTTCACGGAGACCGACGTCTCGGTCGCCGAGGATGACGAACTGCTCGACCTGCTGGCCGAAAGCGGCTGCCGCCAGATCCTGATCGGGCTCGAGAGCCCCAACCGGGCGTCCCTCGGCGGCGTCGACCCCCGGCACTGGAAGGTTGGCAAATTCAACCGCTATCTCGACGCCATCGACCGCATCCAGTCCCGCGGCGTCACCGTCAATGGATGCTTCATCGCCGGCCTCGACGGCGACACCCCGGACATCTTCGAGGAGCTGCGCGACTTCATCACCCGGTCCCGTCTGCTCGAGGTCCAGGTCACGGTGCCGACGCCGTTCCCGGGGACGCCTTTGTATCGCCGCCTCATGCGCGAGGGCCGGCTGCTGCGCGAGCGGTTCTGGGACCGCTGCACGCTGTTCGACGTCAATTTCCGGCCCCGCAACATGACCGTCCAAGAGCTCGAAACGGGGCTGATGTGGCTCTATGGTGAGATCTACAGCGAGCGCGAACTGGCCAGGCGCCGGCGCCACTACATGGATATCGTGAAATCCCGGCCCTCGGCCGGGACCCCCTCGAGCGCCCCCGTCGCGGCTCCGGCGGAACCCTGCCTGGGCTGAGGTTCCGAAGCCGGCACCGTTGAGGATCGGCCGGCGATGGGATAACTATATGCCGTCGCGACCGGGCGCCGGGCCCGGCGCCCGACCGAGGGAAATCTGAGGACCGATATGGGCGAACACAGCCCCGTCTTGATCGCCGGCGCCGGGCCGGTCGGGCTGATCTCGGCGCTGGCCCTGGCGCAGAGGGGCGTGCCGGTGATCGTTCTCGAGGCCGAGCCGGCTCTTTATGAGGACCCGCGCGCGGCCACCACCCACCCCGCGACCCTCGAGATGCTGGACGATCTGGGGATTCTCGAAGAGGTCGAGCGCCAGGGCCTCCACTGCCGTCATTTCCGCTTCTGGGACCGCATCAGCGGCGACATGGTGGCCGAATTCGACCATCAGCTCCTGGAGAACGACTGCCGTTTCCCCTATGTCATCCAGTGCGAGCAGTTCAAGACCGCGTCGATCACCTACGACGCGCTCACGGCGCTGCCGGGGACCGAGGTGCGGTTTTCCCACCGGGTCGCCGGTCTCGCCCAGGACGGCGACGGCGTCACCGTCACCGTCGATACCCCCGAAGGGACGCGGCAGCTGAAGGGCGCCTACCTGATCGGCGCCGACGGCGGGCGCAGCGAGGTGCGCAAGGCGCTCGGCATCGAGTTCGAGGGATTCACCTATCCCGAGCATTTCCTGGTATTGACCTCGCCGTTCGATTTCCAGGCCCATAAGGACCTGGTCTATCGCAACTATTTCTTCGATCCCGAAGAGTGGTGCAATCTCTTCAAGGTCGCCGCCGACGGCCCTCCGGGCCTGTGGCGCGCGGTGTTCCCGGTCGACCCGGACAGGTCCGATGCCGAGGTGCTCGGCGACGAGAACGCCCAGGCGACCCTCAAGCGCTTCTTTCCCAAGGACAGCGATTACGAGATCGTCCACCGCAATCTCTACAAGATCCACCAGCGCGTCGCCGTGAGCTTCCGCGCCGGGCGCTGCCTGCTCGCCGGCGACTCGGCCCATCTCAACAACTCCATCGGCGGCATGGGCCTGAACGGCGGCATCCACGATGCCGTCAATCTCGCGGACAAGCTGGCGCCGGTGTGGAAGGGCGAGGCCGATGACCGCCTGCTCGACCTCTACGACCGCCAGCGGCGCATCTCCAACACCGAGTTCATCCAGGCCCAGACCATCGAGAACAAGAAGCGGCTGGAGGAAAGGGACATGGGCCAGCGCCAGAAACGCATGGAGGAGCTCCGGGAGATCTCCGAGGATCCCGTGCGCGCGCGGGCGTTCATGTTGCGCACCTCGCTGATCGCGAGCGTCAGGCGGGCCGCGGAAATCACCTGAATAGGATACGCGCGATCCCGTGCCGCGGGGCCCGGCCGCCGGGAAATCTGTTGTCCGGGCGCTCGCCAAAGCTGGTATAGTCGGCGTCGGGAGGCTGGCGGTGGACGGGCGCCCCGCCAACCCGGTCAGGTCCGGAAGGAAGCAGCCGTAACGGGTTTCGCCCGGGTCGTTGTCCAGTCTCCCACCTTAATGACGAAGCGCGCGACAGGCGGCGCGTGCCGAGCGGCAAGCCACGATCCAAGGCATGAACGACGAGCAGCGAGAACCCAGCGGCGACACTCCGATAAAGGGCGAGGAACCGGCCGCAGGCGCGGCCTATCAGGTGCTGGCCCGCAAATACCGTCCCAAGACCTTCGCCGAGATGATCGGCCAGGACGCCCTGGTGCGGACGCTCACCAATGCCATCGCCGCCGACCGCCTGGCTCATGCCTGGCTGCTGACGGGCGTGCGCGGCGTCGGCAAGACCACTGCGGCGCGGATCATCGCCTTGGCGCTGAACTGCACCGGTCCCGACGCCGGTGATCGCCCCACGGCGACCCCCTGCGGCAGCTGCGAGACCTGCATCGCCATCGCCGACGGCCGCCATCCGGATATCCTCGAGATGGATGCCGCCAGCCGCACCGGCGTCGACGACGTGCGCGAGCTCATCGAGGGGGTGCGCTATCGCCCCACCAGCGCGCGCTTCAAGGTCTACATCATCGACGAAGTGCACATGCTGTCGACCAACGCCTTCAATGCGCTGTTGAAGACCCTGGAGGAGCCGCCCGAGCACGTGAAGTTCGTCTTCGCCACCACCGAGGTCCGCAAGGTCCCGGTGACGGTGGTCTCCCGCTGCCAGCGCTTCGACCTCCGGCGGGTGGCCGAGGAAGAGCTTGCCCGCCATTTCGCCGCCATCGCCGAGGCCGAGGGCATCAATGTGGAGGCGGGCGCGCTGAGGCTGATCGCCCGGGTCGCCGACGGGTCCGTGCGCGACGGCCTGTCGATCCTCGATCAGGCCTTTGCCACCGAGGGGGCGGGGGCCGCCGTCGGCGAGGATGCGGTGCGCGCCATGCTCGGCCTGGCCGACAGGTCGCAGGTGTTCGGGCTGTTCGAATCCGTGATGAAGGGGGATATCGCCGCGGCCCTGGATCGGCTTTCGGCCCAGCACGTCGCCGGCGCCGACGCCGAGTGCATCATGGGCGACCTCTTGGACCTCACCCATTGGCTGACCCGGGTGAAGATCACCCCGGACGTCGCCGACGATCCGATGGTGCCCGAGGCCGAGCGCGTGATCGGGTGCAAATTGGCCGAGGGATTGTCCATGGCCGCCCTGGCCCGGGCCTGGCAGATGCTGTTGAAGGGGCTCGGCGAGGTCCAGTCGGCGCCCCAGCCCATGAAGGCGGCGGAAATGGTGCTGGTGCGCATCGCCTATGGGGCCAGCCTGCCGACCCC
>JAWWBR010000164.1:0-7295 GCA_033720855.1 Alphaproteobacteria bacterium
GGTTTCGTAGGCAAGCCATACTTGGCTCGTAATTTGACCTCATAGGCGTTGATTTCAGCGCTTGGAAACGACGAGGTGGCCACCAGCTGGGCAACTTCCTCTCCGTCCTGGCTCCCAAAATCCTCGCTGAACTGGAATCTCCCGAACTTGATGAATTCGGGGTCCCTGACTGCTTTGGCATAGGCCGCGCGATAGGCTTTGACGACGGCGGCCGGTGTGTTGGGCGGAAGGGCATACCATTTGTCGATTTGATTGGCATCGCGCCAGGCTTTGTAAGTCTGTGCCGCAATGCCCGAGAGCCTGTCGGCGACCAGGGAGTCGATTGTCGGAACATTAGGATAGGAGGAACGCGCCACAACCTTGCCGCCGCGAAAATCGCCAATTTGCGCTACACCCGTGAAATTTCCCGTGCGGAATAGGGTATCGAGAACGCGGCGGTCAGAGGTACCGAACCCGTCTAGTTCACCCCGGCGGGTCGCCAGGGCCATTGCGCCGGTGCCGGGGTAGCCGATGACGAAGCGCAAATTCCATCCCCGCGCTTCAGCGGCCCACATCGCCATGCCTACGAGCGAACCGGTGCCGTCCTGGGAGCCGAGGTTGACCGGCTTCTTCGATTTGTCTAGCAGGTTGGTAAGCTTGTTCTTATGAAGCGGCATAACCGTCCCGCCACGAGTGATTCCGCCGATAAAATGGAATTTTCGGGGGTCGAACTTGGCAATGTCGCGGCGTAGAGTTTCGGCATCTATGTAATCGCCGTCACCGCCCATCCAGACCGTTCCATCGCGTTTCGCCTGGTTGGCCAGGTAATTGGTCGCCTTCAGCCCGCCTCCCGCCGGCATGTTGCGGTAGATCATTTGTGGCCGACCAGGCAAGTACTTTGCCAGGAAGCGACCAACGAGCCGGGTCGTTCCGTCGGTGCCGCCACCAGGAGTGGTCCCGATTATCACATTGATCTTACCTTTGAATGATACTTCCGCGGCCGCGGCGGGAAAGGCGGTGCAAACCGCCGCAAGCCCGATAACGAAAAGCCGCCAAGTCGCCCCGCGAATTTGCCTGCCGGTTATCATTTCTCAGCCCCCCATGGTAACCTTTGATATCGTATCTCGTGGATTTCCCACATTCAATCGCCGACGCACGAGCGATCCCTTCATCCGATGCCTCATACGCCGTGCATGATTCCGCTGTGTTGAAGCCCCGGACAATGCTCTTTTCTTGTTCCCCCGCTGCGCCTAAGGTTTGTCACAAGAAAAAAGTTTGGGGTAACGTGCATGAGTGATGGTTTCATTGTTGGCGTCGACATAGGCGGGACCTTTACCGATTGCGTCGTTGTGGGTGATCAGGGGACGATGTCTTTCGGAAAGGCATCCTCGACACCGAATAATTTCGCGGAAGGCGTGCTTGATGCGGTCGAAGCAGCGGCGAATAATTTGGGCATGTCCCATGCGCGGGATGTGCTTGCGAGTACGCGGCTCTTCTATCACGCCTGCACCATCGGCGATAACACGCTGATCACGCGAAGCGGGGCCAAGACAGGGCTGATCGCTACGAAGGGTTTCGGGGACGCCATCTTGATGATGCGCGGCGGGGTCACCGCCGGGCTTCCCGAAGCAGAGGCCAATCATTCCTCGGCGCTGACTAAGCCCGAACCCTTTGTTCCCAAGAAGCTAATTGCCGAGGTCCAGGAACGCATCGATTTTGAGGGCGATGTCCTCGTGCGCCTGGAGCGAGAGGAAATACAGCGTGCCGTTGACGAACTTCTTGACCAAGGGGTTGAAGCCATCGCCGTGGCCCTGCTGTGGTCCGTCTCAAACCCGTGCCACGAGCGCATGATCGGCGACTACCTGAGTGAAAATTGCCCCGATATTTTTGTGACGCTGTCAAGCGACATAGCGTCCTTCCAGGGGGAATACGAGCGTACCGCGACCACGGTCTTCAACGCCTATATTGGCCCTAAAATCGGGACCTATTTGCAGAATTTACGGGGCTTGCTGCGCAGAAATGGGTTCGACCGGGAGCCGCTCATCATGCAGGCCTATGGCGGCGTCCTCGATATCGATGCCTCAACCCAGAAGGCGGTAGGGACAATAGAATCGGGGCCCGCCTCGGGGGTTGTCGCCTGCCAGTTCACGGGAAAGCTTGCCGGGATTGACAACATCGTTGCCGCCGACATGGGCGGGACCACTTTCAAGGTTGGCGTCGTCAGGGATGGTGAATTGGAGCGCGACTATCACCCGGTTTTCCTGCGCCACCACCTTTTATCGCCCAAGATCTGGGTCGAGAGCATAGGTGCCGGAGGAGGATCGATCGCCTGGGTCGAACCGGGAACGGGCTTGCTGAAAGTCGGCCCGCAAGGGGCGGGCGCCAGCCCCGGACCCGTCTGCTACCGCCAAGGCGGTACAGAACCGACAGTGACGGACGCAAACCTTATTCTAGGGTACCTCAATCACGACTATTTTCTCGGTGGCCGGATTGGTTTGGATGTGGACGGCGCCCGCCGCGCCATAGAGGAAAAAATCGCCGGCCCTCTGGCGATGACGGCGACCGAGGCGGCAAACGCCATCTACCGGATCGTCAACGCGCAAATGAGCGACCTGATCAGTACCGCAACGATCCAGCGTGGCCACGATCCGCGGGGCGACACCCTGTTTGCCTTCGGCGGCGCCGGCCCGGCCCATGCCAGCCGTTTCGCGGCAGAGCTTGGCATCAAACAGGTGATAATTCCGGCGACTGCTTCGGTCCACAGCGCGGTGGGACTTGTAGCGTCAGACGTCGCTTATGAGTCGGGACTTTCCGATCGCACCCAGGTTCCGGTGGCGCCGGAATATCTGAACAAGGTGTTCGCGCCAATGGTCGCTCGCACTCGCGATGACCTCAAGGGGGCCGGATTCTCCGGCAAAGACATCACGATCCAGCGCAGCGTCGACATGCGCTACCGGTACCAGGTTCATGAACTCAACGTTCCCCTGCCAGCCGGATGGGCCGACCTAACCGAGGCCGACCTGGAGCGGCTCTACGGTCGCTTCGACACGCTTTATGAACAAACCTATGGCAAGGGTTCGGCCTACCGCGCCGCCGGTAAGGAAATCGTAACCTACCGCGTCATCGGCTCGGGCGCACTGCCGAAACCAGCCTTGGTTCGCGCCGCAGGCGGCAGCAGGGATGCCATGGCGGCTAAGAAAGGAGAACGCGCGGCTTTTTTCACGGAATTCGGGGATTACGTGCCTGTTCCAATTTACGACATCGACCGGATGCGTCCGGCGATGGAAATCTCAGAGCCCGCGATCATCGAGACACCCATCACCACCGTCGTAATCAATCCCGGCGATCGGGCGCAAATGGACGAATTCGGCAATATCCGCATTGTCATCGGCGACGAAACTGCCGCACTCGAGGAGGTCAGCCATGCAGCGGCGCGCTAACGCTCCGGACAGCGAGGCTGTCGATCCAGTCACGTTCGAGATCCTTTCCCATCGCCTGCACCGCATTGCCAAGGAAATGGGCTCTACTATCGAGCGCGTCGGCGGTACCGTTAACACCACGCAACTGCATGACTACATGGCCTCGCTCTACCGCGCTGACGGCGAGATCCTGGCGACCGGTGAATCCCAACCGTGGCACGTGGCCTGCGGTGGGTTTACTGTGAAATCGATCATAGAGCGCTTCGCCCAATATGACGGAGTAAACGAGGGTGACGCTTTCTTCCTCAACGACCCCTATGTTTCGGCGATTCATCAATCGGACGTCTATATCGTCTCGCCCATTCATTTCGAGGGGAAATTAGTGGGATGGAGCGCATCCTTCGTACACGTCATGGATATCGGGGCCCTGTCGCCGGGCGGCAATTCCCCCGATGCCACCGAGATCTGCCAGGAAGGCCTGCGGGTGCCGGGGATCAAGCTCGTCGACCGGGGCACACTGCGCAAGGACGTGTTCGATACCCTGATTAACATGACGCGTAGGCCGGATATGGTTGCGCTCGATATAAATTGCCAGCTGGCGGGCCATAACGTCGCCCGCAGCCGCATGCAAGAGCTTTACGCGGCCTATGGCTGTGACCTCGTCGACGCGGTTACAGCGCAAATGATCAATCATTCCGAGGCCGGTCTGCGGCGGCGTCTAAAGGAAATTCCGGACGGCGAGTGGCACGAGAGTGCCACGATAGAATCCAAGGGCCAAACCTGGACTGTCCGACTGCGGCTCTGCAAGACAGGCGACCAGTTGGTCTTCGATTTCGACGGCACTGATCCCCAGGCTAGAACCGGCGTAAATCTGCCTTACCACGCGACCTTCGGCGCCTGCTTCGAGGGCGTGGTGGAGACCCTAGGATACGACCTGCCTCGTAACCATGGACTGTTCCGGCCCATCAAGACCCTCGTGCCCGAAGGCACCCTTATGAACCCTACCTATCCCGCGCCGGTTTCCATGAGCACCACGTCCGGCGGCGCGACGGCGAAATTCGTGGTGATCTCTGTGCTGAACAGCATGCTGGCGGGAAGCGAAAAGTGGCGCAATGAGATCATGGTTCGTTTGTGGGGCGGCCGACGGATCCGGACTTCAGGGCTCAACCAGTACGGGACGTTTTATTCCACCAGCCTTGCCATGTCGCCGCTGAGCGGCAGCGGTGCGCGCGCCTCAAAAGACGGAGTGGAAACCTCGAAGCTCGACTTCATGACCTGCGCCAATGTCGAGTGGTTAGAAATGAACTGCCCGATGCTTTTCCTATTTCGCCGCCACGCCAAGGACCGCCAAGGCGCGGGGCGGTTCCGCGGAGGTACTGGCGCGGAGATGGCGTTCACCGTCCACAAGTCGCCTAACGGCGAAATCGACGGCGTGGCCTATGGCGTGGCAGGGTTGACTAATGGTGGCAAGGGATTGTTTGGCGGCTATCCGGCGGCGCCGAGCGTGCTCGAGCTTTATCAAGGTACAAGCCTGGGCAGCCATATTGCCGATAACACCATCCCGGGCACCCTGGAGGAGCTTGGAGGAGTGCGTACGGTTCTTCCATATACCAATTTCAAAATCCGTACTGACGACGTCCTCTATTACACGTTGGGCATGGGTGGCGGCTACGGTTCAGCCCTCGATCGCGATCCAGAGGCGGTGCGAATCGATGTGGAGAAAGAACTGGTGACATTGGTGACAGCGCGCGAGGTCTATGGCGTGGTCCTGGACCAAGATACGCTAGCCGTCGATGTGCCGGAAACAGAGAAGGTTCGCCGATCGCGGCGAGAAAAACATCTGGAGGCAGCGCCATGAGCCGACCCTTTCAAGAGAACCTGGAGATCGCGGAAACGAAGAGCGGTGCATGGATTCAGTGTTCGCGCTGCGGTCACCGTTTATCCGGGGCCGATGGTGACTGGCGCGCCCGCTGCGTGGTGAAACAGCTGCCGCCCTCAAGCATGGGTCCCCATCGGGAACTTATGGAAGGACGGATGATGTTGGAGGAGATCTACTGTCCGAATTGCGGCGTCACATTTGACGCCTCAGTGGTCGAAACCGAACCGGATGCCCAAGAAATTTCCTTCGCCTCCGGCCGGCCAGCCCGGCGTAAGGGCAAGAAAAGCACCGCCCCGCAACCGGTCACTCTTAACCCGGCCACCACGACGGTGATCGCATTGGATCTGCACATCAAGGCCTGCGACCCCTCCCATGTAGGTCATGAATTAGTAAAAACGGTGCCGGGGTTCCTCGATCGCGCGCGGGCGGCCGCGGTACCCGTCATCTTCATCGTCCCGGCATGGGACAAAGGGAAGCCCGAAGATCGCATTGCCGAACCCATGAAACGGCAAAGCAACGAACCCGTGCTTTACCCCCACGCCTACGACAAGTTCGCCAGCGGTGAGATGCTCCCGCTTTTACAAGAATGGGGTACCGAGACGATCATCTTTCTCGGCGGATCGGCTAATTTTTCGATGCTTTACACTGGGTCGACGGCGGCGCGCGTTCACGGCTTTTCCGTAGTTGTGCCACTAGATGGAATCTATGCCCATTCGGATTACGAAATGGAATATGCCTTGTATCAGCTCACGGTCATCCCCCGAATGCACGATAAATTCTCGTTCACAACGCTTGACGGCATTTCGTTTCGCTGACGCGGTTGCTTGAAGTATCGCCGCCTTTTGTGGGGATGTGACCAACTAGCCGAAGCGTGGTAAGCTGCTGCCAAAATCATAGACAGACAGGGGGGACATAATGAACAGCCAGCGGCTCTTTTCCTGCATCGCCAGCTTCGCCATTTTCCTCGCCGGTACCACTGCCACGGCAGCAGATTTTTACAAAGGCAAGCGATTAACCCTGACTGCCTCGGCCGGTGCTGGGGGCGGCTTTGACCTCTATACCCGGCTGTTGGGGCGGCATATCTCCAAGTACATTCCTGGCAACCCCAGCGTCATCAACAGGAATCGCACTGGTGCCAGCGGCATGGTGCTGGCCAACTACACATACAATCTTGCGCCCAAGGACGGTACGTTTATCGGCAATGTGCGTTCTAGCGCGCTCAAGGACTCAATCCTTGGCAATAAGCGGGCGAAGTTCGATGGCCGCAAGTTCGAATATATCGGCAACCTAAATGCGGAAACCTCTAGCTGTGTCTTTTGGCAGACTACAGGCGTGACTTCCGTTAGCGATTTTTTCAAACGCGAAATTATTATGGGGGGCTCGGGCCGGGGCGGTGAGTCGTACAGCTACCCGAAGCTTGCCAATGCCCTACTCGGCACCAAATTTAAGATCATCTTGGGCTACCGAGCATCTGGTTTGCGCCTACTGGCTATGGAACGAGGTGAAATCCACGGCGAATGCGGCTCCTACACCTCGATCCTCAAGTTCCAGCGGGCCAAGGACATCAAGTCAGGCCGGCTAAAAGTGGTGATGATCGCTTCCAATAAGCCAGATCCCGATTATGCCCACCTCCCCAACCTTCTCGATTTGGCGAAGAATGCGGATCAAAAGAAAATCTTTTCTTTCATGTTCACGCCCCTGGAGATCGCGCGGATGTTCGCGGCACCTCCGGGCACGCCCAAGGACCGGGTTGAGCTGCTGCGCCTGGGCTTCGACGGTGCGGTTAAGGACCCTGCCTTTATTGCCGATGCAAAACGACAGAAGCTCACCCTGAACACCGCGTCGGCGGGGGAGGTGGAGGCGGTGGTAGCCCGCCTCTATTCGGTCACGCCGGAAACCGTGAAACAGGTCAAGGCGGCGCTTTCTGGGAAGGTGGCCAAGCGTAAGCTCGTCTACTACACCCACACAGCCAAGATCACCAAAACCAAGCGCAAAGGCGGGCGCATATATTTCAAAGA
>JAWWBR010000165.1:0-7132 GCA_033720855.1 Alphaproteobacteria bacterium
GCCACTGATGGGCGTGTTGCGGGGTCTCGACGGCCCCGACCGGCTGATCGCCAAGGGCGAGCCCCTGCCCGCCTTCGATTGCCATTGCCCGCTGTTGAGCCTGCCGCTCGCCTTCGGAACGACGGTCGAGACCATCCCGGCACCGCAGACATACATCGCCGCCGATCCTGATCGGGTCGCCGCCTGGCAAGACCGCCTTGGGGCCAAGGACATGCCGCGCGTGGGCCTGGCCTGGCGGGGAAACCCCGAGAACGGCTCCGATTCCTCTCGCAGCATGGGCTTGGCCTTGATGAGCAGGCTTTGCACTGCGGGGATCACGTGGTTCAGCCTGCACAACGACCTCTTGGAAGGCGAGGCTGAGGTGTTGGCGGCGCACCCGGAGATCCAGCACTTCGGCGAAGAGATGAACTTCGTCGAGACGGCGGCGCTCATCGAGCACCTCGATCTCGTCGTCTCGGTGGATACGGCCATCGCCCATCTCGCCGGGGCGCTGGGCCGCGAGGTCTGGATCCCCCTTCGCTACAAGCCCGATTGGCGCTGGCTGCTGGGGCGGGAGGACAGTCCCTGGTACCCCAGCGCCCGCCTGTTCCGGCAAAAGACACGCGGCGCCTGGGAGGGGGTCCTGGACGAGATCAGCCGCGCCTTACGCGCGAGGTTTCGGCCAGGTACGCAGGCCCGTCGCCGCTGACACGGTGCCGAGAGGCGTGCCCCGGCATGCTTATCACGAACCGGCCAGGTATAGGGGCCTCCCGGCTTTGTCCAGCGTCAGAATCTTTTCGGCGACGGTCTCACCGGTGGCTAGCCCCAAACAGGAGCAGCCAATGTGGTGCGCGATCCACTGGATGCTGTCGTGGCGATCGGACCCGACAAGTTTTTTGACCACTTCGCCGACCGTCGAATAGTCTCCGAACACGCCTGCATCCTCGAGGGCGTCGGCAATAGCGCCAAAGACATTGCCCGCGGTCCCAAGGTTGGCAACGTCGTTGTTGCAACTGTAGTCCTCGATTCGTTCGATTGTCTGGAATTTTTCGTTTTCATATTTCCGGAGCCTGTCGGCAACGGCCATGCGGATACTGGCAAGCGACCTCTCGCCAAGGGATTCATCGAACGGCATGGGAATCTCCTCTTTGCGATGAATTTTGGGAAAACAGCTTCCGCAATATTATTATTGACCCGATTTTGTATTTGGAAAAATAAAATCAGTAAATCAATGATCTAATCAGTAAATCGCCCGAAGGTGGGACAATCCTGGCAGCGATCGCCGGCGGCCGGCCCACCTGCCGCAGGCCCCCGAACCACCGGCCCGGCCACTCCGTACTTCGGTCGCAAGATCGATTTCCCCACCCCGTCGTTCCGGCCTCTTCCCAGACAGGCCTCGCCCCAGTTTCGACATACCGTATGGGAATATTATCCCGGCATCCGCAAATTAGAAAATCTCAAATGACGGAAGCATGAATTTATGCGCGCAACCCCGACAGGGTGCGTCGTGGCCGCACATGCGGGGCAGGCGGGCGAGGCACCGGCGGACTTTGCGCTGACCCAGCGTCCGCCGTGGCATGGAGGTGGAGATCGGGTCGAGGCCCCTACATCTCTAAGACCAGCATCGGTGGGGCGGGCCGAATTACCCGGTTGGACGCGGACCCACCGCGTCAAACAGGGCGTCGAAGATGGCGCAGTCCCGGCCGCCGTCACCCTCGCATTGGGCGGCAAGGTCGGCCAGGGCGCGATCGAGGCGCCTTAAGTCGGCCAGTTTCCGCCTGACGACGTCCCTGTGGCCGAGGGTCATCCCCTTCACGTCCGCGCAGGTGAAATCTCCGCTGTCGGCCAGGGCCAGAAGGCTCCGCACCTGCTCGACGGTAAACCCCAGTTCACGGGCACGGCGAATGAAATTCAGGCGCTTCAAATGCCCGGAGTCGTAAAGCCGATGACCGCCTGCGCTCCGAGGGGGATCCGGCATCAACCCCTCGCGTTCGTAATAGCGCACCGTCTCGGCGCGGCACCCCGTTCGCTCGGCCAGATCGCCGATCGAATAGGCGGAATGGTTTTTTCCTGCAGCCATAAATTCCCTCTTGAACCTGTAGTAACTACAGGGTGCATAGTACCATTGGACAGGCAATCAACAAAGGAGGCATCGATGGCCGACCAGCGTCATATCGAAATCTTCAGCGCCGGCTGCCCCACCTGCGAGGACGCCATTCAAACCGTGACCCGGCTGGCCTGCCCGTCATGCCAGATAGACGTCCTCGACATGATGGATGCCACCGTCGCGGCAAGGGCCAGGCAGCTCGGCATACGGTCCGTACCCGCCATCCTGGTTGACGGAAAGCTCGCCGCGTGCTGTTCCGGGCGGGGCCCGGATGAAGCCGCGCTAAGGGCGGCGGGTATCGGGGTGCCTTTGCCGTGAAGAATGCGACCCTGCTGAAAACCGGCATCACCTGCACCTGTGTCACCGCGTTATGTTGCGTGACACCTGCGCTGGTGATCGCGCTGGGCGCGGTGGGGCTATCGGCATTGGTGGGGTACCTGGACTACGTCCTTCTTCCGGCATTGGCGATTTTCATCGGCATCACCGCCTACGCCCTGGTCATGCGGCGCAAGCACCATGACCGAGCTTAAATCCACCGTCACATGCCCCGAATGCGGGCATCGGGCCGAGCAAACGATGCCCACAAATGCCTGCCAATACGTCTACGACTGCCCGGGGTGCGGTGCGCTGTTGAAACCCCTGGCCGGCGATTGCTGCGTGTTTTGTTCCTATGGCAGCGTTCCCTGTCCCCCAATTCAGCAGGCGGGAGGCAAGTAAGGTTCCGGCAACGCCCGCTGCGGCTGATCGGCGATGACACCCGTCATGCCCGCTTTGAGGTGACGGGAGAGGTCGGCTGAACCTGCGCCTGGAACCAAAAACGGTCGAAAAGGCCGCAAAGGATGTTAAGGTCAAACACGTACTTGGATTTGGAGCCAGAAACGGGGACATCCGAGACACTTCGTGAAATCGAACGGCCGGCGCCGGCATTCGCGCTATCCAACCGAACGGTACAGCGGTTCGCCAGGCGAACGCGGTTTCGCGTTTAAAAAGAATAAGGCGACGATGTTTTTATCAGACAGGTTTCTCAATGATGCGGCGTTGCTGGAGGCGCTCGCCCACAAGGACGTGTGGAGCCAAAGTGCCGGCGCCTACAGGTGGTGGGACGGGTGGTGGAAATCGCCGCCGGCAAATCCTATCGAAGAGGCCATCCAAAGGGTGTGGCAGAGAGAGATCTCGGAAAACGAGATCGCCGGGTTTGAATATTGGGTCAACCCCCTCACCGAGGGGCAGGCGCTCAAATGGCACCGTGACTGCGACGTGGCCTTACATCGCCGCGAGGGACGCTATGTGTGCCCCGCGATCGGAAACGTCCTTTACGTGTTGGTGGAGAATGTCATCGGTGGGTTCATGGAATTGTCGGACCAGGAGTCTCTGATCGACGTCGAGACATCCGACCTCCAGCGTATTCGGCCTGTTGAAGATCGGCTGGTCATTTTCAACCCGTCTCGGTGGCATCGTGTGACGCGCCTGGCGCGCGGGCGTCGGCTGGCGCTTCAAACGAACCTTTGGATGCAGAAGCCACAGACGTTCGCTCTCGGCGATCACGTGGATGCGGACTTTCAACCCATCGTCGGCTGAAGATGAAGCCGCAAAGGGAATTGCGGCAACGAGAACGAAATCTTCAGGCGCGAGCCGGGGACACTTTTGGCGATCGGTTTCGCATCAACCTGACGCCGTGCTTGCATCAAAACACGAGCTCGGGTTCACAGGCTTCGCATTTTCCGTTGACAGGCCGTGCCTGCCTCCCGATTCTGCTCCCCTTTCATCGACGCTCTGTGACGATGGTTAGGGAATTTGAATCTGGTCAGGAACGGGCAGAGATCCCGGTAGCAATTGGGGGTAAGAATGGCAACGAATGCAACACCGGTGAAATTGGCGGTCATGAACGCGGTCCATGACTTGCCCGTGCTGGTCGCCCGCGACGAGGGCTTTTTCAAGGATGAAGGGCTCGATATCGAATTCGTGACGACACCGGGGATGGCCCAGGTCACGACCTCCCACGAGGTCCAGTTCGATTCGATTTTCGAGCGCCCCCTCGATTCCGTCTACAACGACGGCGGCATCGACCAATATCGCATGTGTGAATGGGGCATCGTCAAACGCGCCGTCGAGGCCGAAGCGAGTGGCTTGCGCTCGCGCAAAATCGTGTCCCTGGGCGCTTCCATGTCGATGTTCGCGATCGTTGTCAGTCCGGACTCCGATTACTACGAGCCGGAAATGCTCAAGAACAAGGAAATCGCGGTCACGCCCAATAACGGGTCGCATTTTACGACCTTGAAGATGATGGAAGGGTTCCTCAAAAAGGAACACGTCAAGGTGACCAACGCGGGAACCATGCCGCAACGGATCGAGGCGCTCAAAAAGGACGAGGTCGCCGCGGTCAGTTTGATGGAACCGTGGATCAGCGTTGCCGAAAAGGAAGGCCTCCGTGTCCTGATGGAATCCCATTCCACCCGCGCCGAAGCGGCCAGCGACGATCTCGACGGGCCGACACTCGCGGCCATGTTCCGTGCGCAGGCACGCGCCTGCGAAGTGCTGGCAAAGGACCCGACCCCTTACGTGCACTACTTCGTCAACGAAACCGGGGGGCGGCTGGACGCCAAGGACTTCCGCCATCAGCGGCTGTTGCATGCGCCGCCGCAGCCCTACACGCGCGAGCGCTGGGACGATACCTACAACTGGACCGTCGGTTGGAATATGACCATGCCCAATGCCAGCTACGAGCAGATCGTCGACAACCGCGCGTTCGAATAGCGTCAACCGAGACGATTGCCTCTGGGCCCAGGGGTGCCGCCCCGCCCGCCGTTTGCCCCTCGCCCCCTCCAACGGTATCGCGGTGGCCGGCCTGGGGGAGGCCGATCCGGCCATTTTGCAGGACCGTCTTGGGCTAACATGACTTTCCAACCCGCGAACGGGGCGGGCGATCGACCCGCCCCTCGCCCTCGCAACGGCAACGGGTCCACCCCATGGATTTCCGCAGCGACAATACCGCCGGCATCTCGCCCCCCATCCTCGCGGCACTGGGCGCCGCCAATACCGGCACCGCCGCGGCCTATGGCGAGGACGACCTGAGCCGCGCCATCGAGGCCCGCATCGGAGAGGTGTTCGAGTGCGACGCGGCGGTCTTCCTGATGGCGACAGGCACCGCCGCCAACGCGGTCGCGCTGGCCGCCATGACGCCGCCCTGGGGGGCGGTGTTTTGCCATCCCCAGGCCCATGTCAATCTCGATGAATGCGGCGCGCCGGAGTTCTATACCGGTGGCGCCAAGCTGATGGTCCTGCCCGACCGCGAGGGCAAGATCGCGATCGCCGACATCGAAGCCGCCCGCGCCCGGCTGATCCACGGGGTCCATAACGCCCAGCCCGCCGCCATCAGCCTCTCCCAGGCCGCCGAAACCGGGCGCGTCTACGCTCCCGACGAGCTGCGCGCGTTTGCCGATTATGCCCATGAGCGAGGGCTCCGGCTGCACGTGGACGGGGCGCGCTTCGCCAATGCCTTGGTCGGGCTCGGCTGCACGCCGGCCGAGGCCTCGTGGAAAGCCGGCGTCGATGTCTTGTGTTTCGGGGCGAGCAAGAACGGCGCCTTCGCGGCCGAGGCGATCGTCTGTTTCGACCCGGCCCTGGCCGAGACCATCGCCTTCCGCCGCAAGCGGGGCGGCCATCTGTTCTCGAAAATGCGGTTTCTCGCAGCCCAGTTCGACGCCTACCTCGCCGACGATCTGTGGCTGGAGAACGCCCGCCACGCCAACGCCATGGCGGCGCGCCTGGCCGACGGCCTCGCCGCCGTCTCCGGCGCCCGGCTAGCCTACCCGAGGGAGGCCAACGAGGTCTTCGTCGAGTTGCCGCCCGCCATCATCGCCGGGCTCGAGGCCGACGGGGCGCAGTTCTACCGCTGGGGCGGCGCCGAGTCGCCGGTCCTCAGGCTGGTCTGCGCCTTCGACACCGAACCGGCGGCGGTCGATGGCTTTATCGCCTCGGCCAAGGCGCACGCGGACGGCGCCGGGCAAGCCGGCTGAGCGACGCCTGCTTCCGCTCGGAAGCGGGATTGGAAATTTCTAGGAAGAGGCGGCGGAGATGGCCGCCCTTGACTCAAGACCCCTGGGAACTCTGAATCGCGTTGCTGACCGCGGCGCTCCAGGTATTGAAGGTCGATTCCACCTCGTTGCCGAGCGCGGTCACCCCGGCAATGATGACAACCGACATCAAGGCCGCGATCAGACCGTACTCGATGGCCGTAACCCCGTCATCGTCGGATAAAAGCCCACGTAGGCGATTTATCACACTGATCAACATCTTTCGCTCCCCAGGCTGAACCTTCCCTGCCGCCAGATCCAAAGCCCAACCCGCAAAATGCTGCGGTGGTGAAGAGCGCCATGCGCGCCCCCTCCCTCACCACCGCGGGCCCCTAAGGCCGGCAAACCGGTTGCAGGACCAACTCGCGCCGAGGCAACTATCGTGGCTTCTAAAGTCTTACCAAGACGTAAACGGTAACCGGGGCGCGATCTCCGGATCCCCTTCGCGGCGCCCAATTTGCCTTGCGCACCGCCGGGAGAGGACGCGGTTAAGCCCGGATTAACGGCGTTCGGCAACGATTGGCGCCCCCCCCTGGGCGACGGGGCGCATTAGCTAAAATGCGTTGCAATACCTGGCGGCCCGGCGCGTTGCCGGGCGTCAAAGATCGGGCCAGATTTGCTCTTTTGCTGATGGTGGGGGGCGGCTCTGTCCGCCCCGCCCCGCCCTCTCGCGCCGCTAAAAGAAGACGAAGGACCGCACCACCACGTTCTTGCGGCAGGGCGCATCGGCGGGCGCGGTCGGGTCGACGCAGGCGGTGTGGAACGACCAGCGCGAGACCGAGCCGTCGGTGATGCTGTCGTAGCACTTCAGCATCGAGACCTCGTTGGGCTTCTGCTGGGGGAACCAGTACCACTCGTGGTCGGGGCGGTAGGTGAAGCGGGTGGTCTCGCCGACGCGGTCGTCGTAGATGCGGTAATTGGTGATATAGGGCTGGTCGGCGAAGGACGGCCAGGCGCAGAGCACGAAGGGATA
>JAWWBR010000166.1:0-7090 GCA_033720855.1 Alphaproteobacteria bacterium
CAGTGCAAAGCCTGCTCATCAAGGCCAAGCCCATGCTGCGAGAGGAATCGGAGCCGTTCTCGGGGTTTCCCCGCCAGGCCAGGCCCACGCGCGGCATGTCCTTGGCCCCAAGGCGGTCTCGCCAGGCGGCGACCCGATCGGGATCGGCGGCGATGTATGTCCGAGGCGCCGGGATGGTCTCGACCGTCGTTGCGAAGGCGAGCGGCAGGCTCAACAGCGGGCAATGGCAATCGAAGGCGGGTAGGGGCTCGCCTTTGGCGATCAGCCGGTCGGGGCCGTCGAGACCCCCCAACACGCCCATCAGTGGCCCCGGCACTTCCAGCAGCACCCTCGCGCCGCGATCCGCCACCGACTTTGCATAGCGGCAGAACTGCAGGGTATCGCCCAGACCCTGCTCGGCGTGGAGGAGGATGGTCTTGCCCTCCAGGCCGTCGCCGCCCAGCCAAAGCGGCTGTTCGAAGTCGCGCCGGCGGTGCGCCTGCTGCGCCTCCCTCCAGCGCCATTCGTATTCCTTCCAGCCGGTGGCGTAATCGCCCATCGCCAGGCAGCAATGGGACAGGTTGTAATGGGCCTGGACGTGGTCGGGGTCGAGGGCGATGGCGCGCCGGTAACTGGCGACCGCGTCGTCGGGACGCATCAGCTCCCTCAGGACGTTGCCCCTGTTGTTATGGGTCATGGGATCGTCGGGGTTCAGTTCGATGACCCGGTCGTAGGCCTCGAGCGCCTCCTCGGGCCGGTCGAGATCCTTGAGAAGGTTGCCCCGGTTGTAATGGGCCGAGGCGTCGTCGGGGGCCAGCGCGATGGCCCGGTCGTAGTCCGCCAATGCCTCCTGATCCCGGCCGAGCTCCTTCAGCAGGTTGGCGCGGTTGTTGTGGGCGACGGCCTGGCCGGGTTTCCGGCCGATGAAGGCGTCGATGCTGGCCAGCGCGTCATCGAACCTGCCGAGGTCCTTCTGGGCGTTGGCGCGCTCCAGGTACGCTTCGGCCAGATCCGGCGCCAAACCGATCGACCGGTCGTAACTCTCGAGCGCCTGCTCGGCCCGCCCGAGGCGATGCAAGACCAGGCCGCGGCTGAAATGGGCGGGGGCGAAGCCGGGTTCCAGCGCGACAACGGAATCGAAACTTTCCAGGGCCTCATCGAGGCGCTTGAGATGAAAGAGCAGGCCGCCCCGGTTGAACTGGGCCTCGGCATGGTCCGGCGATACCGCCAACGCCTTGGCGATGAGCTCCTCCGCCCGGTCGAGACGCCCTTTTTGGGCGGCGATGATCGCGACCGCGTATAGCGCGTCGAACTCATCGGGGCTGCCGCGCAGAACGTCCCCATAGACCGCTTCCGCTTCTTCCAGGCGGCCCGACCGGTGCAGGTCACGGCCGCGCTCGAGAAGGGATTTCACGGTGTCTGACGAGGGGCCTTCGGGCAAGCGCATCGCTTTCGAAACGGTTGTTCGGGTGGCAGGAAGGGCTTGGCGGCGGCTGGGCCGCCGCCTCGCCTCCGCGCAGGGTACGTCATCGCGCAACAAAAGAAAACGCGGCGGCGGAACGGCGTCACCGTCGCCTCGCCACCGTCATAGCTCGGCTCAGCGCCCGCGCGCGGTAACGCGGCCAGGAATTCCTAGCGCCAGCTGTGTTCGCGCGATCGCCCCCAAAACAGATTCCGGTGGCACCCGATCTGCCCCACCGGTGACATGATCTCTGCAACCTTTTGTCTGGTGCCGTCACCGTATGCCTGCTGCCCTCTGCAACTCGCGAACATAGGCTATGATCCGCCTGATCTCTTCATCGGAAATGCCGGGAATCGGAGGCATCGGGCCAAAGCGCCAGTGGTGGGGGCGCACGCCTTTGCGCACGGCGCGATAGAAAGCGCCGTCGCCGTGGTGGCTGGGTTCGTAGATCTTGTGGATCAGTGGCGGTCCCTTGTAACTGCCCAGGGCGGCCTCACCGTGACATCCCGCGCAGTTCTTGGCGAACAGCGCAGCACCCGATTGCCTGATGGCTTCCGGTCCGGCGGCGGGTCGGTCCGGTTGCGACAGTTGCGCGGCTCGGAACCTTTCGATGGTCTTGCGGTGGGCCGCGTATTCGGGTCTCGCTTTCGCCATCTCCCCGTCATAGGCGGCGGCAAAGGCTGCGATCGTTCTCGATGCCGCGGCCCCATCCCGCGATTGCCGGGCGATGGAATGCTCCAGGATCAGCGCCAACAGGTGGTTTGGCGCGCCCTCCCTGAGGGCCGCGATATGGGCATCCCTCTTGGTCCGATTCCCCGCAACGCCGTGTATCAGGCTGAGATGATAATGTGCGTCGCGATCCAGCGTCGGCAGACCTTGATATGCCTGAACCGCCATCGGCACGAAGCGTTGTGCCTCGGAAAGTCTTCCCTGCTCGTTGGCGGTCATGATGCGGTTGAACAGGCGATCGGCCGCCTCGCGTTGTGTCATCCGCGTGAGGTCGGGCGGTCGGTCGAAGGCAGGAGGCGGGAGCGCGGTTGCCGATGTCGGTGCGGCCTCGCGCTGGGAAACCACCGCCATTATGATGACGCCCACGACGATCACCGCGCCGACCGCGCCCAACGCCCAAAGCCTGCCCGGGAACCATTTGCCGGCCCCTGGCCCTTTGTTGACCGGCGCGCCGCAGGCGTGACAGAACGCCGCCCCTGAGAGGGTGGGGGCTCCGCAAGAGGGACATTCTTTTCCCAAAGCCGATTTTTCCGGCCGGCCCGGTCTTGGGCTGTTATTCTGCGTCACGGGGGTGGAACTCCGGAAACGAGGGACGCAAGTCCGTGGTCAGGTGCGATCGGCCTCGTCGACACGAGATCGCATAGCAGCTTTTGTAACAGATTTCAGGATTGCGCGCTGCGCCAGGAGGCGAAGCCCGCTATTTACTGAAAGCGGACAGAAACCCCTTCACTTCCCTTTCCGTTTCTCGAGCCACTCGCGCGCGAGCTTCTCGCCTTCGGCGATTTCGGCCTGTGTCATGCTCTCGGAAGCCACGGCGATGCCTTGCGCCGCGCCCTGATAGCCGTGCGTCAGGGAAAGCCGGAACCACATGTATCCGGTGACGTGATCGTGGGGCACGCCTTCTCCCTTGAAATACAGCATGGCCATATTGAATTGGGCCTTGGCATGCCCGGTCTCGGCAAGGGGCCGCCATTCCTTGACCGCGCCCGCATAATCGCCCCGATTATAGGCGGCGAGCCCTCCGCCGAAGTCCTGTGCCGTCGCCGGCACGGCCACCAGCACCGCCAGCGCCAGGGCACTCAATCTGAGCATCGCCACACCTCCTCGCCCGCGTGTCACCCAAGGCCCGTATTAAACACCGAAATTCCACTCCGCCGTAGCGCGATTGTGTGCGTTTGCGCTGTTGCCGAAAAGCGGCCATCAAACCGCTCTCAGGCGCTAGAATTCAACTGAAGGACATTTGGGGCCCGCGCCCCACCGAAAACGCCCGGGGATAGATTAGGAGAGAACGCCGATGGTCGAAAAGATCGATGTGAAGAAGGAATGGTGGGACAACATCTTCGCGCCCTCGTCGGCCCTTGCCGTCATCACCACCGTCGACGGCGCGGGCCGGGTCAACGCCGCGTCCTTCGGCACCTGCACGCGGGTGTGCCACGATCCGGTCTATATCGCCTTCACCTGCGGCCTCGGCAAGGACACCGCCAACAACGTGCTGGAGACCGGGGAATTCACCGTCAACCTGGTGCCCTTCGAGCAGGACGTGCTCGACAGGATCGTGGTCTGCGGCCTGGAGTTCAAACCCGGCATCAATGAATTGGAGAAGGCGGGCCTCGGCCAGGTTCCGGCCCGCGTCCTCAGGCCGCCCCGGGTGGCGGAGTGCCACAGCCATTTCGAATGCCGCGTCGAGTGGACCAAACCCTGGGCGACCAGGATGATGATCTGCGGGCGCGTCGAGGCGGTCAGCGTCGATGCCGACTGCATCGACGCGCGCGGCCATATCGTCTGGGACAAGGCCAAGCCCGCGCATTATTGCGGCCATCCCTATCAAGGGACCTTCGTGCCGGCCTTCGACAAGCCGACGCCGGCCTATTGGCGCTACGACGGCACGGACGAGGAATTCCGCGACGGCGTGGACTGGCGCAACCGCTATTCCCGCGCCGAATGAGGCGTCATGAGCGATGCTCTCGGGTTGGGCATCAGGAGTGCGGGAACCCGAGCCAGGGTTCCAGGCGTTCGAAGGATTCATCCATGGCATGGGTCTTGGACAGGAAAGGCACGCCGACATGTCCGAAACGTGGCGAAATTTGCGCTTCGGCTTCGTCTTCGCCATGTCCCGTCATGGCGAGGTAAAGGGCGCTGACGAGGCCGCTGCGGTCGGCGCCCCCTCTGCAATGCACCAATATGGGTTTGCGCGCCGATCGCAAGATAGAGAGGAGTTCCGCCGCCCGCGGCTCGGACAACAACTTGCGGGCGGACATGCGAAAATCGATATGGGTGATCCCCAACGCTCGGGATGCCGCGAGCTCTTGCCGGTACCACTCGTGATCCAGATTGCGGCCGCGAAGATTGACGACGGTCTTTATTCCGTAATGTGCCTTGTAGCGGGCAATCTGTTGGGCCGTGGGTTGGGCGGACCGGTACAGCTCTCCCGGCACGACTTCGTGGAAGTTGCCGGTGAGGTGGAGGACACCGGCGTAGGCGGCGTAGTTGGCGATCAGGACAAGAAGGCAAAGCCCAGCGATCTTCCACCACCTCCATCGAGACATGACCATCCAAGCCTCCCGCAAGGCGCTACCGGCCCGCCCTGAAAACGGCGACGTGGAGCGTCTTCACGAACCGCCGCTGGGGGATGTTCCTGACCAAGTGATAGCCCTGCTCGTCGAACAGCCGCCTTATGCTGATGAGCGACGTCGCGACCTGACAGGACGGTTTGTTGAACAGGATCGCTCTCAATTTCCGGCGGAGGCTGGTCGCGGAATAGGGGCTGAAATAGGAGATGACGACGTATTTACGAGATACGCGGCACAGCTCGCGGATCACCCGTCCGCGGATCCGGTTGTCGGGGAAATGGTGGTACAGCCGGAAACAGAGCGTGGCATCGAAGGCGTTGTCATCGTAGGGCAGGGTGCCAATATCGGCCTTCTCTATGTTGGCGGCGACGCCCGCTTGCATCACTTGCCGCCGCGCGACGGTGACCGCCCCTTCCCCCAAATCCACCCCGGTGGTCAGGTAACCTCGCCGCGCCAGCAGGATGGTCGCGCGGCCCGCCCCGCAGGGTGCATCGAGGAAGGTCTCGGCACCGTCGACAAAGCCGAGCGCCCTCCGGATCAAAGACATCTCCGCATCGTGTTTGCGCTGCTTGCGGCGGGTATAGGACTCGGCGGCCGCTAAGGTGTCTTTGACCCGCGGCCTGTAGGTTGGCATGCTTTCAATACTGGTCATGGGTCCCTCGTCGAGTGGTGCGGTGCGATAGCCTTATCGGGATGCCGCCACGTGGCGCCGACCGCCGCAGGCGCGGCCGTATTGGAGCCACAAGCGCGGATAGCGGTAAATTCCACGTGTGTGAGAGGGCGGGACGGGGTAATCCTACATTTGTAGAATGGCGGAACGACGCATCGTTGGTGTGATGTGGCGACGGCAAGCTTGGCGCACTGCGTTGGGTTCTCGCGACCAGTGGCCGAGCCGCCAGGGGCGGCAACCAATTCTAGCCGCCATAGGCGGCAACCAATTTAGGAAGACCGGCATGGTGAGAGGGAGATCGGCCTGGGTCGTTTACGGAGCATTGGGCGCCTTTGGCTTTGGTTTGTTTCTGACGCTCGAGATGTTCGCCCAAGACGGCCCGTTCACCGTTGCAAAACTCGTTCTTGAAGCCCTTGAACTGATCTTGATTATCGGAACGGCGGGTGTCACCGCTCTGCTTTTCTCGCAATTTCGCGCCCACCGGGAAGAACAGGCGGCGCTGATGGAGGAACTGGACGAGGCCCGATCCCAAGGGCAGGCATGGCGGGAGCGCGCGCAACGGCACATCGTCGGGCTGAGCAGGGCGATTCAGGAGCAGTTCAGTCAGTGGGGGCTTTCGGCGGCCGAGAGCGAGGTCGCCATGCTTATGCTGAAGGGATTTTCCCATAAGGAGATCGCCCGCCTTCGCGACACCTCCGAGCAGACGATCCGCCAACAAGCGCGGGTCGTCTACGCCAAGGCCGACGTCAACTCGCGCCATGCCTTTTGTGCCTTCTTCCTGGAGGACCTTCTTCTTCCCTCGGAGGAGGAGCCTCAACCTCGGTCGGTGGCGGGTCCTTGAGATTTATCCCCCTGCCCCCCGCGGGAACCAGACAAGGATCCGACAAACGCCGGGCGGTATGCCGAATTCCGAGTCAAGCGCGGTGAAGGGAACGGGGGCCGTCGCCATGGCGATCGATCTGGATGGCTATTTCGGGCGCATCGGTTACGCCGGCGCGCACCCGCCCACCCTCGAAACGCTGCGGGCGATCGCCCGGCTTCATCCCCAGGCGATTCCCTTCGAGAACCTCGATCCGTTGATGGGCCGGCCCGTCCGCCTCGATCCGGCGTCCCTCGAGCGGAAACTGGTGACCGACGGCCGCGGCGGATACTGCTTCGAACACGGCTTGCTCTTGAAAGGGGTGCTGGAGGCGCTCGGCTTCGCGGTGACGGGTCTTTCCGCACGCACGATCTGGGGCCTTCCCCCCGGTACGCCGACGGCCCGGGCGCATATGCTGTTGCGGGTCGATATGGGCGATGAAACCTACCTGGTCGATGCCGGGTTCGGCATCGCGGCGCTGACGGCACCCCTCGCCCTGGTCACCGATGTCGAACAGGATACGCCGCACGAGACCTATCGACTCCTTGGATCGGAAGGCGGGCTTTTCGAACTGCAGGTCAGGCTCGGGACGGGATGGCGCGGTCTCTACGTTTTCGACCTCCAGGGGCAGCTCGACGCCGATTACGAGGTTACCAACTGGTATGCCTCGACCTACCCGGGCTCCGGCTTTCTGAGCAGCCTGATGGCGGCGAGGGCGGACCTGGGCTGCCGCCACACCCTGCGCGACAATCGCTATACCCTGCGGTCTCAGGCCTCCGCCGACGAGACCCGCCTGATCGAAAGCGTCGCAGAGATGCGCG
>JAWWBR010000167.1:0-7066 GCA_033720855.1 Alphaproteobacteria bacterium
GGGCCCATGGCAGGACTTTTCGGGCTAGTTCCTGGGTATTCCCCAGACCCCCTACTTCGAGACAATCCCGATTCGGATAATCGTATGCCCACTCCGCAAACAAATCCCGAAACTCCCCCATCTGACGAGGAGTAATCTCAATTTCAGCGCTGGCCTGTCGCGCCATATCTCGGCCTGATTTTGCGTTTGTCAAGTATACAATCCCGGCGCGGGGGGCGGCGCGTCGCGCGGCACCCGCACCGCGTGCTCCTCCGCCATCGCCGCCCGGGAGACCGGACTACCCGGCGAGCACGTCCTTGACCTTGCCGGCGAGCTGTTCGAGGGAGAACGGCTTGGGCAGGAAGTGGATGTCGGATTCGCGCTCTATCGCCTCGCGGAAATCGTCTTCGGCGTAGCCGGAGATGAAGATCACCTTCATGTCGGGGAAGCGGCTGCGCACCTCGCGCACCAGGCCCGGCCCGTCGAGCTCGGGCATCACCACGTCGGAAATCAGGAGATCGATGGGATCCTCGGCATCGTCGAGGACCTCGAGCGCCGAATCGCCGTTCTTCGCCTCGAGCACGTTATAGCCCTTGTTGCGGAGCGCGCGGGCGCCGAACATCCTGACCGGGTCTTCGTCCTCGACCAAGAGCACGGTGCCGACGCCGGAGAGATCCTTGACCGGCGCCCCGGCGCCGGGTTCGGCCGCCACCGCCTCCTCCTCGCGCTCTTCCTCGGTCGGCTGATGGACCGGCAGGTAGATGGTGAAGACGGTCCCCTTGCCCTGCTCCGAATCGACCTGCACGAAGCCGCCGGTTTGGGTGACGATGCCGTAGACCGTGGACAAGCCGAGCCCGGTGCCCGATCCCACCGCCTTGGTGGAGAAGAAGGGCTCGAAGATTCGTTCCAGGTTCTCCTTGGGGATGCCGGTGCCGGTATCGGCGACGGCGATGGACACATAGTGGCCCGGCGGCATGACGTCGGCGCCGCGGCGCACAGGCTTGGTCACCTCGGCATTGGCGGTGGTGATGGTCAGCGTCCCGCCGTCATCCTTCATGGCATCGCGGGCGTTGACGGCGAGATTGATGATGACCTGCTCGAGCTGGACCTGATCGACCCTGACCAGGCCGAGGTCCCGGCCGTGGATCATGTCGAGGGTGATGTTGACGCCGATCAGGCGCCTGAGCAGGTTCGACAGCTCGGCCAGCACGTCGGTGATGTTGATGACCTTGGGCTGCAGGGTCTGCTGGCGCGAAAAGGCCAGCAATTGTCGCACCAGGTTGGCGGCGCGATTGGCGTTCTGCTTGATCTGCATGATATCGGCGAAGGTCTGTTCGCCGGGCCGGTGGCGCTGCAGGATGAGGTCGCAGAACCCGATCATGACCGTCAGCAGATTGTTGAAATCGTGGGCGATGCCGCCGGCCAGCTGTCCCACCGCCTGCAACTTCTGGGATTGGGCGAACTGGGCCTCGAGGCGGCGGTGCTGGGTGGTGTCGAAAAGGTGAAGGATGACGCCCTCGGGCTGCCCGGCGGCGGATACCAGGGGAGTCATGTAAAGCGCGGCGGCGGCGTCTTCGCTGGCCGCAAGGCGGACGTCGAGGACCTCGTCGGTGGCCTCTCCCTCGAGCACCTGAGCCAACCGCCTCTGCACGGCCGCACGATCGTCGGCCACCACCAATTCATCCACCGGCCGGCCGGCCGGGTCCTGATCGGCATCGGCAATGCGGGCAAAGGCGGAGTTGCACTCCGTGAGGACGCCGTCGGCACCGACGAAGGCGATCCCCACCGGCGCGTCGTCGAACAGGCTCCGGAAGCGCCCGACCGAGGCCGCGATGAGCGGCTCGAAACCGCTTGCCGCCGCATTGCGGACCACGGCTCGCGCTTTCAAAGATCCGTCTTCGCCATCGCCCGACACGGTCTGGATGACCTCGGCGACGAACTCCTCGCCGTCGGGCCGGCGGAATGTCACCTGTCCCTGGGCGCGACCGTCCGCCCCCTGGAACGGGGTGTAGGGGCACGCCGCGTCGACACCCTCGCCGCCGACAACCTCGGCCAGGCGGTGGTAGCCATGCACCAGCGACTCGACGGGCATGCCGACCCACTCGCCGAAGGTGCGGTTCGCATATTCGAACACGCCATCGCCGTCGACCGAATAAAAGCCGAGCTCGGGCGCATCCATGAAATCGAAGAGCTTGCCATGCTCTTGGGCGATGACCAGCT
The DNA here is from genome assembly GCA_033720855.1 of Alphaproteobacteria bacterium. Lineage (GTDB taxonomy): Bacteria > Pseudomonadota > Alphaproteobacteria > SMXQ01 > SMXQ01 > SMXQ01. The sequence continues at coordinate 2,200 of JAWWBR010000167.1, forward strand.
CCGTCTCACGGCGCGCGGTGATGTCCTCGACGCACCACAGGGTGGGTCCGTGCTCGCCCGCGATCGGGCGAACCTCCATGGCGAGCAGCCGGGTGCTGCCGTCGCCCATCTTGGCCTGTAGCTCGGCGCGATCCGCGCGTCCGGCAACGGCGGCCCGATGGAGGCCTTCGAGATGCCCCTTGCCGTCCGCATCGGCGATGCGGTCGGCCAGCCCGCGAAAGACCTCGCCACTGGCATCGCCCATGATCTCGGCAAAGCCGGCATTGCACCACGTTATGCGGCCGTCCGCGGCGATCAGGGCACGGCCGTGCCGGTCCGCGGCGAGCGCCCGAGCCAGGAGCCCGCTCTGCCGCGCCGCGGCACGCGACCCCAGGGCACCGGCGGCGATACCGACGGCGACAAAGAGCGCCACCGCCGCGCCCCAGAGTGTTCCCCCCGGCTCCAGCCCGAGGGCGGTGAGCGCACCGTCCAGCCCGGGAGGGCGCGGGAGCGGCGCAGATGGACCGCTGGCAAGGAGATAGGCCAATACAAGGGCGACGGCAAAGGCTGCCCAGAGTCCCCACTGGGCCGCGATCGCCAATCCTCCGGGCGCGGCCGATGCCGGCCCCGCCCCGGCCTGACGCCGGTTCATGCCCCAGCCCGCATCAGCGTGGACGTAACCATAAGCTAAAGATGCCTCACAACGGGGCCGCCGCCAACTTTAAAGCTGCACCCGCAGGCAAGTTCGGGGGGATCAGGTGCGGAGACCGGTCCGCTTCAGCTGCATGACATAGCCGATGATCTCGGCGACGGCACGGTAGTGTTCGGTGGGGATGGGTTGACCGATCTCGACGCCGGCATAGAGCGCACGGGCCAAGGGTGGATTTTCCACCAGGGGCACGTCGTTGTCCTCGGCCACTTCGCGGATGCGCTTGGCGACGAGATCGGCCCCCTTGGCCACCACCTCCGGCGCATCCATGGCGTCATGTTCATATTTCAGCGCGACCGCGAAATGGGTCGGGTTGGTCACGACGACGGTCGATTCGGGGACCGCCTGCATCATGCGCTGGCGGGCGCGCTCCATACGAATCTGGCGCAGCCTGGCCTTGATCATGGGGTCGCCATCGGTCTGTTTCAGCTCATCCTTGATCTCCTGGCGGCTCATGCGCAATTGCTTGAGGTGTTGGGTTTTCTGATACAGGAAGTCCAGCGCCGCAATCACCGTGACCACGGCAAATACCGCGATCATCACTCTCGATGCGATCTGCCAGACGAAGGTCATGAAACCGACCGCGTGCATCGCCGGCAACTGACTCAGGCGATCGAATTCGGGCATGATCACAAGTGTCGCGACGGTGCCGACGATAAGGAGCTTGAGCACGCCCTTGACGAACTCCATGATCGAACGGCTGGAAAAAAGGCGCTTGAAGCCCTTCGCGGGAGAGATTTTTTCGAGCTTGGGCTTGAGGGACTCGACGGCGAAGAGGGGTCCGTTCTGGACCAGCGAGGATAGCACCGCCAGGAGCGCGAGGACCGCCAGCGGCAGCAGCAGAATCCCGGCAATCTCCTTGATGGTGGAGGCCAGCAGCAGGCCGGCGCCTCGCCCGCCCAGGGATATCGCGTGGGACATGCCGATGAAGCGTGCCAACGCCGCCTTGATATCGCCAAGAAGGTCCGGCCCCATCATCACCAGAATGATGGTACCGCCCAAAATCATGAACCAGTTGTTGACCTCGCGCGAGACCGCGACCTGACCCTTTTGACGACTTTCGTCGATCTTCTTCTGGGTCGGCTCTTCGGTTTTTTGCGACTGGTCCTGTTGCTCTTCAGCCATGAATTCCGTCCATGCTCACCCGCCCAGCGCCGCGGCGAAAAGGCCCTGGAAACGGTCGGCGAACCACATCAGCATGGCGCTGGCCGAGAGCGCAAATACCAGGAATCCCAAAAAGATCTGCACCGGCAGGGCAATAAAGAAGATCTGCACCTGGGGCATCAGGCGGGCAAGCAGGCCAACCCCCAGATAGAAGATCAGACCGACGGCGATGAACGGCGCGGCCAATTGCATCCCGACGGTGAAGCAGTCGGCAACAAGGCGCGTTAGCGCCTGGGAAAAATCGTCTATCGGCGGCGCGACGCCGGGCACGAGCACGCCGTAGCTCATGATCAGCGCCTCGAGCATCATGTGGTGCAGGTCGGTCACGAACACGAAGAGCAGGCCGGCGAGGGAGAGAAAAAGCGCAAAGAGCGCCGCCTGCTGGGCAGACACGGGGTCGAACGTCAGCGCATTGGCGAGGCCCGACTGAAACGACAGGACCGTGCCCGCGGTATGCAGCGCCGACATGATCACGCGCCCAATGGTGCCGAGGAACACGCCCACCACGATCTCGCCGAAGAGCAGAAGGAAGAGGCTCAGGGGCGAGGCCGGAAGGCCGGGAAGGTTGGCCGCAAGCACGGGTGTGATCACCAATGTGATGGCAACCGCCAGGATCAAACGGAAGCGGGGAGAAACATAGCTTTCGCCGAATCCCGGCATCAACATGACGGCCGAACCGATGCGCGCGAAAACCAGGAAGAAGGCGAAAAGATCGGCCGGCAGGATTTCCGGCAGCATTTACCCGCCGCCCGACGCGATGCGGGCCGCCATCTGGTTGGCGAAGACCGTGAGCGTGCTGAGCATGAACGGACCGAGCACCAGGAGCGACAGGAAGATGACCAGAATCTTGGGAATGAAGGCCAGTGTCATCTCCTGGATCTGGGTCAGGGCCTGAACCAGGGAAATGACGAGCCCCACCCCCAGGCCGATAAGCATCACCGGGGCTCCCAGCTTGAGAGCCACGATGATCGCTTCGCGGACGATTTCAAGGACGTCGTTGGGGCCCATGGGGAAGTCTTCGGCGGTCCCTCAGATGGGCATTCTGAGGATTTCTTGATAGGCCTGGATGACCTTGTCCCGCACCGCCACCACCGTCTGCACGGCGATATCGGCGTTGGTCACCGCCATGACCACCTCGTTGAGATCGGCCTTGCCGGTGGTTGCCATCATGGTCGCCTTTTCCGCCTCGGCACCGGTCTTGAGCATCGATTCGGCGACATCGGAAACCATCGCCTCGAAGCTCTTTCCCGGCGGCGTCGCCCGTGCATCCATTCCGGGTTTGGTCGCGTTCTGGAGGGCATTGTTATAGGCGCCAACGGCGCTGGTTAAATTCACTGGCATGGGTTCGTCCTCCTCGAAACGGTTTTAGGCCCGCAGCAGATCGATGGTTTTCTGAAGCATCGATCTCGCCGCTTGGATGACGGAAAGATTCGCCTCGAAGGAGCGCTGGGCCTCCTTCAGGTCCATCATTTCGATCATCGTCTTGACGTTCGGCATCTTGACATAACCGCGGTCATCGGCGGCCGGGTGACCGGGATCGTATTTGCGCTCGAATTCCGTCGCGTCGGCGGCGATGCGCCCGACACGGACGGTGGGAATCCCGAGCGTGCGATCGAGCACGTTTCTGAAGGTGACCAATTTCCTGCGATAGGGCTCGCCATTGACATCCGGTGCGGTATCCGCGTTGGACAGGTTTTCCGCCACCACCCTCATGCGCGTGCCTTGCACGTTCATGCCGGCACTGGCCAATTTCATTGCCTTCAGAATATCCATGGCTCTCACCCCTCAATGGTGCCCTAAGACCCCGGCCGTCCCAGCGCCGCCTTGATCATTGCGATATGCTTGCGATAGAGGTTGACCGTGACCTGATGATCCATGGCCGTCCGGTTGACCTTGAGCACCTGATCCTCGATCGATACCGAGTTCCCGGACAAGCTGACCTCCGCCTCTTTATCCACGACGGTTTTGAAGACGGATGCCGGGCGATGGGCGCCGCCCAAATGCGTGGCATGGGTGACGACCATCGCCGGCTTGCTTGGGCCCGCGCCTTGGATCATTTCCTTGAAGCCGGGCTCATTGACGTCTTTGGCGCGAAAACCGGGTGTATCGACGTTGGCAATATTCTGGGCGAGCACCTGCTGGCGCTTACCCAGCCACGCCAGCCGCTGTGACATGAGGGAAAAGAGAGGCAGCTTGCCGAAATCCATCGCTGGCCGCGTGGCTCCGGTTGTGCCGTCCTGGCGGGTGAACGGGGACGGGGACTACATGATCCCGGCCCAAACCGCTGCCCCGATCAATCACTGTGATCTTGGCCTGCGGTCCTGTCTTTGATGTGATAGTTTGTCGCTTGTGCTATTAAGAAAATGTAAAAACAGAGACAAATTTTAGCGGTTTTTTACGTGCCGGGCCGGTGATCGAACCGGGCCCCATGGCCGAAACAAGTTCTAGGTAGGGACAAACATGCTGTATCTCACACGCAAAATCGGCGAATCGGTCATCATCAACGACAACGTCGAGGTCACCGTTGTCGAGGTGCGGGGGAAATCCATCAAACTCGGCTTCACCTTCCCGCCCGATATCAGCGTCCTGCGGCGCGAAATTTACGACCGCATTCAGGAGGAAAACCGCGCCGCCGCTGCGAGCATAGAGGGAATCAGCGAGATCGTTCCGCCCAGCGATCCTAAAACCTCGGGTGACTAAAGTTTCACTTCGTTAATCTCGGCCACCTGCGAATTATGAATGGTTTGGTGGGATGTACGCTGCGGAATCAAATGGTTAACTTCCGCTAACCCACAGCCCCTCACTTTCCCTGTTATCAGGGAATTTACAGGGAATTTTGGTGCTTTCGGGTGCCTCTAGCTGGGTTTGGCTCCTAAGATTCATAGCATTCCAGTGGCTTAGGGATAAATTCCCTAGAACATGGAACAGGGAATATGTGGAGCCGGAACAGGGAATTTGCCCTGTCGAACAGGGATTTATTTCCCCTGACCCTGGGGGCCACGCAGGGAGGGTGAA
>JAWWBR010000168.1:0-7063 GCA_033720855.1 Alphaproteobacteria bacterium
GAGCGCCGATTGCACGGTGGCGCTGTCGACGAAGCGGCCCGGCTTGATCGTTTGCGCAACGGCAAGCCCTATGGTGATGGCGAGGCTCGTCGTGCCGACGAAGTAAAGCACCACGCGCAACCCCAGGCGGCGCAACTGCTCCACCCCTTCCGACGCCGCGATGCCGCGGATGATCGAGGCGAACACCAAGGGGATGACGATCATCTGAACGAGCGCGAGGAAAAGTTGCCCCGGGATGGCGAGCCAGCTCGCCACGGTCGACGCCGTCCGCGGCTCGACCCAGCCGACCGTCGGGCCGATGAGGAAGCCGACGAGCAGACCGAGTGCCATGGCGATCAGCACCTTGAGCCATAACCGGCCCCGGATCAGCCCCTGAAACTGGTGGCTGAGATGCTTGAGGGACCGGGGATAGAGGGCTTGGAGGGGATGGATGTCGGTATCGGCCATGGTCGTTTAATTCCTGTCTTCAAGCGTCGGATTGGGCTGCATAGGCGCGGTCGCATCCATTCTAGTCGGTTCTACGCCTAACCTCGATCAGAACGGGCCGGCTGGAAGTTGGGAACCCAAAAAAATTCCAAACGGAGGCTCTATTTCCCACCAACCGTCGAATCTATTTGCGATCCTTCTCCAATGCAGGAGAATTCATCCTGCCGGACTATTCCCGGACGTCGATTAGGAGGGGGTAAGATATGAACGACGTACTGTCTCCAATCATGGACCAGTTGAAGGCGGCGCTGAACGCCCTGATCGCACTCCTGCCGCAGATCATCCTGGCGATCGGTCTGGTCATCCTGGGCTACTTCGCCGCCCGGATCTCCCGTTCCCTGATCATGCGCGCGGTCCAGACGGCCGCCCGCGCGACCGGTTCGGTCACCAATCGGATGGGCGTGACATTGCAGGGTCCGTCCCAAACCACCCTCAAGGTCCTTGGCGCCATCGTATTCTGGACGGTCATTCTGCTGTTTGTCGCGATCGCGGCCAACACGGTTGGCCTGAGCATGTTCGCCGGTTGGTTGGATCAGATCGTCAATCAGCTTCCCAAGATCATGTCTGGCGTTCTCATCATCTTCGTCGGGGTGGTGATGTCCAGCATCGCCCGGGACAGCGCCTTCGCGGCATGTTCCGCACTTCCCCAGACACAGGGCCGGTTGGTCGCCCGCGGCGCCCAGATCGCGACGCTTCTGATCCTGGTGATCGTGGGCCTGGACCAAATAGGGATCGACCTAGCCGCGGTGATCATGGTGCTGGCGATCTTGTTGGCGAGCGTTTTGGGGGGGCTTGCGGTCGCCTTCGGGCTGGGCGCCCGCACCTATGTCAGCAACCTGATCGGCGCACGTCATCTCGGCCGGGAATTCGCGCCCGGCGTCAGGATCCGCATGGGCGATGCGGAAGGAACCATCGCGGAAGTGACACCGGTCGCGGTGATTCTGGACACCGACACGGGCCGCCAGGTCATGCCGGCGCACTTGTTCCTGGAAATGCCGACACAGATCCTAGAGAGGCATGACGATGACAAGCGATAGCTTCGAGCTGGCGCGCGAATTTTCTCTGACCCACCCGGAAGCCGCGGCCCTGGCTTTGGGTACGCTTCCCCGGGGGACGGGGACGGCGTTTCTCGGCGAACTTCCCAACGACGCGGCAACCGCCATCCTGGCCGCTATGTTGCCATCGGAAGCGGCGGCCCACCTCGTCGATATGGCCAAAGACCGGATGTCGGACATCGTCCAGGAATTTTCGCCGCAGCGCGCAGCCGACGTGATGCAACTGCTTCCCGCGGATCTCCGTGAAGGCTTGCTGGAGGGGCAAAACACCATCCGCCGCTCGCAGATCCAGTTCTACATGAGGCAGATCAGGGGCAACACCGGGGCATGGGTCGAGAGCGACGTCGTCGTCGCAAGGCCGAATGAGCGCGCGGGGGACGTTCAAGGCCGGTGTTCGCAATATCGCGGAAACATCTCGGTGGTCTACGTCATCGACGCAGACCAATCCGTGGTCGGGGAGATCTCGGCACTGACGCTGGTGACCGCCGACCCCGCGGTTTTGGCGTCGGAGCTTATGAGGCCGGTACCTCACGTGATCAGGGCGAGCACGCCCATCGAGGTCGCCGTCGCCAACGACGCCTGGCGCAGCAATGACGTGCTCCCCGTGAGAGGCGCGGACGACAGGTTCGTCGGCGCCGTCAGGTTCACGGTGTTGCGCCATGCGGCCGACGACGTTGCCAAGGAACATCCGCCGGAAATCACCGAAGCCGGCATTTCCGGACTGGCCGACGCCTGGTTTGTCGGCCTGTCGGATATCCTGGGCGCCTCCGTCGGCCGCCACACCGGCCCGCATCAAGGCGACGCGCAGGAGGGGAGCCGGCCATGACGGACACCATCTCTACCGCCGCCGACGCCCTGGCCGAGCGCTATCTGATCGAGTTTCCCGTGGATGCGGCCAGTCAGATCGAAAGCATGAGCCCAACGGAGGCGGCCCGAAGCCTGGCCACCATCCCGGTCGACGCCCTGGTGGCGTTCTGGAACTTCCTGGCGCCCGGCTTTGCCACGCTGGTCTTCCTCAATCTGGCGGCGCAACTGCGCACGGCGATTCTGGTCTCGCTCCCCGCCAACCAGGCGACCACATTGATCGGGGGCATGGATGAACCGGAGCGAAGTCAGCAACTCGCCGAACTGCCGGAAAACGTCGCCGAGGAGATCAGGCAGTTGCTGTCTTATCCCGACGATACCGCGGGCCGTTTCATGGATACGCGTGTGGTGGCGTTGCACGGCAGCACCACGGTGGGCCATGCCCTGGAGTTGCTCGGTCAGCGCGAGGGAGAAGGCGTGCATTTCCTCAAGCTCGTCGATTCGGAGGGGAAGCTTGAAGGTTTGATCGACGTTCGTGACCTTCCTTTCGCATCTCGCGACCGGCCGATCTCGGATCTGAAACGGCCGGTTCAGGCGGTGGTGGGCCCCATGGATCCGCGCGCCGTCGTGGTGGCGAGGTTCGAGGAATTCGATCTCCAGGAAATTCCCGTCGTCGATCTCGATCAGCACCTGCTGGGCATCATCCGTCACGACACGCTGGTCGGGGCCCTTCGCGAGCAGGTCAGTGCCGACATCCAGTCGATGGTCGGCGCCAGCAAGGACGAACGGGCCCTGTCGAGCAGCTGGTTCGCCGTTCGCAAACGATTGCCCTGGCTGCAGATCAATCTGTTGACCGCGTTCCTGGCCGCCTCGGTCGTCGGCATCTTCGAAAGCACCATCGCCAAATTCACCGCGCTCGCGGTTCTGTTGCCTGTGGTCGCCGGCCAGTCGGGCAATACCGGGGCGCAGGCCCTCGCGGTGACCATGCGGGGCCTCGCCCTGCGTGAGATCAGTTTCCGCCAATGGTGGCTGGTGACGGGCAAGGAAGTGAATGCGGGCCTGTGGAACGGATTGGGGATTGCTGTCACCTGTGCCATCGGCGTCTATATTTGGAGCGGCAGCCCGGGCTTGGTTCTGGTCATCTCGTCGTCCATGGTGCTGTCGATGGTCATGGCGGGAATGGCGGGGGCGCTGATCCCCATCATACTGGTGCGCCTGGGCCAAGACCCCGCCGTCGCGTCTTCCATCATCTTGACGACGGTCACCGATGTCGTCGGGTTCTTCTCTTTCCTGGGGATCGCGACGATCTTGGCGCCGATGCTGGCGCCATGACCGACGGGAACGCATTGGGGCGCATAATCGATCAACATGTCCGCGCCGGCGGCGGAGCGGCGGGCTAGCAGTGGGGTGGCGCAAATGACGGATCGGCCGGCAAAAATAATCGACAGTTTCATCCAGACCTGGCGCGAACTGGGTTTCTACGAAAGGTTCGAACAAATCGTCGCGATCTTTCTGACCCTTCTGGTGTCGTTGATCATCTTCTTTGCCTGCGCCCAAATCGGCTCGGAAGTCTACGATCTGATCGTTTTCAAGGACGATATCGCGGCGCCGGAGACGTTCCGCAACCTGTTTGCCGATATCCTCACCGTGCTGATCGCGCTGGAATTCAATCATTCCATCGTGCAGGTGGTGCAACGCAGGCAAAGCATCATCCAGGTTCGCACCATCGTTAACATCGCCATCCTGGCCCTGGTGCGGAAATTCATCCTCCTCGACTTTGCCAAGACCGACGCCATGGTCCTGGCCGGGCTGGGTGCCGTGGTTCTCGCCCTCGCCGCGCTCTACTGGGCGGTTCACAAAAACGCGAGAAATCAGGCGGGATAAAGGCGTTCCCCAGCCCGGGTCGCGGGCGCCACCGATGGCCCTGCGGTGCGCGCCGGGCCATCGCCGGGAAACCGCGCGGCGCCCGGCCCCCGGCCCCGATCCCATCGCCGACCACGCGTAGAAGTTATGTATGGTTGTATTTACATAGTATTGTATGCAAAAAGCGGGAGGCCCGCGCCGGCCGGAATCACGTGACGGCCTCGGCGGGCCGCCGTTTGCCTATTTCCGCTCCGATGTCCCTTGGCGGCGCAGGACAAGCGCACGGTATAACATTCAAATTGTTGAAATAATGATGAAAAATCAATATGGGTTTTCCGAAACTCGACATCCGGGGCAGCTCGCGCTTGACTCCTTGAGACACGGGGGCCTAGACTGCGGCCAAGTCGTGCGGACGCGTTCTTGTACAATCATATTTAGAAATTGAGGGGATTTGGTGAGAACCGGGCACGGGGTTACCCGGCCCGGGGAGCGATGGGGACGAAGGGGCCGGTGCGGCGGAAGTCCTCGGCGGCGCGGCGGTTCGACCGGAAGGGGCAGGGGTTTCCCGCCCCGGATTTCAGGCATGAGAGGGGGGACATCATGCTCAAGCGCGCGCTGGTCGGTTTTCTCTTTGGATTGACGGTTTTCGCAAGCGGCCTCGATTTCGGGGGGCCACGGGCGGCCCATGCGCTGCACGGGTCGGGCGGCTACTGGGACGGCATGGAGACCGGCTGCCCATCAGCCGGCGAGTATGGGTTGGCGGGCCACTGCCCGAGCGCGGCGGCGGCCTGTCAAAGTTTCGAGAATTCCAGCGGCTGGGAATGGGTCCAGACCAAGCCGGACTATGACGGCGAAGGGCGGCTCATCGCTTACTACTGCGTGCTCGAGCGGCATTCGCCAATCGGCGTGTTGTACCCCGAGTATCGCACCCATCCTCATTGTCCCACCGGCTGGGTGGATGCGTCGACCGAATCGGGCTGCTTGGGGAATTACGGGATACCGCGCGCCCAAGGGGACCCGTGCAGCAAGGTCGGCAGCCTGGGCACCACCGGCGTCGTCGGCGCCGGCAACCCCATCAACCTCGTCGGCTACAGCAAGTACGAGCACGCCGTGGACTTCGCGACCGCGGGGCCCGAGGTTCTCTCCTTCGAGCGGTCGTACAACAGCCGCGACCACAACGTCTACCGGACCATGACCGGGCACGGCTGGAAGACCTCGTTCGACGGGCGGCTCGCCTTCGAACCGTCTTGGGACTCCGTCTCCAAGGTCCACCTCACCCGCCCAACGGGGCAGATGATCACCTTCACGAAATCGGGCTCCTCCTTTATCCCGCCCCCCGACATTAAGAACGTCACCCTCACCCACGATAGCGCCACCCTCTATTACACCTTGAAGCACGGCAACAACGATGCCGAGCTCTACAACAGGCACGGCTACCTGCTCAGGATCACGCGCCCCAGCGGTTATCAAATCTCCTTTGAATACACCTTCTTCGAAGACGTCGGGCATTCGCGCAAGATCCGCGCCTATGACAGCCTCGGCCGCGAGATTTTTTTCACCTATTCGAACCGTAAGCTGGCGACCGTGACCGCAACGGACGGTCGGGTCTACAAGTACATCTACGGCGACGGCGTCTTCGGCGCCAACGACCTGCTGACCGAGGTCGTCTATCCCGACGACACGCCCGCAACCGATGCCGACAACCCGCGCGTGATCTACCATTACGAGGATACCCGCTTTCCCTATTCGCTCACCGGCATCACCAACGAGGCGGGCGACCGCTACGCGACCTTTACCTACAGCCCCAACAACCTGCCGCTTTCCACCGAACACGCGGGTGGCGCCGACCTGACCGAGGTCCGCTACGTCACCAGCGAGACCCGGAGCGTCACCAATCCCCTCGGCAAGAAAGCCAACTACAACTTCGCCCTGATCCAGGGCATGCGCCGCCTCACCTCCATCGACGGCGAGGCCAGCGCCAACTGCCCGGCGGCGAGCCGGTTCGTGACCTACGACGCCGACGCCCAGGTGACCAGCCGCACCGACTGGGAGGGCAACACCACCGCTTACGTCAACAATTCCCGCGGCCTGCCGACCTCGATCACCGAGGCCCAGGGCACGCCCGAAGCGCGCACCACCACCATCACCTGGCATCCGAGCCTGACCCTGCCGACCCAGGTGACCGAGCCGGGCCGGCGCACGGATTACACCTACACCGCGGGCGGTCAGGTGCTCACGCGGACGGTGACCGACCTCACCACCCACACCGTGCCCTATGCCACCAACGGCCGCACCCGGGTCTGGACGTACACGTATGACGCGGCCGGCCTGCTCGCCTCCGTCGACGGGCCGCGCACGGACGTCAGCGACGTCACGACCTACGCCTACACGGTCAACGGCTACCTCGCGACCGTCACCAACGCCTTGGGGCACGTCACCACGGTGACGGCCCATGACGGCATGGGGAGGCCACTCTCCATCACCGACGCCAATAATGTGGTCACCGACCTCGCCTACGACCCGCGGGGACGGCTTTTGAGCGTCACCGTCAACGGGGTGGGCGGCAACGCGGTGACTGCCATGGCCTACAGCGCCGCCGGCGACGTCCTGCGCGTGACGCGCCCCGACGGCTCCTATCTCGACTTCGTCTACGACGCGGCCAGGCGCTTGACCGCGATCCAGGACAATCTCGGCTAGCGCATCGAATACACCCTCGATCCCATGGGCAACCGCACCCAGACGGTGGTGAAGAACGCGGGCGGCGGCATCACCCGCTCCATGACCGCGACCTTCGACGAGCTCGGCCGGCTGATGGACTCCATCGGCGCCGGCGCCCAGGTCACCAGCTTCGCCCA
>JAWWBR010000169.1:0-7038 GCA_033720855.1 Alphaproteobacteria bacterium
CCGCCGCTCCTCCTGCGCTCGGCCCCCGATCGCCGCCGCAGGACGCTTTCGAGCCTCAGCGACCTGCAACGCTTGCCGGAAACGGCCCGCGAGGTCCGTGGCATCGCCGGAGCGCTCGGCGTCGAGCCCGGAAAATTTATCTTCACCGGGCGGCGGGCCAACGAGGCCCAGGTTAAGGGTATGGACCTCTCGCTCTACCGTATCCTCGCCTTCGCCACCCACGCGCTGATGCCCTATGAGATGCACGGCTTGGAGGAACCCGCCCTGGCGCTCACCGCGCCGGAGGTGGCAGGGGCTCCGGGGGACGGGCTGTTGACCGTGAGCGAGGTGCGGCGCCTCACGCTGGAAGCCGATTGGGTGGTGCTGACCGGCTGCAACACGGGCCGGGGAAACGGCCGAGTTGCCGAGGCGATCTCGGGCCTCGGCCGCGCCTTCCTTCATGCCGGCGCACGGTCCTTGCTGTTCACCCATTGGGAGGTGGATAGCACCGTCGCCCGGATGCTGGTGACCGACGTATTCAAACGCCAGGGCGCGGATAAGCGCCTCAGCCCGGGCGAAGCCATGCGCAGGGCCAAGATGGCGCTGATCGACGGGCCGGGATACCCCGATCACGACGGCGAGACGCTGTTCGCTTACGCCCATCCCATATTCTGGGCGCCGTTCGCCTTGTTCGGAGACGGGAAGGCCGCCGCGGGCCCCTCCCAAAAATTAGGAGCCGCTCCCAAAAACTAGGATTCGGTTCCGGTTTTGGGACACCACACAATCGACGCCTGACCGCTTCGATCGGGGGAGGCGACGATGGCTTCGCAGAATTCAATCATTCATCCGTGGCGCGTGGCGCTCCTTTACGCGGCAACGGCGTTGTTGCTCATTGTCGCGCCGCCTTCTGCGCAGGCCCATTGCGCCGGCAAGCATACCGGCGACCATCCGCACTGTTCCGGAGAAGAACCTCCGCCACCTCCGGCAGATTTCAATCCGGAGCTCGTATGGATCAAGGACGGACAACATATCGTCGTAGCAAATAGGGATGGGACGAACCCGACCATAATTTTCACCAGGTCCTCCGGCCAAGCGATGTCGAGTGTCAGTTGGTCGCCGGGAGGACTGGAAATCCTGTTTCCCATAACCGAGGGACCGCAAGGACCGGGCATATACCGCCTCCCCATATTCGATGGCGTCGCCGATGCAACCCATCCCAGAGGAAATTTTTCCGTCGGCGCGCCGACACGCGTCGGGGCATCGCAACCCGGAGTCTCGTTTATATCGCGAGCGCACTGGTCACCGGTCCCGGCGCCGGATGGCAATTATTGGATCGCGTTTACTGCCTACGTCAGCGAGACGGAAAATTGCAACGAAGTCTTCCTGATCAACCCGGCCGATGCCGGTGGCCAACCGATTTCGCTGGATGTTTGCCCGAGATTCGCGGACGACCTGACATGGTCTCCCGATGGGACAAGACTGGCGGTCACAACGGCGGTTGGGGCCATTGGGGATTTGGAGATTTTCTCTTTGGAAGCAGGCGGGCCGGGGCTTGTCGTGAGCGATCATGTCAGTTTGTTGCTCGGCAACGAATTCCTGGATCCGACCTCCGACCTGGCTAATTCCTATCTAGACAAGATGGATTGGTCGAATACGCTGACGAGAAACGAGATCGTAGCGTCCGGAGGCGGGCTTTGGATCATTCCGGTTCCGGACACGGACCCATCCTCTTTGCAATGGACCGTCGCCAATGAGACCGCCGTCGCCATTGGGGATGATCAAGTGGGTCGATGGCTTCCAGCGTGGTCGGCCGACGACACCGCCCTTCTCTATAGGCGGGAGTATGATCGGGACGGTGGCGGGATCTGCGATGTGCCGCCCCTGTCCGGGAAGGGAAAGAACAAGAATTTTCGGGACCTCGCGATCGGCGTCCTCGACAACGGCGCCCCCAATGACGATCCCGATAAGATCGAATGTGTCGAACCCGACGACGAAACCGCCCTCAACGTTGATGGCGTTTGGGCCCAGTGGTGGCGCGGGACTTTCCCCCAGCCGCCTCTCCCCCTTCCCTCACCGTGAATTGCTGGGTTCTAAATTAGCGATTCATGAGGAATGCTGTTTCTCTGTGGGGAGAAGATCATGCGTATTATTGTTGGCTCCCATAATGTAACAAGACCTCGAGGGCTGATCACCTTTGCTCCCGTGTTTCTTTGGCTTGCCGTCGCAGTAGGGCCGGCCCCGGTGCAGGCCGACGACCCCTATCGCAACTGTTTCCGGGATCGGTCGCGGGCCGAACCGCAGACGACCTCGCCGGGCAGGACAATCGTCTTCGCGGTGCCGGGCGGCGGGCGCATCGCGCAGCGCACCGGGCTTCTGCATATGCCGGAAAGCGCGAACGGACCCGTACCCGCGGTCATCATGGTCCCCGGCACCGGCGGCGTCGACGAGCGCCAGGATTTTCACCGCGCCCATCTCCTGAAAGCGGGGATCGCCACCTTCGTTGTCGACATCAAATGCGGGATTTTCAGAAGGACCCGCGACAGGCCCGAACAGGATGTTCACTTTCCCGCCGTCTACGCGGCGTTGCGGACCCTTCGCCGGCAGCCCGGCATCGCCGCCGATCGCATCGCCGTGATGGGGTGGTCGTATGGGGCCGGCATCGCCGTCAAGGTCGGCCTCGTCACCAATACAGGCGCGTGGCTGAAGAGCGGGGAGCAAGGCTTCGCCGCCCATGTCGCCTTCTACGGCGGCTGCCACCAGGCCTCGGACCTTGCCGGCGAACGGGTGCCGGTCCTGGAGTTGGTGGGCGAAGAGGACAATTACGCCTCGACCCGGAAGTGTCACGAACTGGAAAACGAGCCGCCCTACCTGACGGTCAGGCGGTACCCCGGCGCCCATCACGGCTTCGACCGCGTCGACCGATGCCGGAAGCGCAGGGAGCGCAGCATGTGCTGGCACGAGCGATCCGCCACCAAGGCGCGGCGCGAGGTGGCGACATTCCTGACCGGGGTGCTGAAGCCCGCATCCGCCGCCAAGTGATCGGCGCCGGGCCCGGACTCGGGCATTTCCCGGCATTGGCGATCCCCCGCATCTCGGCTTTCGCCGAAAGCGGGTATCGGGGTCGCGGGAAGGCCGCGCTTCGGATCAGTAGCCGCCGCGGCCGCGGCCCTGGCCCCTGCCCCGGCCCGTGGCCTTGACCTTGGACTTATAGAGCTTGCCGGGCACCTCGTCGCGGTAGGCCCAGCGCCAGGGCCCGCGCGGATGGCGGCTCAGCTGCCAGCCGTCGGGGTGCCAGCGGAAGAAGCGGTCGCGATAGTAATAATGGCCGAGGCCGACGACCACGTAGACGCCGAGCCCGGAATCGAACACCAGGTCGACGCCCGATGCGTGATGCTTGTGGCGGTAGCCGTGGGCCGGCGCATGGGGCGGCGGGCCGTATCCCCGCGCCCGCGGCGGCGGGCCGCCGTAGAGCAGGTTGCAGCCGGTGAGCGTCAGCCCGCCCAGCGCCGCCAGGCCTGCGTTCAAGAAGGTTCTGCGTCTCATCCGCTCCTCCCGTCGTGAGCATGCCGCCGGGGCGCCGGGGCGCCGGCGGGAACGACCGTCGTCCCACAGTTAGGATAGAACGCGTTGAGATTTGGTGAATAGATAAAATGCCGGCATTTTTCGCCGCCATGGCGCGCTCCCGCCGGGCGGCAGGGGCAAGCGGCGGAACCCCGCCCCATCGGTTGCAATAGGCCGGTAACTGCCGTATTCAACCAACTGGTTAATTAACCACTTGGTTGAATACGGAGGGTGTTTCGGTCATGCACAGCGATCCCTTGAGCGCCACCTTCACCGCCCTCGCCCACCCCGCCCGGCGCGCCATCCTTGCCCGCCTCGCCCGCGGCCCGGCCGCGGTCATGGACCTCGGCCGTCCCTTAGGGCTCAGCCCGCAGGCGGTCTCCAAACACCTCAAGGTGCTCGAAGGCGCCGGGCTGATCGCCCGCACCCGCCTCGCCCAGTGGCGGCCCGCGGCGCTCGTGCCGGAGGCGCTCGCCGAGGCCGCCCAATGGCTCGAGGACACCCGCCGCGCGCGGCAAGACCGGCCGGCGGCGCGCCGGAACGAGCCATCGGCGCGCTGAGCCCGGTTGGGCCCGGTACGCAAGTCTGCTCTGGAAATGGCTGGGGCGGCAGGAACAACCCCAGCCGCCGTTCGCAGGTTCACGCGTCTCGCCAAGAAACGAATGACGCCTTCCCTCGAAGCCCTTATGCATTAACATTGAATTCGGCCCCGTCATTCGGGACAGGCCGAATGCTGCGGCCGATGGATGCGAGCCAGGGGAGGATTTTCGAATGAGCGAGATAACGCTGGAGCAAGCGGAACGGATCATCGACGCGATTATCGAGCGGGCACGAGAATCCGAATTGCGCCCGATCAGCGCCGTCGTCGTCGAGCCGGGTGCGGTTGTCAAGGCCTTCAAGAAGGAGGACGGCTCGGCCATGCTGCGGTTCGAGATGGCCTATGGGAAGGCCTATGCGTCGCTCGCCCTCGGCCGGTCCTCTGATCTCGTCCGCCAACGCGCCGAGCAACGCCCCCTGTTCATGGAGTACCTCAAGGGCGTCGCCAATGGCCAGATGTTCTGTGAGGGCGGCGGGCAGCTGATCCGCGATGACGGCGGCCGGGTCATCGGCGCCGTCGGCGTGACCGGCGATTTGCAGGAAAAGGACGACGAGCTTGCGCTGCACGGGATCCGCGCCGCCGGTCTCAAGACCGATGGCGACTGTGAAGGCCTCGGCAAGGGCGTCCGCCTCACCCGCGACTAAATGGCCGGATCAAGGGGGAGGGTGATGGAGCACGTTCAAGGCAATGCGTTGACTGGCGCCGAGGCCATGGTGCGCATGCTCCAGGCCCACGGCGTGAAGCACATTTTCGGCCTCTGCGGCGACACCTCCCTGCCATTCTATGATGCCCTGTCGCGCCTTGATCATGGCATGCAGCATATCTTAACCCGCGACGAGCGCTGTGCATCCTACATGGCGGACGCTTACGCGCGCGTGACGGGGCGCGTCGGCGTCTGCGAAGGGCCCAGTGGTGGCGGCGCGACATATATTTTGCCCGGCGTGGTCGAGGCCAATGACTCATCGATTGCCCTGCTGTCGATCACGACGGACGTATCGGTTACCGCACTGGGGCGCTACCCGTTGACGGAGCTCGACCAAACGGCCCTGTTTCGTCCGCTGACGAAATACAACGGGGTTATCGACCATGCCGACCGGTTGCCCGGCATGGTGCGGGCGGCCTTTCGCGCGACAACCACCGGTCGCCCCGGGGCGGCCCATCTCGGCTTGCCGCTCGATGTGCAACGGGCTCCCGTCGATGCAGGCGACATCTGGGCCCAGCCCGATTTCAGAGAATTCCCGGCCTGGCCGGGTGGGCCGGCACCGAAAGCGATCGAGGCGGCTGCCAACGCCATAGTTGGCGCCGGTAATCCGGTCATCGTCTGCGGTGGCGGCGTCGTGCTCGCGGGGGCGGAGGCCGCCTTGCAGGCGATAGCGGAACGGCTGAACATCGTCGTCGCGACAACGGTCAGCGGTCAGGGCAGCCTGGCCGACAACCACGCCAACAATCTTGGCGTCGTCGGTTCGAATGGCGGTGTCCCGGCCACCCGTTCGATCGTCGATGCGGCCGACCTTGTCGTCTTCGTCGGCTGCAGGGCCGGTTCCGTGACGACGGAACGCTGGCGGACGCCGGCACGCGGGGTGAAGGTCGTTCATATCGACAGCGATCCCATGGTCATATCGGCGAATTACCGGACCGACGTGGCCGTCGTATCGGACGTTCGCCTGGCTTTGGAGGCCCTGAACGTTGCCTTCGAGGCGATGGGTACGGACACTGTCGACTTTGGCGGTGCCGAAAGAGTTTCGGCGGCATTGAAGATCAAGTTTGCAGCCTTCGACGAGCTTGCCGCCAGCAACGAGACGCCGATCAGGCCGGAACGCGTGATCGCCGAATTGAACCGGGTGTTGCCCACCGATGCCGTGATCGTCGCCGACCCAGGGACCCCGTGCCCGTATTTCTCGGCTTTCTATAAAACGCCCCACGCGGGACGGTATTTCATTTCGAACAGGGCGCATGGCGCCCTCGGCTATGCCCTGCCGGCCGCGGTCGGGGCCCGGATCGGGCGACCCGATTCCAAGGTCGTCGCGGCCATGGGTGACGGAAGTTTCGGTTTCTCGGTCGGGGAGCTCGAGACGGTGACGCGATTGAAACTTCCGATAACCTTTATCGTCTTCTCGAACAGTGTTTACGGCTGGATCAAGGCGGGACAGAAAACCAGTTTCGAAGAACGTTATTATTCCGTCGACTTCAATCGCACCGACCACGCCGCCGTCGCCGAGTCCTTTGGGGTGAAAAGCTGGCGGGTTGAAGACCCGGCTGACTTGGGGCAGGCCTTGAAGCTGGCCGTCGACCACGATGGGCCAACTCTTGTCGACGTCATTTCGCAGCCGCTTCAGGATGCCAAAGCCCCGGTAAGCGAATGGATCGCGTAGCGCCAGGGAAGGGTGGCGCAGGTTGCCGGTGCCGGTCGGGATGATGTCCGATCCGGTTGGTGACGGCAAATCCGGTAAGCCGCTTCGATGATTTCATTGGCTTGATCACCGCTACGGGTGTCAAGTTCATAACCAAGTGTTCTTTTTCGGGGGCCCGCTGACTATTTGAAAAAATTGGCTGGGGCGGCAGGGATCGAACCTGCGATCACGGGATCAAAAGCCGTTGAAGGTCATCACTTCTGATACCGCGTGATCCCACATAATGCGGAATTCTCCCATTCTCAGTAGCAGGGTCTAGGCTCCTGTACCCCCAATTACCTGTCTTTCCCTTCCTGTTGGGTGCCAATTTGGGTGCCAATTGACAAGGTGTGATAGACCTTGTCAGCGCTGTTAACTTAATGTTCTCTAATTGCGGCAGCTCTGCCAAGGGCAGGTTTTAACTGTCTCACCGGGCTCATGGTTCTCTCCGGGGTCGGGACTGGTTCACAGCCCGCCCCATGATGGCGTCGGGCGCAGATGTCTCCGGAG
>JAWWBR010000170.1:0-6948 GCA_033720855.1 Alphaproteobacteria bacterium
CGAATGTGAGCCCGAGGGTCCGCGTCGCCGCGACGCAGATGTCGCGGATGTCGGGGCGGAGTTCGTTGCTGATGTCGGTGGCCCGGCCGCCGGCCGACAGGTTCGCGGTGGGCAGGAGCTCGGCGATCCTGCCGGCGCCGAGGATGTCGTCAGCCTTCAGGCCCTGGGCCCTCAAATGGCTGGCGATCCGCGGGTCCGCCGGGTCGACCTTGGTCCCGCCCGCAGCCGTGCCGAGGGCCGCGATCCTCTCCGCGGCAAGGCCGCCCAAGGGGGTCGTGCCGTCGCCGGTGACGCTCAGGGGCGCGCGTTCGTAGGCGCAGACGACCTCGCCCTCGAGGATGACGACGCGGTAGTCCCGCCCTTGGACGCGGCGTTGCACCAGCACACGCGGATTGTCTTCGAACAGCGCATCCAGGGCATCGCGCAACTCCTCTTCGCTGCCGGCCATGAAAACGCCCTTTCCCCCCGACCCCTCGTTGGGTTTCACGAAGACCGGGAACCCGTGGCGGGCGACGAAGTCCAGCGCCGGCTCCAGCGACGAGAGGGATTGCGCGATCTCGGGGTTCCTGAGTGCGATCTGGTCGCGGTAGCGCTCGGAGAACAGGAGCACCCCGTCGGGGACCCTGAACCCGGCTTCGCGCAGGAAATGGATCGAGTAATCCTTGTCCTTGGCGATGGCGGCGGCGGCCTGGCGGTTGATGTCGAAATTGGTTCCGCGAAAGAACCGGCGGCGGCCGGAGGGGAACTCGATATACCCGGCGTGACCGTATTTCGGCTCCGCCTGCACGCGGGCGCCGAACTCGGGGCCGAGCTCTTCGATGATCCGCAGCAAACGCGGCTTCACGTGCTTCCGATCGGGCATCGGGGCGGTCTCCGGGCGTGCCGTCTTTCGCTTGACCCGCCGATAGTGCAGGAATGCGCGCCTTGGGAAAAGCGCGAGATGGCGGAAAAAACGCGAGCCGCGCGAGGGGCGCGGTCCCTGGTGCCATCGGCCGCATCGCCGGCCCGGGCACGAGTTGACAGGAGCCGAGGAACTAACGAATATCGCCGCACAAGAATAACCGGGAGACCTACGTGTATCGTTCGCCCAAACCCATCTTCAGTGCTTCCACCATTGCCATCGTCGGCGCCTCCGAGCGTGCGAAATGGCCCCAGACCATCTGGCAAAACCTCAAGACGTTCGGGTATCCGGGGAAGGTGTTTCCCATCAACCCGCGCCGAGATGAGGTCTACGGCGCCCGCTGCTATCCCGATTTCGCCTCCCTGCCCGAGCCCGCCGAGCTGGCCCTCGTGATCGTCCCGGCGACCGCCGTCCAGGCGGTGATGGAGGACGGCGCCAAGAACGGGCTCAAGGCGGCGACCGTCTATGCCGGGCATCTGGGCGAAGGGACGGACCCGGAAATCGTCGGCCGCGGCGATGCCTTGAAGGATTTGTGCGAGGACGCCGGGATCGCCCTTGCCGGGCCCAACTGCATGGGCGGGATCGCCTTCCGCGAAAAGATGTTCGGCTATCCCAACGGCGGCATCTGCAGGGCCAGGCCGGGCTCCGTCGCCGCCGTCTTCCAGTCCGGCGGGACCCTGCAGTTCTGGGTCCAGACCGCACAGAGCCGGGGCCTGCGCTTTTCCTATGCGATGTCGTCGGGCAACGAGATCGGCCTCGACCTTGCCGATTACATCAACTTCTTCGTCGACGACCCGGAAACCCGCCTCATCGTGCTGTTCATCGAGGGCATTCGCCGGCCCGAGGTGTTCAAGGCCGCCTGCGCCCGGGCGCTCGAGGCGAAGAAACCGATCCTCGCCATCAAGACCGGGCGCACCCAGCGCTCGCGCGAGGCGGCACGCTCCCATACCGGCGCCATCGGCGGCGATTTCGCGGCCTTCGAGGCGCTCTGCGAACGCTACGGCATCGTCAGTTGCCCGACCCTCGACGACATGACCGAAACGGCCCTTGCCTTCAGTCAGGGACGCCTGCCCAAGGGTCCGGGAATCGGTGTCGTCACCACCTCAGGCGGCACCGTCGACCTGCTCTACGACTACGCCGAGGCCGAGGGGGCCTCGATGCCCGAATTCCAGGCCGAGACGGTGGCCCGCATGCAGCCCCTGGTGCCGAAGGAAATGACGCCCAAGAACCCGCTCGATTCGGGTATCCCCGCGGGCAACGACGTCCTCGCCGAACTGTGCCAGGCGGCGCTCGATGATCCGGCGACGGACATCCTCGCGGTGGCCGGCCAGATCTCCGCCGGCCGTGCCGACATCAAGGCGGGCGCGCCGCTCAAGGCGCTGCTCGACTACACCGACAAGCCGGTGATCGGCTTCGGGCGCATGCGCTATACCATCGGCGAGGACGGCATCGAATATCAGGACCAGATCGGGATTCCGTATCTCCAGGGCCTGCCCGAGACCTTGCGCGCGCTCAACGCGCTGGCCTTCTACGGCAAGCGGGCGGGGCGCGGCATCCCCGCCATGCCCGAACCCGGGGGCAGCGCCGAGACCCTCTTGGGGGCCGAGTTCGAGGGGCTTCTCGCCGCCAACGGTGTCACCCCGCCGATGAGCGCGCTGGCCAAGGACGCCGCCGGCGCCGCCAAGGCGGCGGCGGAGATCGGCTTTCCCGTGGTTCTCAAGATCGTCGCCCCGGCGTTCTCCCACAAGACCGAGGTCGGCGGCGTGCTGCTCGGCCTCGACGGTGCCGAGGCCGTCGCCGAGGGGGCCCACACGCTGGAGCGCCGCATCTGCGCCGCCGATGCCCATGCGGAAATCACCGGCTACCTGGTCCAGGAGATGGTCCACGGCGTCGAGATGATCGTCGGCTGCCGCGAGGACCCGCTCTACGGGCCGGCGATTTTGGTCGGCACCGGCGGCATCATGGTGGAGTTGATGGGCGATGCCGCCATGCGGCTTCTGCCGGTGGACGAGGACGATGTCGCGGAGATGCTCGGCGAGCTCAAGGGCCGGGCGCTGCTGCACGGGTTCCGCGGCGCGGCGGCGGCCGATGTCGATGCGCTGATCACGGCGGTCACGGGATTGGGCCGGATCTACCTCGATCACCGCCACATCCTGAGCGATCTCGAGGTCAACCCCCTGATCGTGCGCGAGGACGGCAGCGGCGTCGCCGCGGTGGACGTGCGCCCCATATACCGCGACGGCTGACCCCGGCGCCATCATCGAGAGTGACAGGGAGACACGGCACCATGAATTTCGAATTGCCCGAGGAAATGCAGCTCCTCAAGGAGACGCTGCGCCGCTACGTCGACAACGAGATGATCCCCATCGAGCTCCAAACCTGCGACGGCGTGAAGCTCAAGCCCGAATACAAGAAGAAGTTCGACGAGGACGCCAAGAAGATGGGCCTGTGGCTGATGGACGTGCCCGAGGAGTTCGGCGGCCAGGGCATGGGGGTCCTGGCGACCGTGGTGGTCACCGAGCAGATGGCGCGGACCACGGCGCTGCCCTCGCGCGGCGGATATTTCACCGGCCCCAGCGTCCGCAACATCCTCTACGAGCTCGACGACGAGATGAAGGAGCGCTACCTCTATCCGGTGATCCGCGGCGAAAAGCATGCCTGTTTCGGGCAGACCGAGCCCGATGCCGGTTCCGATCCCGGGTCCATGCGCACCACCGCGGTGCGCGACGGCGACGATTACGTCATCAACGGCGTCAAGCGCTTCATCACCGGTGCCGGCGAGGCCGATTTCATCCAGCTGATGGTGGCGACCGACCGGGAGAAGGGGTCCCACGGCGGCATTTCGTGTTTCATCGTCGACATGGACACGCCGGGGGTCAAGCTCGGCGCCCAGTACGAGACGATGATGGGCGACAAGCCGTGGGAGATCGTCTTCGACAACGTGCGCGTGCCGGTGAGCCACCGCGTCGGCGAAGAGGGCGAGGGCTTCCGCCTGGGACAGCGCTGGCTCGGCGCCGGGCGGCTGCGCCACGGGGCGCGCGCCTTGGGCGTGGCCGAGCGCTGCATCGAGATGATGACCAGCTATGCCAAGCAGCGGGTGACCTTCGGCAGGCCGCTGGCCGATCGCCAGGCGGTGCAATGGATGATCGCCGATTCCTTCGTCGAGCTCCATGCCGCCAGGCTGATGGTCTATCACGCCGCCTCCAAGGCGGATGCCGGCGAGGAATTCCGCCAGGAAGCCTATATGAGCAAGTACTACGCCGACGAGATGGCTTATCGCGTCGCCGACCGCTGCCTGCAGGTCCATGGCGGCATCGGCCTGACCACCGACCTGCCGATCGAACGCTTCTGGCGCCAGGCGCGCAGCAACCGCATCACCGAAGGCGCCAGCGAGGTGATGAAGATGGTGATCGCGCGCAACATTTTGAGGACTTATGGATAAGCGGTCTCGGTGCTATTGTTAGGACCATAGGGTCCATCGCGACCGCGACCGATACCCGACAACGGCTTGAGAAGGGAGAGCAAGACCATGGCCACACGTGCCGCTACCACAAAGAAACCCGCCGCGCGCAAATCGCGTAAATCCAGCAAGGCGGAAGTGAAGAAATTCGAAACCGTGCTCGTGGAAAAGAAGGACCGCATCGCCTGGGTCACCATGAACCGGCCCGAGAAGCGCAACGCCATGAGCCCGCAGCTGCATCTCGACATGAACGCGGCGCTGGAGGAGCTCGCCATCGACGATAGCGTCGACGTCGTCGTCATCACCGGCGCCGGCAAGGCGTTCAGCGCCGGCCAGGACATCCGCCTGTACTTCCGCGGCACCACCGGCGATCCGGCGATGCGCCATAAAGCCAAGAACGCATCCCATCACTGGCGCTGGACGACGCTGTCCAAGTTCCCCAAGCTGACCATCGCCATGGTCAACGGCTATTGCTTCGGCGGCGCCTTCACCCAGGTGTGCGCCTGCGATCTCGCCATTGCCGCCGATGACGCCATCTTCGGCCTGTCGGAGATCAACTGGGGCATCCTGCCGGGCGGCATCGTCAGCTGGAACGTGGTCAACACCATGAGCTACCGCGACGCCATGTACTACGCCATCACCGGGGATACCTTCACCGGCAAGGAAGCCGCCGCCATGCGCTTCGTCAACAAGTCGGTGCCCAAGGCGAAGCTGAAGGCGGAGACGCTCAAGCTCGCCAAGAAGATGATGAAGAAGAACCCGACCGCGGTGCGCTACACCAAGGAGGGTATCCGCGCGGTCAAGGAGATGAGCTGCGATCAGGCGGCCGACTATCTCGGCGCCAAGTCCGACGCCTTGAAATACGCCGACCCCGAACGCGGGCGCGAGAAGGGCATGGCCCAGTTCCTCGACGACAAGACCTACCGTCCGGGGCTCGGCGAGTACAACCGCAAGAAAGACCTTTAAGCGGGGCGCGGGCGACCGCGCCGTCCCGTCCCATCGACGCGCCCGGTTCCGATTACGGCACCGGGCGTGCTTTTTTGGCCCGGCCGACGAGGAAACAAGGAGGACCCTGAGAGATGACCGCCACCGTCGGCCTTATCGGCATCGGCAATCTCGGTTTCGCCATCGCCCAGAACCTCTTGGGCGCCGGGCACCGGGTCATCGGCTTTCGCCGCACCATGATGGAGAAGTTCATCGCCGCCGGCGGCGAGGCCGCCGCCTCGCCCCGGGAGGTCGCCGAAAAGGCCGATCTGGTGCTGACCTCCCTGCCGTCGCGCGCGGCGCTCAACGAGGTCTTCTGCGGGCCTGAGGGGCTCCTCGCCGCCGGCCGCGCCGGGCTCGACGTGTTCGAACTGTCCACCGTCTCGCTCAAGGAAAAGCTGGCGATCAAGGCCGCGGCCGATGCCGCCCGGGTGACCATGGTCGATTGCACCATCAGCGGCAATCCCGTCTACATTGCCGCCCGCAATGCCGCGGTGTTCGCTGGTGGCGACCGCGCCGCCTTCGACCGCTGGGCCCCGGTGCTCCGCGACATCACCGACAAGGTGACCTGGATGGGGCCGTTCGGCACCGGCCGGCTGGCCAAGTTCGTGGCGCTCTACCTGGTCGCGGTCCATACCCTGGCCGCGGCCGAGGCCTTCGAGCTGGCGAGCCGGGCGGGGCTCGACCGCGCCGCCATGTTCGAGGCGATCAAGGGCTCCAACGCGACCTCGGCGATGTTCGAAAGCCGCGGTGCGCTGATGGTGGATCGCGATTACGAGGACTACGATGCCGACAAGCGCCGGGAGACCAAGGCACGCCAAGCCAGGGGCGAGGTGCCCAACCGGGGGATGGCCAACCGGGTGCGCCAGATCGAGCGGCTGGGCCGGTTGGCCGCGGAGCTCGGCGGCCGCTACCCGCTGCTCGCGGCCATGAACCAGGCCTACGGCGAGGCCGTCGCCGGAGGCTTCGGCGTCTACGATATCGCCGAGGTGTTCGAATACCTGATGTCGGGGCCGGACGGGGCGGCCGACCTCGATGCCGTCCTCGGCCTTATCGACCGCCTGGATGCGGTGGTCGAACGTCAGGCCTGAGGGGCGGACACCGGCCTCGGCGTCGGCGCTTGTCCGCGCCCACCGCCTCGGCGTAAGATTCGCACAAAACAGGGGATGGAGATGGCCGCGAAAAGGGCGCTGAAACTCGTTGATCTGGAGCCGGTCGGGCCGGGGACGCCGGCGGGGCGCTATCTGCGCCTCTTCTGGCAGCCGGTGATGCGGGCCAAGGACCTGGCCCCGGGCCGGGCCAAGCCGCTCGAGATCCTGGGCGAGAAGTTCACCATCTACCGCGGCGCGGACGGCGCCGCCCATGTGGTCGGCTACCGCTGCCCCCACCGGGGCACGCCGCTCAGCCTCGGCTGGGTCGAGGGCGACGGGTTGCGCTGCCGCTACCACGGCTGGAAGTTCGATTGCCGCGGGCAATGCCTGGAGCAGCCCAACGAGGACCGGCCGTTTGCCGAGAAGGTGGCGATGCCGTCCTACCCGACCGAGGAATATGTCGGGCTGATCTTCGCCTATCTGGGGGAGGGGGCGGCGCCGCCGTTCCCGCG
>JAWWBR010000171.1:0-6856 GCA_033720855.1 Alphaproteobacteria bacterium
CACGCAGACCTTGCCGTCCCATTTCGGATGGTCCTGCGCCAACCGCTTGAGTTCTTCGCGAACCGCGTCGACGGGAACCTTGTAATCGGCATGGAGAAACACGGTGCCGATGATATTCGCGGTTTTCCGCGTCCAGTTCTGGAATGGTTTTTCGATGAAATGACTTATCGGCACCACCAGCCGGCGTTGATCCCAAAGCCTGACGACGACATAAGTCGTCGTGATCTCCTCGATCCACCCCCATTCCCCCTCGACGATGACGACGTCGTCGACGCGAATCGGTTGCGTCAGGGCCACCTGGACGCCGGCAATCAGATTGCTGATCGTCGGGCGGGCGGCCAGGCCGAAGATGACGCCTATGACCCCGGCTGACGCGATCAAGCTGATGCCGACGTTGCGGATATTGGGAAAGGTAATCAGGATCAGGGCTATGGTCACAACGACAACGACGACGGCCGCGATCCGGTTCATGACCAAGACACGCGTCTGGACCTGGCGTTGGGCGAGATTGTCGTGATGGTCGATCCGGAAACGGTCGACGACGATGTCGCCGATGGCGCCGAGAAGCCCAAGGGTGCACCAGCCGATGCTCGAGATCAGCAGGATGAGAAGCCCGTGTTCGAAGGTCTTGAGGGCGCCCGATTGGGGCAGGAAAGGGACCACCGAGAATGCCGCCAAGACGGGGAACAGCAGTCCCGCGGGCCGCCGCAGATGAGAGAGGACCGTATCGTCGATCAGGGTCTGCGTGAGACGCGACGCTCGGGTGAGGACGACGCTGAGCAGGCGGTGGACAAGAAGTCCTGCCAATGCCGCCCCGCCCAGGATGACGGTTTGCGACGGCCACGTGTCGGTGTTTGCGAGAAGGTCTTCTATCGACATATATAGCTCAACCTGAGGCCAGCCCGCCGCTTGGGTTTACGGCGCCGGCATGGTCATGACACCTCAGGCACATCGGGCCGGGCGGGCGGGATCTCTTCGGCCGCGGTCTCGATATCGATCACGTCGGCCACCGGCTCCGGCAGACCGGCGAGCCGGACGCCCGGTCCGCCGATTCCCTCATAAGGGCCGGCATCGATGAATTCGATGCCGGCGGTTTCCAAGGCGCCGCACATGGCCTTGATGATGCCCTCGGCGGCGACAACCGGGCCGCGGGTACGTTCCATGCGCCGGATGGTCCCGACGGTGACATGGGTCAGGGCGGCAAACTCTTTCTGACTGAGGCGCAGCATGGCCCGGGCGCCCCTGACTTGTTCGCCGGTGATGATCGTTGACGGCACTAGATCAGACATTCCGAGAGTATCTCCCAACTCGTGGTATCGGCCTCGGCACGGCAAAAACAGGACGGGGACTACATCAACGCGATTGCCGGATCGCGGTTCCATGGGACCGCTCGGAGCCTCCCGCGCTCACGCCTCGTCGCCGTGCGACAGGCCGTCGCGAGCCCCTTGATGGATCCAACGTCTATCTGGTGGCCATGGCCCCGATGTTCAACCTGGTCTTTTTACCGCGGTTTTCCGCACAGTCCCAACCGCCTGCCCCCGTCATCCGCCGAAGGCGGCGCCTTGCGGTCGCGATCCTCCGCCGTTCACCCGACACGCGCCTCGGGCCGAGCGCGGCCATCGGCCTGCGCAGGCACCTAAATCGTCTTTTCGGCGCCACGGGCCGGTTGGCATCGCACCGCGCAACGGACCAGCCGCGTTTACCCCCGCGGCCGAACCCTGGTAACGTGGCCTGAGGGCGCCTGTTGGCGGGCGTCACCAATCATCCGAACACGGGAGGACGGGAGATGGCGGATATGGTGGGACTGATCGGCACCGGCGATATGGGCCAGGGGCTGCTGGCGCGGCTGAAGCTGGCCGGCGTGCCGGTCAAGGCCTTCGACGTCTCGGCGGAGAACCTGGCGAAGGCCCGGGAGATGGGCGCCGAGGCCGCGTCATCGGCCGCCGACGCGGCCCGGGACGTGCACCTCATCCACCTCTTCGTGCGCACCGACGACCAGGCGCTTGAGGCGACCCTTGGGGCGGGCGGCGTGCTGGAGGGCGCGGGCGAAGGGTCGATCCTGATCCTCCACCCCACCATCATGCCCGAAACCACCCGGAAAATCGCCGAGGCGGCGGCCGCGAAGGGCGTCACCGCGATCGATTGCCCGATCACCGCGGTGCCGCGCCGGGTCCATGCCGGGGAGGCGACCTTCCTGGTCGGCGGCCCCGACGAGGTGGTGGCCGAGGTCCGCCCGCACCTGGAGGCGCTGGGCAAGCAGGTCTGCCACTTCGGCCCGCTGACCTCTGGAAATATCGCCAAGATCTGCAAGAACCTGACCAACGGCATCGAGCGGGTGATGCTCTCGGAAGCCGCGCGCATCGCCGCCGCCGGCGGCCTCGACGCCGAGCAGTTCCTGAACATGGCCCGGTCGATTTCCACCGGCGCGGCGGTGATGACCTGGGACCGCTATTTCACGGTGGAGAACGGCCAGGTGGTGCCCCCACATCCCGAGCCCGACGACATCCTGCTGTCGAAGGACGTCCAGCACGCCGCGGCGCTGGCCCAGTCCTTCGGCCTCGATCTGCCGCTGACCAAGGGCGCGGCCGCCACCGCACGGGCCTGGCTGGAAGGGCGAACCAACTGACCGGAAGGCCGGCGGCCCCCCTTCTCCGCATTGCCCCGCCGTCAGCGGGACCCTATAAGTATGCCCAGCGAAACCACGACATAAGTATGCGCAGCGGAACCACGACATAAGTATGCGCAGCGGATCCACGACAATGCGCCCCGGTGAGAGGCGCCCATGGAAAGGGAGACAACATGAAGCTTTGCCGATTTGACGAGGACCACCTCGGCGTCGTGCGCGACGGCATGATCCACGACATCACCGACATCCAGGACCAGATCCGCGCCGGCGCGCGCTACGACATGCGCGGGGACGCCGTCATCGCCGCCCTGCCCGAATGGCGGGACCGCATGGAAGAGGCCGCGGACAAGGCCCCCGGCTCGCCGGCCGCCGAGGTCGCCCTGCTGCCGCCGGTGGCGCGGCCCTCCAAGGTCATGGCCGCCCCCATCAACTACCAGGCCCATATCGAGGAAATGGCGGCCCAGCCGCACATCACCGGCGCCGATCAGCAAAACGCGCCGCAGCGGCCCAAGGGCATCGCCAACCAGGGCATCTTCCTCAAGTCCAACTCGGCGGTGGTGGGCGCCAGCGAAGGGGTCGCCATCCGTTTCCCCGACCGGCGCAACGACCACGAGGTCGAGTTCTGCATCATCATCGGCAAGCAAGGCAGCCGCATCAAACAGGAAGACGCGCTGGACTACATCGCCGGCTATACCCTGGGCCTCGACATGACCGTGCGCGGCGTCCAGGACCGCTCCTTCCGCAAGTCCTGCGACGGCTATGCGCCGCTCGGCCCGTGGATGGTGACCGCCGACGAGATCCCCGAGCCCAACAACGTACCTTTCACGGTGCATCTCAACGGCGAGCTGAAGCAGGACGCGCATACCAAGGACATGATCTTCGACGTGCCCAAGCTGCTCGAGTTCGCCTCCGAGTATTACACCCTCTATCCCGGCGACGTGATGTTCACCGGCTCGCCCCCGGGCGTTTCCGAGGTCAAGGCCGGCGACGTCATGGTCTGCAACTGCGACCTCATCGGCGAGATGACGGTCAAGGTGCGCGAGGCCGAGTAGGCGGGGGCCGGCGCCAAGACCGATGGTCCGGGTGCTGTTCGTCTGCTTGGGCAACATCTGCCGCTCGCCCACCGCCCAAGGCGTGTTCGAGGGCCTGGTGGAGCGCCAGGGCCTGGCCCATGCCGTCGGCGCCGATTCGGCGGGCACCGGCAGCTGGCATATCGGCAAGCCGCCCGACCGCCGCGCCCTCGAGGCGGCCCGCCGGCGCGGCATCGACCTGAGCCGCTATCGCGCCCGCCAGGTCGTGGCGGAGGACTTTCACCGCTTCGATCTGGTGCTCGCCATGGATCGCGACAATCACCGCGCCCTGCAACGGATCGCGCCGGGGGGCCCGGCGGCGCGCCTCGGCAAGTTCATGGACTTCGCGCCGGCCTTCAGCATCGACGATGTGCCCGATCCCTATTACGGCGGCGTCCAAGGGTTCGAAACCGTGCTCGACATGATCGAAGCGGGCAGCCGCGGGCTCTTGGACCACATCCGCGCCGAATACGCAGACCGCCTCGCAGCCGGCCCTCAGCGGTAGACCGAAAGCTCCACGAGGTTGCCGTCGGGATCGCGGAAATAGACCGAGGTCATCTCCCCCCTGGCCCCGTTGCGCGTGACCGGTCCTTCCTCGACCGCGACGCCCTCGGCCTCGAGATGGGCGAGGACCGCATCCATCGGGCCCGCGACCTCGTAACAGAAATCCGCCGCACCGGGATGGGGGTCGGCGGCGCGGCGCGCCGGCGCGTGGCCTTCGTCATGGAGATTGATCCTGAGATCGCCCCGCCGGAGCGCCACGCGCCCATCGCCGTAGCGCGCGATCTCGAAGCCGAGCACCCGGGCGTAGAATCGCGCCGCCGCCTCGACCGAGGTGACGGTGAGGACAAAATGATCGAGCCGGGTGAGGCCGATCACGGCGCCGTCTCCCGCTGATCGGCGAGCGGGTAGGCGGCCTCCGCCCGGTAGTGCGCCGCCCGCCGGCCGCGGTGGGAGGAAAACAAGGTGAAATGGGTGACCGGGAAGGGAGCGATTCGCAACAGGTTGTTCTGGGCGATGAACTCGCGGACCGGCATCGGCGCGCCGTTCTTGATCCGCGCCAGCGTCACGTGGGGCGTGTAGCGCCGGCCTTCGGGCGGGAAGCCGAGCCTGACCACGGCGCGCTCGATGCGCCTTTGCAGCTCGATCAAGGGGGGATTCGGCGCGACCCCGGCCCAGATCATGGCCGGCCTGCGGCCGCGGGAAAACTCTCCCGTGCCGGCGATCTCGAGGTCGAAGGCGGGAAAATCGATGCGCGCGAGAGTCCCATCGATGTCGGCCACCGCGTCCTCCTCCACGTTGCCGATGAAGCGCAGCGTCAGGTGGATGTTCTCGGGCTCGATCCAGCGCGCGCCGGGAACGCCGCCGCGCAGCCCATAGAGCCTCTCGCGCACCGCCTCGGGCAATTCCAGTCCTACGAACACCCTGATCATCGCACCGCTGCGCGTCTCGCCGGCGTCGGGGCTAGAGCGCCGGCCTGCCGGCCCGCCGCTCGATGCGCGCGATCAGCCGTTCCACATGGGGAAGGATGCCCTCCACCATGCGCGCCACGCCCTTGGCGTTGGGGTGGATGCCGTCCTGCTGGTTGAGGGCCGGATCCAGGGCCACCCCTTCGAGGATGAACGGGTAGTAGACGACCCCATGCTTGGCGGCCAGTTCCGGATAGACGGCCTCGAATTCGCGCACGTATTCGGGCCCGAGGTTGCGCGGCGACTTCCATCCGGCGAGCAGGGCCGGCACCCGGGCCTCGGCAAGGCGGGTCAGGATGGCATCGAGATTGCGGCGCGTCGCCTGGGGCTCGATGCCGCGCAGGGCGTCGTTGCCGCCGAGCTCGACGATCACCCCGTCGGGACGGTCGCGGAGGATCCAGCCGATCCGCGCCCGGCCCCCGGCCGTGGTGTCGCCGGAGACCCCCGCGTTGATGACGCGGACGCGATGGCCACGGGCGCGGAGCGCCGCCTCCAGCTGCTCGGGCAAGGTTGCGCCCGCCGCGACGCCGTAACCCGCCGCCAGGCTGTCGCCGAGGAGGACGATCCTGAGATCGCGCTCCGTCTTCTGGGCGGCGAGCGCGGCGGGATCGCCCGGCGCCAGGGTCAAGAAAATCGCCGCCAGCGCATTGACAAGCCATACCCTCGCCACATATGCCCTCGACAGTGATCCGAACCATGGGTTGGACGGGTATAGAGCTTTGGGACACGGGAAAGAACGCATCGATGGGGACTCTCGCGTGGTTGAACGGAACGGAACGGTAAGGCGCCCCGCATAATGATCCATATTGAGGATGTTCGCCTGCAACTTCAATCCCGCGCCGGGACCGTGGATATCCTGCGCGGCATCGACCTCGATATCGAGGCGGGCGAGGCGGCGGCCGTGCTCGGCCCCTCGGGCTCGGGAAAATCGACGCTTTTGATGGTGATCGCGGGGCTGGAGCGGCCCACCGCCGGCCGCGTCGTCGTCGGCGGCACCGATCTGGGCGCGCTCGACGAAGACGAGCTGGCGCTCTTTCGCCGCCGCCATGTCGGCATCGTCTTCCAGTCCTTCCGCCTGATCGCGGCGATGACGGCGCTGGAGAACGTCGCCGTGCCGCTCGAGATCGGCGGCCATGAGGAGCCCTTCGCCCG
This sequence comes from Alphaproteobacteria bacterium, assembly GCA_033720855.1. Classification (GTDB taxonomy): domain Bacteria; phylum Pseudomonadota; class Alphaproteobacteria; order SMXQ01; family SMXQ01; genus SMXQ01. The sequence continues at coordinate 6,318 of JAWWBR010000171.1, forward strand.
CGCCCGCGAGGCGCTGACCCGGGTCGGGCTCGCCGAGCGGCTGGAGCATTACCCGGCGGAGCTGTCCGGCGGCGAACAGCAGCGGGTCGCCATCGCCCGGGCCTTCGCGCCGGGACCCGACCTGATCCTCGCCGACGAACCCACCGGCAATCTCGATCAGACCACCGGCGCCCAGATCATCGAGACGCTGTTTTCCATGCAGGCCGAGAGCGGCGCCACCCTTCTGCTGATCACCCATGACCGCGACCTCGCCGCGGGTTGCGGGCGCATCCTGTCGATGGCCGACGGGCGCATCCTCAGCCCCGCGGAAACGGAGACGCGGTGAGCGGCGGCGACCACCGCGAGCCCCTGGCGCAAACGCCGGGGCCGGGTCCGGGCGCGCTGATGCGCCTGGCCCTGCGCGATCTGCGCGGCGGCTTCAAGGGGTTCCGCGTCATGATCGCCTGCCTGGCCCTCGGGGTCGCCGCCATCGCCGGCATCGGCTCCTTCACCGCCGCCGTGCAGCAGGGCCTCGAGCGCGACGCCCAGGCGCTGCTGGG
>JAWWBR010000172.1:0-6826 GCA_033720855.1 Alphaproteobacteria bacterium
GGTCATGTCCATGTCCAGCGTTTCCAGCCAGGAGATGATCTCGGGGCCGCGCTCGACGGCGTAACGGACGACCTCCGGATCGTTCAGTCCCGCCCCCGCGGCGATGGTGTCTTCGCAATGGGACGCGAAGGAATCGTCGGGACCTATGGCGGCTGCGATCCCGCCCTGGGCCCAGTTGGTTGCGCCCTGGTCGAGGGTGCCCTTGGACAGCACCCCGATGCGCGCGCTCTCCGGCAGGCCGAGGGCAACCCCCAACCCGCCGGCCCCGCCGCCGAGAATCAACACGTCATGAAAATATCCGGCGTCGGTCACGAAAGGCTTGCCCGGTATGGCCCGTCTCGAAGGAGACGAGATTTATGGCATAGCCGCCGGGCCGGGACAACGCGGCGCCGACCGAAGCTCACGAATACCGTCCATCGTGCCAGGCCTCGAGCCGGCGGCGCATCCGCGCGACGTGGCTTCCCGGCCAATAGGCCTTGGCGCAGGCGCGGCACCACGTCGCCTCGGCGGCAAGCGCCTTGGCGCTTTCGGGCAGCAAGGCATGGGTGGCCTCGGGCGCCGCGTCGAGCGGCAGATTGCAGAGCAGGCAGCGCGAGAACGGGGCCTTCAGCCACTCGATGCCGAGGGCGGCGCCGATCTCCGCCGCCCAGGCGCCGAGCCCTGCGCCCGACAGCAACAGCGTGCTGTCTTCCGCCCCGCCGATTTCCATGATCTTCGCATCCCGCGTCAGCAGCGTTCGCCCCTCCCGGCGCGCCGTCTCCAGCAGGGCGCGGTCGCCGCCGCGGCCCTCGGCGATGGCCGTATCGTATCCCGCCGCACGCAACCATCGGCCCAGGCCGATCAGCATCTCGTCGCACAGCAGCCTGTCGGACCGGGTCCAGGAGGCGGGGGCTCCAGGGGCGGAAGAGGACGCTTTGGCGCTGCGGCCCGTCATTCCTCGGCCAGGGCCCAGGCCCCGTAGCCGACGACCCGGACCGCATCCCCCGCCGTGTCCGCCGACGTCGCGAGGCCGAGCCTCTCGATCTTGAGACCATGGCGCCGCGCCGCGGCAAGCACCCCGGCGATGGCCTGGAAACCGCAAGCATCCTCCCCGGTCAGCGCGTCGCCGGCGAGGTTTTCGATCGCCCGCGCGGTGGCGCCGTCGAGCTCGGCGGCGGTGTCCCGGCTGTGATAGTGGGAGAGGTCGGAACTGACGACGATCAGGGTCTCGCGCCCGCCCCAGACCGCCTCCAAGGCCGCGGCGACCGCGGCCTCCGGGGCATCGCCCACCAGCAACGGCACCAACCGGAAAGGCCCGAGTTGCGCCACCAAGAAGGGCAGCTGAACCTCGAGCGCGTGCTCGCGCGCATGGGCCTCATCGTCGATCACGACAAGACCCTGATCGAGAAGCGTAGCGATGGCCGCGCGGTCGACCGCCACCGGGCCGAGCGGAGTCGCGAACGCCGCGGCCGAGGGCGCGGCGATCCCGGCAAACGGCTTGAAGTGGCTGGGGCCGATCACGACCACGCGGCTCGCGACCCCCTTGAGGCCGCCGATCGCCCCGTAGGCTGTGGCCGCCACCGGCCCGGAATAGACATATCCGGCGTGGGGCACGATCAGCGCCTTGGGCGGCGCCGCGCGCGGGCCCGTGTCCGCCGCGCCCAGCAGCCGTTTTAGGGCCGCCGCAAGCGCCTTGCCGTCGGCCGGGTAGAACGACCCCGCCACCGCCGCCGGTCGTTCCGGTCTCGCCTGATTGGCGGCCACGGACGCCTCCCGATTGAATGGCTTTCCCCTCATCACCATATAGGAAGGACAATGACAATGGCCAGGATCGAAGGCGTTCCCGCGCGCTACTGGCACGGGACCGGCGACGGGCGCATTCAATGCGACCTCTGCCCCCGCTATTGCCGTCTCAGGGACGGGCAGCGAGGGCTGTGCTTCGTGCGCCAGCGGGTGGGCGAAGAGATGCGGCTGATGACCTACGGCCGGTCGTCGGGGTTCTGCGTCGACCCGATCGAAAAGAAGCCCCTCAACCACTTCCTGCCGGGGACCGCGATCCTGAGCTTCGGCACCGCGGGGTGCAACCTGACCTGCAAGTTCTGCCAGAACTGGGACATCTCCAAGGCCAGCGCCTTCGACCGCCTGCAAGATGAGGCCGACCCGGAGGAAATCGCCGCCGCGGCGCTGGCCGCCGGCGCCCGTGCCGTGGCCTTCACCTACAACGACCCCGTGATCTTCCTTGAATATGCCGTCGACGCCGCCGCCGCTTGCCGCGCCCGAGGCCTGAAGACCGTGGCGGTCACGGCGGGATACATCACCGAGGCCGCCCGCGGCGAGTTTTTCTCGGCCATGGATGCCACCAATATCGACCTCAAGGGCTTCACCGAAAACTTCTACCGCAAGCTCTGCACCGGCGCCCTGGCCCCGGTGCTCGACACCCTGAAATACGTCCGCCACGAGACCGACACCTGGCTCGAGATCACCACCCTCCTGATCCCCGGCCAAAACGATTCCGAAGAGGAGGTTTCGGCCCTCGCCGCGTGGGTGGCCAAAGAGCTCGGGCCCGAGGTGCCGCTGCACTTCACCGCCTTCCACCCCGACTGGCGCATGCGCGACATCCCCGGCACCCCGGCCGAGACACTCGCCCGGGCGCGCGCCATCGCCCGCGATTCGGGACTTCGATTCGTTTACACCGGAAACGTCTACGATCCCCGCGGCCAGACTACCTATTGCCCGGATTGCGGCGCGCCCGCGATCGGCCGCGACGGCTACGCCATCACCTCCTGGGGCCTGGGCCAGGGCGGCTTCTGCACCGCCTGCGGCGGCGCGGTGGCCGGCGTCTTCGAGGACAAGCCCGGCGGCTGGGGCCAACGGCGGCAGCCCGTCCACATCCGCCACGCCTCCTAGCGGCGGGCCACATCCCTAGGCAGATCCCGGCTCAACCGGGCATCGGCAGGACGGTCCAGGATATGGCCGGCTCCGCCCCGGCATCGGCGAACAGGTTGCCGACGGGACAGCGGTCCTCGGACAAGGCCTTCAGGCGCTCGATCCGTTCCGGCGTCTCGTCGGTCTCTATGCTGATGGCAAGCGCGGCGGCCGAGAAGCGCATGACCTTGTCGTCGCCTTGGGCGCCGGCCACGCGATCGGTGGTGGTCTGGGCGGCAATCGTAATGGCGCCGTGGGTGAAGCGCATGGCCTCGGCCACCTTGACGATCTGCACCACCTGGCAGGAGGCCAGGGACGCCGTCAGGCACGCCAGCGGCGAGGGCCCGGTGTTCGTCCCGCCCCGTGCCTCGGGCTCGTCGGTGACGATGGTATGCCCTTCCGGGTTCGAAATCTCACAGCGCACGCCCGCGGTGCAGACCGCCTCGACGCTGCGCGAGCTTGCCCCCGCCCGCTCCTTCTGCCGGATCTCCATGCTTGCCTCCCCTCCTCACTGCGGTTCCGTGGACTGGTGGTCGTGGCCCGCACTTTCTAGCACAGGGCTGCGGTCCCGCGCACCGCCGATACGGAGCCCCGGGCGCGCGGGCCTTGGCCTCGGCCGCCCTTTGTGGCAAACATGGGCCGCCGCCGGGCAGCCGCCCGCGCCGACCGGACAAGAGCGCCATGACCACAGCCGACCCGACCACCAGCGAGAGCGCCAGCGACTTCATCCGCGACGCCATCCGCGACGACCTCGCGCGCGGGCGCGCCGACGGCGTGGTCACCCGCTTCCCGCCGGAGCCCAACGGCTATCTCCATATCGGCCACGCCAAGTCGATCTGCCTGAATTTCGGGGTCGCCGCCGAATTCGGCGGGCGCTGTCATCTCCGCTTCGACGACACCAATCCGGCCAAGGAAGAGGAAGAGTACATCCGATCGATCAAGGAGGACGTCGCCTGGCTCGGCTTCGACTGGGGCGCGCATCTCTATCACGCCTCGGACTATTTCGAGCAGCTTTACCAATGGGCCGAGCACCTGATCGAAAGCGGCGACGCCTATGTCGACGATCAGAGCGCCGAGGAGATCAGGGCCAACCGCGGCACCCTGACCGAGCCCGGCCGCGACAGTCCGTTCCGCGGGCGCAGCGCGGAAGAGAACCTTGCCCTGTTCCGGCAGATGCGCGACGGAAGCTTCGCCGACGGCAGCCGCGTGCTGCGCGCCAAGATCGACATGACGTCCGGCAACATCAACCTGCGCGATCCCGTGCTCTACCGCATCCTGCGGGCCAGCCATCCCCGCACCGGCGATGCCTGGTGCATCTATCCGACCTATGATTTCGCCCATGGCCAGTCCGATGCCATCGAAGGCATAACCCATTCGCTGTGCACCCTCGAGTTCGAAGACCACAGGCCGCTTTACGAATGGCTGCTGGACCACCTACCGGTGCCGGCGCGGCCGCGTCAGATCGAGTTTGCGCGGCTCAACCTGACCCACACCGTGCTGTCGAAACGCCGCCTCATCGAGCTGGTGAGCGACGGCCACGTGTCGGGCTGGGACGACCCCCGCCTTCCCACCCTGTCCGGCCTGCGCCGGCGCGGCTTCCCGCCGGAAGCGATCCGCGATTTCGCCGCCCGCATCGGCGTCGCCAAGGCCGACAGCACCGTGGATATGGGGTTCCTGGAATTTTGCGTCCGCGAAAGGCTAAACGAGACGGCGCTGCGCCGCATGGCCGTGCTCGACCCCCTCAAGGTGGTGATCGAGAACTACCCCGAAGGCGACGGCGAGACCCTGGAGGCGGCGAACAATCCCCGCGATGAGGGCGCCGGCACGCGCGAGATCCCGTTCAGCCGCGAGCTCTACATCGAACGCGACGATTTCATGGAGGATCCGCCGAAGAAGTTCTTCCGGCTCGCGCCCGGGCGCGAGGTGCGCCTGCGCTACGGCTATTTCATCACCTGTACCGACGTGGTGAAGGATGGCGAGGGCCGGGTGACGGAACTCCGCTGCACCTACGATCCCGAAACCCGCGGCGGCAACGCGCCCGACGGGCGCAAGGTCAAGGCGACGCTGCATTGGGTGTCCGCGCCCCATGCCATCGATGCCGAGGTGCGGCTTTACGACCACCTGTTTTCGGTACCGAACCCGGGGGCGGACGGGGATTGGCTCGACGGCCTCAATCCGGAGTCACTCAAGGTTCTGGAGACCTGCAAGCTCGAGCCGGCGCTGGCCGCGCAAAGCCCCGGCACGACCGTCCAGTTCGAGCGGCAGGGCTATTTCTGCGCAGACCCCGAGTCCTCCCCCGCCCGGCCGGTGTTCAACCGCACCGTGGGCTTAAGGGATAGCTGGGCGAAAATACAGGCGAAGCAGTAGCGGCGATGTTGGGAGAGGCTCAGGGCACGCGCCCCGGGCCTCAGAATGCTGGCGATCCCGGCTCGCGCCGAGCCGCCCTTTCAAGCGCCCTGCCCAAGGGCGCTCGCGATTGCCCCGCTGACGTCAGGCTTCTTGCAGATTGACCGCCTTGGGCCCCCGGGCATCGGGCTCGACATCGAAGGTCACCTTCTGACCCTCGTTCAAGGTCGTCATCCCAGACTGCTCCACGGCGGTGATATGGACGAAAACGTCTTTCGAACCGTCATCGGGCGTTATGAAGCCGAATCCCCTGGTGGTATTGAAAAATTTCACGGTTCCTGTAGGCATAGATTCTTTCCTCATTCGACGATTTACACTCGCACGACATGCGCGAGTTGCGGATTTCCTTCACAATGATTTGAGGAGATTATTCCGGTTTCGGGAAACCTTGAGTATCTGCCAAGCCAAATGCGGAGGCTCCACCGCCTGATCTAACGATGGATGGGCGCAAGATACAACGGTTTTTTGCATGCTCCTTACCCCGGCCCATCTCGCAGCCATGCGGCCAGCCCTCCCGCCTCGGTCGAAAACCCTTGTCGGCGGTGCCTCAAGGGCCCATCATTTGGCCTCCCAACTCGTCTAAAAATCGAGCAAAAACCCCCATCCCGGGGCCAGGAGGACGCAGCACCATGGACCGAATCACCGTAAGCGGCTATTCGCGCAGGCCGCCCCACGTGGTGGCCGACGAAAAGGGTTTCTTCAAGGACCAGGGGCTCGACGTCCTGTTCCACCTGGTCGAGCTGGCGCCGCTGCATAACGAGGAAATGGCGCAGGGCAGGTGGAACATGACGCTGTCCAGCGCCGATACCATGATCGCGCGCTCGACCAAGGAAGGCGTCGACTACGTCATGTTCATGCAGGCCGAGGAGGGGCTCGGCGCCTACCTCATCGGCCAGCCGGGGATCACCTCGGTCGAGGACCTCCGCGGCAAGCTCCTGGCGGCGGATCCGGTGGATTCGAACCTCGACGTGATCCGCATGAAGATCATGCGCGAGCACGGCATCGGCGAGGACGAATACGACTACGAGGTGATCGGCAGCACCCCGGCCCGGGCCCAGGCCTTCATGGAGGGGAAGGTGGCGGCGGCGATGCTGACGCCGCCCTCGTCGGACAAGGTGCTCGCCGCGGGCGGCGTGCTGCTGGCCCGAGGCGAGGATTACGTCCCCGAATGGCCGCTCGCCTGCGGCTGGGGCTTGCGCAGCTGGGTCGAATCCCATCGCGACGCGGTGGTCCGTTTCATCCGCGCCTGGGCCGCCAGCACCGACTGGTTGCTCGATCCCGGCAACCACGACGAAACCATCCGCCTGCTGATGGATCAGGAAGGCCTGACGCAGGAGCGCGCCGAGCACGCTTATGGCCGGGTCGTGCCCAAGGGGCGCATCAACCCCGACGCCATCCGCCGCAACCTGGAACTCAGGATCGAGCTCGGCCTCTATCCCCCGCCCCATAAATAGGCGGAAGACTTCTACGACATGAGCTATTGGTGCGAGGCCACCGGCCTGGCGGCACCGCAGAC
>JAWWBR010000173.1:0-6814 GCA_033720855.1 Alphaproteobacteria bacterium
CTCCCAGTCGGTATTGCTCATCAGTGCCGCGCCCTCGGCGATGCGCTTGGCCTGGGCGAACAGCTTCTCCGCCCCCTCGGCGGTGGGGTCGCGGAAGTACCACCAGATCTTGGCGCGCTTGGGGATGACGTTGGGCTGATGGCCGCCCTCGAGGATCACCCGGTGCAGCCGCGTGGTCGGCCTGAGGTGCTCGCGATACTGGTTGAGCCCGGCATCCATCAGCATCACCGCATCCAGCGCATCGCGCGCGTTCCAGGGCGCGGTGCCGGCATGGGCGGTCTCGCCCAGGAAGGTGAAGGTGGCCGAGATCAGGGCCGATTGCAGCAGGCCGTGGCCGACCCGCAGATCGGCGCCGACATGGGGATGGAGGGCGATGTCGACATCATCGAACAGGCCGTCGCGCACGAAATAGGGGCGCGACAACACCTGTTCCTCGGCCGGCGCGCCCAGGATCTTCAGCGTCCCGGGCAGGCCGTGCTCCTCCATGGCCCGGCGCAGGGCCACGGCGGCGCCGATCATCACCGCCGCGTTGACGTTGTGCCCCTCGCAGTGGCCCGGCGCCCCCTCGACGATGGCGGCCGGCTCGGGCACCCCGGCCTGCTGGCTGTTGTCGGGGTTGCCGTCGAACTCGGTGTGCAGGGCAATCACCGGCTTGCCCGACCCGTAGCTGGCGAGGAAGGCAGTGGGGAAACCCGACAGGCCGCGGGTGACATTGAACCCCTCCCGCTCCAGCAGGTCGCTCATCAGGGCGGCGCTTTCGTATTCCTGATTGCCGAGCTCGCCGAAGTAGAAGATGTTGTCGCCGAGGAGCGCGATGGCGTCGGCATTGCGCTCGATGCAGTCGAAGGCGGAACGCTTCGCCGGCGTCAGATCGGAACCCGCCATCTCGGAAGCCCCCGCCCTAGACCGCGTAGGCTTCGAGCAACTCGACGGGATCGCCGTAGCGGGCCGCCTCCTCGATCACCTTCTCGTCGCGCAGGGACATCAGGAACCCGTTGTCCAGCAGCGTGGTGTTGCCGGCCTTCACGGTGGTGTCGAAGGTGACCAGGTCCATGTGGATATGGGGCTCCTCCCAGTCGGGGATGGCGCGCCGCAGATAGGGGCTTTCCTTCAGCGCGTTGATGCCGAAATGCAGGCCGCCCGGCGAGTTGGGGCCGGCGGGGTAGACCTGGTAGCGCGGCGCCTTGGGGTTGTGGCCGCAGCCCAGTTCCTGGAGCCGGCCGCCGATCAGGTATTCGCGCATGGACTCGGCCTCCAGCGACTTGCCGTGCACCTTGGTCACGAAATCGTCCTTGAATTCGATGGCGATCTCGTCGTCGAAGGGCTTGGGGAAGCCCACCGCCCATTGCGGGAACACCACGCCGTCCATCTTGGCGAAGGCCTCGGGATCACGGCCATGGGCGGTCTGGCCATAGAGATTGGGCCCGTGGGTCGGCAGGTAATGGATGTAGCAGCCGGGCTCGGTCGCCGTGTTGAGGCCGCGCCACCGGGACAGCGCCAGCAGCGTGTCCGTCATCTTCGGGGTGAAGCTGATGGTCAGATCGGTGCCGCGAACATCGGTGAAGCGCATGTCGAAATCGGTGTCGCGGGGATAAAGCCGCGCCGTCGCCCGGATGATCTCGCCCACCAGGTCCACGGGAAAGCGCGCCTGGGGGGTCTCCAACACGTCGAGATTGCGGAAGTACGTAATCTTGACCCAGCGCTGCCCGGTCTCCTTGCGCAGCTTGTTGGCGAAGGGACAGCCGGTCGAGGCGAACCAGGAGGAGACCACGAAGTCGCTTTCCTGCAGCAAGGGGCGGGCGACCTCGGGGATCTCGGTGATCCGCGTCGACGGCCACATGATCTCCTTGAAGCTGGCGCCATTGGCCCGGGCGATGCCGGAAATCGCCTCGACCACCCTGCGGTCGAGGCGCGGATCGGTCAGGAAGGCGACGCGCTCACCGGGCCGGATGGCGAATACTTTGATCATGTTGGCGTAAGCCTGGAAGCGGTTGCGCAGCGCGACGCCGTCGGGCACCGCGGTGGGCGGCATCGCCGTGGCCGTATCCGAGGCCAGGATATCGTCGATGGTGGGCGGGTTGTGGGTCATCGTCTTTCCCCCTGTTGATGCCGACCTGCCGGCGGCCGATCACATTGAGCTAACGATAGCACGATCACCGCTTATTGGCACCGCGACGAGGCCCATTTTCGGCCTCGGCGGGGCCCGATGCGGGCTGCGAATAACCACAAAAAACCAATGGGTTATACCGATTTTCGGAGGATTTGGGCGATTCCCTACCTTTGGTTAAGGAAATTGCGCAAAAATCCGTGAAAATCAGTGTAAAAACCTGGACGCATGACGCCTATTTGACACATTATGCGTCCCGCACGGATTTGGGATTTACTCGAGATTTGGTAATGAAAGCTACCGACACGTCGGAGCCAGACTACTTTCACCGCGTCGTTGATTGTCAATGGGCCTGTCCCGCCCACACCGCGGTCCCCGAATATATTCGCTTGATCGCCCAGGGGCAGTTCACGGACGCCTATATGGTCAACCGGGAATCCAACGTGTTTCCGGGCATTCTCGGCCGCGTCTGCGACCGCCCCTGCGAGCCCGCCTGCCGGCGCTCGCGCCTCGATCAGAAGGAGCCCGTCGCCATCTGCCGCCTGAAGCGCGTCGCCGCCGACTACCGCGACGACATTTCGGCGCTTTTGCCGAAGGCGCCGGCGCGCAAGAACGGCAAGCGCATCGCCCTGATCGGCGCCGGTCCCGCCTCGCTGACGGTGGCCAACGACCTCATGCCGCTGGGCTACGCCTGCACCATCTTCGAGGCGCTGGACAAACCCGGCGGGCTGATGCGGTCCAACATTCCCTCCTTCCGGCTGCCGGAACGGGTTCTCGACGAAGAGATCGACATGATCGTCGATATGGGCGTCGACCTCAGGCTGGGCAGTCGCATCGACAGCATGAAGGCACTGTTGGACGAAGGCTACGACGCTGTCTTCGTCGGCACCGGCGCCCCCAAGGGCAAGGAGCTCGACCTGCCCGGCCGGCACGAGGCCGCGGACAACGTCCATATCGGCATCGAATGGCTCGAGTCGGTCGCCTTCGAGCACGTCGATTCCATCGGCGACCGGGTCTTGATCATCGGCGTCGGCAACACCGCCATGGATTGCTGCCGCACCTCGCTGCGGCTCGGCGCCAACGACGTCAAGGTCATGGCGCGCAAGCCCCGCGGCTTCTTCAAGGCATCCGACTGGGAGTTGGAGGATGCCGAGGAAGAGAAGGTCGAGATCATCGTCAACCACTCGCCCAAGGAATTCGTCGTCGAGAACGGCAAGCTCCAGGGCATGACCTTCGAAAAGCTGGAGTACCGGCTCGACGACGACGGCGAAATCATCGATTACTCGGTGGTCGAGGACGTCTTCATCCCCTGCGACGATGTCGTTCTTGCCATCGGCCAGGACAACGCCTTTCCCTGGATCGAGCGCGATTGCGGGATCGAATTCGGCAAGTGGGACATGCCCGTGGTGGACCGCATCACCTACCAGTCGACGCGCGAGGACGTGTTCTTCGGCGGTGACGCCGCCTTCGGCCCGGAGAACATCATCTGGGCCGTCGAACACGGCCATCAAGCTGCGATCTCGATCCATAAATACTGCCACGGCGAGGACGTCAGCGACCGCCTGCCCCGGGGCCTCAATCTGCTGTCGACCAAGATGGGCATTCACGAATGGAGCTACTCCAACGATTTCGAACCGGCGGCGCGGCGCAAGATGCAGCATGTCGACCTCACCGAACGGTTCAAGAAGCTGGACATCGAGGTCGAGCTGGGTTTCACCCCCGAGCAGACGGCGACCGAGGTCGAGCGCTGCCTGAACTGCGACATCCAGACGGTGTTCTCGGCGCCGCTGTGCACCGAATGCGACGCCTGCATCGATGTCTGTCCCGTCGACTGCCTGACCATCGCCCCCAACGGCGAGGAGGAAACGGTCCGGGCGTCCTTGACCGCGCCGGCGGTCAATCCCGACCAGCCCTTGTTCGTGTCCGAGCCCCTCAAGCATACCGGCCGGGTCATGCTCAAGGACGAGAACGTCTGCCTGCATTGCGGCCTTTGCGCGGAACGCTGCCCCACCGCCGCCTGGGACATGCAGAAATCGATCATCAACATCCCCTATGCCGCCGATGAGCGCGGAGGAAGCACGCCTTGCCAACACCGAAAAGCCGGCTGAATGACTTTGTCCTGAAGATCGCCAACGTCAACGGGACCGGATCGGCCAGCGCCAACGGTCTGTTGATGAAGTCGCTGTTCCGTATGGGCATTCCCGTGGTGGGCAAGAATTTCTTCCCCTCCAACATTCAGGGCATGCCGACCTGGTACGAGATCCGCATCACCAAAAAGGGATACAAGGCGCGATCCGGCTCGGTCGATATCATGGTCGCCATGAACGCCGAGACCTACGCCGACGACATCAAGGAAGTCAGTCCCGGCGGCTACCTGATCTACGATTCCACCTGGCCGCGCCAGAAGACCCTGTCGCGCCCGGACATCAATATCGTCGGCATCCCCCTGGCGGCCATGTGCAATGAGAGCTTCGCCAATCCGCGGGTGCGGATCCTGATGAAGAACATGGCCTATGTGGGCGCCGTCGCGGCGCTGATCGACATCGACATGGCCAAGATCCGCGAGCTGATCGAGCAGATCTTTGCCGCCAAGCCGGACCTCGTCCCCGCCAACATGAAGGCCATCGAGCTCGGCTACGACTATGCCAAGGCCAATTTCGACTGCCCATTGCCCTACCGGGTCAAGCCCATGAACAAGACCAAGGGGCATATCATGATCGATGGCAACACGGCGGCGGGGCTGGGCTGCGTCTACGCCGGCGCGACCGTCGGCGCCTGGTACCCGATCACGCCCTCGACGTCGCTGATGGATGCGTTCAAGGCGTTCTGCAACCGCTACCGCACCGACAAGAAGACGGGCGAGAAGCGTTTCGCCATCATCCAGGCGGAAGACGAGCTTGCGTCCGCCGGCATGGTCATCGGCGCCTCCTGGACCGGCGCGCGGGCGTTCACCTGCACCAGCGGCCCGGGCATCTCGCTGATGAGCGAACTGGTGGGGCTTGCCTATTACGCCGAGATCCCCATGGTGCTGTTCGACATTCAGCGGGTGGGGCCGTCGACGGGGATGCCGACGCGCACCCAGCAGAGCGACCTGCAGCTCTGCGCCTATGCCTCCCACGGCGACACCCGCCACGTGCTGTTGTTCCCCGCCGATCCCGGCGAATGCTTCGAACAGGCGGTGGCCGCTTTCGATCTGGCCGAGCGCCTGCAGACCCCGGTTTTCGTCGTTTCCGATCTCGACATCGGCATGAACGATTGGATGTGCAAGGACCTCAAATGGCGCGAGGGCTACAAGCCCGACCGCGGGAAGGTCCTCAGCGACGACGATTTGGAGCGGATCGAAAAATTCTACCGTTATCTCGATGTCGACGGCGACGGCATTCCCTACCGCACCCTGCCGGGCAGCAACCCCAAGGGGGCCTATTTCACCCGCGGCGCCGGTCACAACCGCTACGGCGCCCGCACCGAGGTCGGCGACGAGTATCAGGACGTGATGGACCGGTTGCTGGTCAAATGGCGCACCGCCGCCGATCTGGTTCCGCCCCCGGTGGTGCGCCGCGCCCGCGAAAAGACCAAGATCGGCGTGCTGTCGGTCGGCAGCTGCGACGGCGCCGTGCTCGAGGCGCTGGACAATCTCGCCCGCCGCGGCGCGGCACTGGACTACATGCGCGTTCGCGCCTTTCCCTTCGGCGACCGGGTCGAGACCTTTCTCGCCGAACATGACCGCATCTTCGTGGTCGAACAGAACCGCGATGCGCAACTGAAGGCCATGCTCGTCAGCGAAACCGCGGTCGACAAGGACAAACTGACATCGGTTTTGCAGTACAATGGCCTGCCCATGGACGCCCGCGTCATCGAGCGGGCGATCGAGGACATCCTGGCCAAGGAGGCCGCGGCATGAGCTTTATTCGCAAACCATCGGTTTCCCACGACGGGAGGGAAGTCAACGCGCTCGGTCATCCGCGCGCCGATTACGAAGGCGCCATGTCCACCCTGTGCGCCGGATGCGGCCACGATTCGGTCACCGCCGCACTGTCGCGCGCGTTTTTCGAACTGTCCATTCCGCCCCATCGCGCCATCAAGATCAGCGGCATCGGCTGCTCGTCGAAGACCACGGCGTATTTCCTCGGCCAATCCCACGGCAACAACACCGCCCATGGGCGCATGCCGTCCATCGCCACCGGCGCCCAGGCGGCCAACAGCGCCCTGCATTGCATCGGCGTCTCGGGCGATGGCGATACGCTGTCGATCGGCCTCGGCCAGTTCGCCCACGCCATCCGCCGCAACCTGGACATGCTTTACGTCATCGAAAACAACGGCGTCTACGGCCTGACCAAGGGACAGTTCTCGGCCTCCGCCGCCCTCGGCGCCACACCGAAGCGGGGCGAGGCCAACGTCCAGATGCCGATCGACCCGGTCAAGACCGCACTGGCCTTGGGCGCGACATTCATCGCCCGCAGTTTTTCCGGCGACAAGGCCCAATTGGTGCCGTTGATCAAGGCCGGGCTCGCGCACAAGGGATTTGCATTGATCGACGTGCTGTCGCCCTGCGTCACCTTCAACGATCACGAAGATTCGACCATGAGCTACGCCTACGCGTATCAGAATCTTCAGCCCGCGGCCGATGCCGATTTCATCGATCCCAGCCGCGGGGAAATCACCGCCGAATACGACGAGGGCGAGGTGATCCGCGTTACCCTCCACGAC
>JAWWBR010000174.1:0-6799 GCA_033720855.1 Alphaproteobacteria bacterium
GGCCATTGAGCGTGTGGCGGCAGCACTGCCCGAGGACGGGTTCCTCAGATTGCGGGTCTCCGGTCTGAAGGATACCGGCGAGCCGGTCACCCGGGCGCTGGTGGTGCCCATGGGCAGCCCTGCCGATGGCCGCCGGCGTCTCCAGCGCGCCGGTCTGACGGTGACGGTGGCGGGCGACACCGTCGAAATTGAAACCGTGGCGTTCGCCAGTGCGGCAGAGAAGGTCGGGCTGCGCGCCGGATGGCGCGTCGAGTCGGTAAGCGTCGATACCGACCGCCCGGCCAAGGAATGGGCTTTCATCCCGGCGCTTTTGCTGCTGGGCGGTATCGCAGCGGTGCAGCGCCGCAGAAGGGCCGAAGGCGCGCCAGGAGGGTGACCATGTACAAGACGATTCTCATTCCTATCGATCTCGACCAGGAAAGCTCCTGGCAGAGGGCGCTACCGATCGCCGTGGAATACAGCCAAATCTTTGGCTCCCGCCTCCACGCAGCAACCGTGTTGCCGGATCTGGGCAGCGGTGTGGTCGGCAGCTATTTCCCTCCCGATTTCGAAGAGAAGGCCGGGGCGGAAGCGCGGGATAAGCTGGAGGCACTGGTCCGCGAAAAGGTGCCGTCTAATATCGACGTCACCTGCCATGTCGTCCATGGCACGGCCTATGAAGAGATCCTCTGCCTCGCCGATGACATCGGTGCCGATCTTATCGTAATGGCGTCGCACCGTCCCGAACTGAAGGATTACCTCATCGGGCCCAACGCCGCCCGCGTCGTCCGCCACGCCAAGGTGTCGGTGCTGGTGGTCCGCGGGTGATCCCCGCTGCGACGCAAGCGAAAAAAGGGGCGGAACCGTGTTCCGCCCCCAGTTTCACCTAGGACCCCATGAGGGACAATCCCGGTATTGGGTCATCACTTGACCCGGTATTCAGCGGGAAGGAAGAACATGTGGTCCTGGGTCTCTCCGACCGCGGCGTGGCATTCGGCGCAGAATTTCATCCGGGCCGAGCCTTTGCCGTTGGTCACTCCGAAGACCGAACCGTCGGGCATGATCATGGTGTAGCGCCAATCGCCCGACGCCTTGTTGAAGCCCTTCGCCATCTTTTCCATCAGGAACAGCGGACCGACGCTGACCGCACCGGCCTTGGATACGCCGAAGCTGTCCTTGGCAAGGACCGCACCCTCCGGCATTTGTCCCGCCTTTTCGAAGCCCGCGTATTTGTGCGCCGCGTCATTGGCGTAGTTATTGACGAAACGCCCGCCATGGGTCGCCGAGGGATAGGCGACGCGGCTGTAACGCCGCCACTTGGCCGCGGCCATCGCCGCGGGATGTCCGGATTTCTGATAGGCCTGCAGCAATTCCGGCAGTAGGCAGTCGTAAGCCTTGGTGGCTTCGGCCGCCGTCAGCTTGACCGCGGCGCCCGCCCCACAAGGGTTGCAGGGATTGCAAGGATTGCCCGCGGCGCAGGGGTTCTTCGCCGCGCACGGATTGCACCGGGCCTTGGCGGCGCAGGGGTTCTTGGCCGCACACGGGTTGCACCGGGCCTTGGCCGCGCAGGGGTTGCACCGGGCCTTGGCCGCGCAGGGGTTGCACCGGGGCTTGGCCGCGCACGGGTTTTTCGCCGCGCAGGGGTTGGCCCGTGCCAACCTGGGGATGACACACCGGTTCGATGCCGTCGCCTTGGCGCCGCAGGGGCCGCAGGGATTGGCCCCACCGCAGGGGCCGCAAGGATTCTTCGCCGCGCACGGATTGCACCGGGCCTTAACCGCGAAGGGATTGCATTTTACCGCGCACGGGTTGCATCGGGCCTTGACCGCCCGAGCCTTTACCGCGCAGGGATTGGCGGCGCAGGGGTTACATCGGCCCTTGGCCGCGCACGGATTGCACTTCGCCGCGCAGGGGTTACAGGCCGCCACCTGGATCTGGCGCGGGACCGCCCGCGGCAATGGCGCCGCCTGAACCGGCGTGGTCGGCGCCGACACGTTCGCCGCCGTCCCCGTTTCCGGGACCGTGACCAGGCCGGCGAAACCAATGCCGGCGCCCATGGCCAGGGGGATGACGGTCCCCCCGAGTAAGGCGTTACGGTATGTTTTCATGAGCTTATCCTTTTCGTTCCCATGCCCATGTCGCATGTGTTTCGGGTCGAGGACCCTGACCCGGAAACACTAGCGGTCTGGGGGGCGCAGAAAAATTCAAAGACGCTCACAATCCTGTGAAGACGGGCCCTTTGGCCCGTTGCGGGGTGGCGAACCGGAGGGTTGGCGCCTAAGTTAAGGGCGATCGGGTTTGACCGGTCCGTTTGCCTGGAAGGACGAGGCTATGTCAGAGACGCCTGCCCCGGAAATCAGCATCGTCGAGAGCGGCTTCGCGGCCGACTTCGGGAGGTTGGATGACTTGGCGCTTCGCGCCCTGATCGCGGCCGGCGAAGAGGTGCTGGATATCGAAGCGCGCCTGGCCAAGACCGGGGACAACGTCGTCGGCGAATTGCTGAAGGGGCAAGGGACCTTTTATGAGTGGAACCACTATCCCGACGGCGACGTCTACGACCCCGAGACCGGCAGCCAGTTTTTCTATCATGCCCACCCGGCGGACCAGCGCATCGGCGAGCATGGCCATTTCCACACCTTTATGCGTCCGGCGGGGATGCCCGAGGCAATAAAGCCGGCACCGGTCGCCGATCTCCAAATGCCCGAGGACGAAAACGACGCTTTGAGCCATCTCATCGGCATTTCGATGGACGCCTGGGGTAAGGCCACCTGCCTGTTCACGGTCAACCGCTGGGTGACCGGAGAGGTCTGGTACGGCGCCCGGGACGTGATCTCGATGCTCGAGCGGTTCGAAATCGGCCATACCCAGCCGTCTTGGCCGGTCAATCGCTGGATCAGCGCGATGGTGCGGCTCTACCGTCCGGAGATCGAGGCCTTGGTGGAGGAGCGGGATGCCGCCATCGCCGCTCGTAAGGACGCACCGCTTCCCATTGACGAGGAGACCGGTGAACCGGTGACCAGCGTTTTCGAGAGCCGCGCGCTCGAAATCACCTCCTTTCTCAACATATCGGTGCCCGAGCGGATGGCCGCCCTGGCCGAAGCCGCCCGGGGCTGACATTCCGCTGGGCGGCGGCGGCACGGCCATGGGGAGGGCAATCGTGATCGCGGCTGGAACCGGTCTCCTGGTGGGCCTCGCCCTTGGCCTGCTTGCGCCCGGCGCCGTCACCGCCCAAGGGCTGGGCCGGGACACCAACGCCCTCCCCGAACTGGTGCGCATTCCTGCCGGCGCGTTCATCGCCGGGTCCTCGCGCGGCGAACGCGAGCGGGCCTATCGATTGGACGAAGCGGCCTATGGGCACGCGGTCACGCGCCGGGACCGCTGGTATGAAAACGAGCCCGCCCGGGGACCACGGACGACGGGCGCCTTTGCCATCACCGCAACGCCCATCACCAACCAACACTACGCGGCGTTCGTTGCCGCCACCGGCTATCGTGCCCCCGGCGTCGATCGGGCCACGTGGAAGAGCTATGGATTGATCCACCCCTTCGCCCGCACGCGCCGTCATGCCTGGATCGGCGGCCGCCCGCCGAAGGGGCGGGCACGGCACCCGGTGGTGCTGGTCTCTCACAATGATGCACGGGCCTTTGCGGATTGGTTAAGCCGGCGCACCGGGCGGCGCTGGCGCCTGCCTACGGAAGCGGAGTGGGAGAAGGCCGCCCGCGGCACCAAGGGCGCCATGTTCCCCTGGGGCGGCCGCTTCGATCCCGGCCGCCTCAACAGCCACGACCGCGGGCCCTTCGACACCGTCCCGGTGGGACGCTATCCCCGCGGCGCCAGCCCCTTCGGCCTGCTCGATGCCGCCGGGCAGGTGTTCGAATGGACGGCGACCCCGGCCGGGCCGGGGCGCTTCATCGTCAAGGGCGGCTCCTGGGACGACAAGGGGTGCGGCGTCTGCCGTCCCGCCGCGCGCCACGGCCGGCCCGAGGGCATCCGACATATCCTTATCGGCTTCCGCCTGGTGCGGGATCGGTGAAGGGCCGGTGGCGTTGGAGGGGACGGATAAACCAAGGGCCGGACGACGGTCCGGCCCGGCGGCACAAATAGCGCGTGCGGGCGCCTATTTGAGGGTCTTCAGGTAGGCGATGACGTTTTCGCGGTCCTTCTTGGAGCGCAAGCCGGCAAACACCATGCGCGTCCCCTTGACCGTTTTGCGCGGGTTCTGGAGATACTTGTCGAGGTTTTCCTCATTCCACACCAAACCTGATTTCTTCATCGCCGGGGAGAACCGGAAGCCGGGCGCTTGGGCCGCCTTGCGTCCGAAAACACCGAACAGGCTGGGTCCGATCTTGTTCTTGCCTTTTCTGATGTCGTGGCAGATGGCGCATTTCTTGTACACCTGCTTGCCTTTTGCCGGATCGCCCGCGGCCAGGGCCGTGCCGCCTGAGAGCATCACGCCCACTGCGAGGGCGGCGGCGGGAAAAACGAATTTCTTCATCTGAATCTTCTCCTTAAAGCTACCGTAGCTGGGCGGCGTTTCCTGAGACGTTCTTGGGACCTAAGTGGTCATATAGGGTCGCAACACAGGCACGCAAGCTGCACCATCACGCGTCATCGCGGGCTCAGGTATCATCTTGGCGCCGCAAATGCAACAGCCGCGCTCACGCAAACCCCTGCTTTTGGCCGGTTTGCCTGTGATTTTAAGGCTCTTTTAACGCATCCCTCCAATAATCCACCAGGTTTATGGCGTTTGTCCTATTGGCGTTATGCCTCTTCGACAACTGGGGGATCGGAGACCTGGGCTTTTTGTGAGGCACGATGATCGTGAGTTTGTCCAAGAAAGACGTTGAACGGCTTCTGACCGACCCCTCGGCGGATGTCCGTGCCAATACCGCGCGCGTTATCGCGGAAGATTTTCAGGATGGCGTTTTCAGTTCCGAACAGCGGGAATTGGCGCTTGAGATTTTCGAGATCATGGCCAAGGACGCCGAGGAGCGCGTCCGCATGGCACTGTCCGATCACCTCAAGGAATGCCCCGACATCCCCCGCGACATCGCCATGGCCCTGGCCCAGGACGTCGATACGGTGGCGCTTCCCTTTCTCGAGTTCAGCGAGGCGCTGTCGGATCAGGACCTGATCGAAATCATCCGGTCGGTGGGCGATGCCAAGCAGTGCGCCATCGCCCGGCGCGCCTCGGTGTCCAGCGAAGTTTCGGAAACCCTGGTCGAAGAGGGCAGCGAGCGCGTGGTGACCACCCTGATGAACAACCAGGGCGCTTTGGTTTCCGAGGGTGCCATAGAGACTGCGCTCGACCGCTTCGCCGAATCGGAGGCGGTTTCGACCTCGGTGACCCGGCGGCCGGGGCTGTCGGTGAGGATCGCCGAACGGCTCGTCAACATGGTTTCGGAGAATCTGGAGCGCCACCTTGCCGACCGGAAGAGCCTGTCGCCCGACATCACCTCCGACCTCATCATGCAGGTGCGCGAACGTGCGACCCTGGGTCTGATCGACCCGCGGTTCGGCATCGGCGATGCCGAACAATTGGTGCGCTCGCTGCACGAAAGCGGCCGCCTGACCGGCTCGATCGTCCTCCGCGCCCTGTGTTTCGGCGATCTCGGCTTCTTCGAGGCGGCCCTGGCCCGGTTGGCCGACGTGCCCTTGATCAATGCGCAGGTCCTGATCCATGACGAATCGCGCCGGGGGCTGGAAGCCATTTGGACCAAGGCCGGCATGCCCAAGGCCCTTTATCCGGCGGTGGAGATCGGCATGGAGGTGGCCCAGGAGATGGGCTATGACGGCGAAGCCCACGATCGCGAGCGCTTTCGCCGCCGCATGCTGGAGCGGGTCCTGACCCAGTGCGAGGGCAAGGGCTCGAGCGGACCCCGCATCGACCAGGAAAACCTCGACTACCTCCTGCGCAAACTGGGCGATCTCTCCGGCCAAGACACGCTGCGGCGCGCCGCCATCTGATCCGGATCGATTTTGCCACTTCCCGCGGTCGACGCCCTGCGCGCCGGCCGCGTTCTCGTTTTTGCCGACGGCTCGCGCCCGCGCTTGTCGGCAGCGCCAGCGGGCGATAGACTCGGGTACCGCCGCGCAATCGCGGGCAGGAAGGGCCAGGGAGAACGCCGAAGCATGAGTGACGACCAACCCGCCGCCGGAGGCGCCCCGGACGGAGAGCTGGACCAGGCAATCGCGCATCTCAGGGAAGAGCGCTACGACGAAGCGCGGGCCCTGTGCGAGGCCATTCTCGCCCGCGATGCCGACAATATCGATGCCGTCTATGCCCTCGGCTGGGCCGCCCTGTGCCAGAAGGACAACGCCCGGGCGCGCGAGAGTTTCTCCAAGGTCGTTGCGCAAAACCCCGATCACGCCCGTGCCCGGAACAATTTGGGTCTGGCCCTGATGAACGAGGGCGAGGCAGGGGCGGCATCGGAACATTTCGCCGCCGCGATCGGGCTCGAGCCCGGGTTGAGCGAGGCCCATTGCAATCTCGGTGCCGCGCTTCTCATGCAGGAGCGCTACGCCGAAGCGCGCGATGTCTTCCAAAGGGCCGCTGCGCAGTTCCCGGACGACCCCAAGATCCGTGACAATGTCGCGGCCGCGGAGCGGGTGATCGAGAGCCGGCAGGGCGGCGCGGGCCGCTAGCGCGGCGGGCCCCGCCCTGGGCGCCCGTCGGGATGGCCGGCCGCGGCCGGTGGCGTTGCGCCCGGCGCGACTTGGGGTTATAAGGGCGGGCCTTAATCGGGGAGTAGCTCAGCCTGGTAGAGCACCACGTTCGGGACGTGGGGGCCGGAGGTTCAAATCCTCTCTCCCCGACCAA
>JAWWBR010000175.1:0-6700 GCA_033720855.1 Alphaproteobacteria bacterium
CGGCGCCGTGCTCAACCACCTCAGCAACATGAAGCTCAAGAGCGGCATTGCGCCCGTCCTCGACATGCGCGAAGCCGGCATGCGCGTCGCGCTCGGCTGCGACAATTGCTCGGGCAGCGACGTCCAGAACATGTTCCAGGCGATGAAGATGTATTGCCTCTTGGCCGCGGTCAGCGACCCGGAACCGGGCCCGCCCCTGGCCCACGAGGCGTTGTGCCTGGCCACCCTGGGCGGTGCGCGGTCCGCCATGCTGGAGGGGCGGCTCGGCGCGGTGAAGCCCGGCTTTAAGGCGGATCTTGTGCTCCTCGACATGAAAGACACCGCCTACCTGCCCTATAACAGCGCCGCCCGCCAGCTGGTCTATACCGAGACCGGGCGGTCCATCGACACCGTCATCGTCGAGGGCCGCGTGGTGATCAGGGACCGCCGGGTGCAGACCATCGACGAGGATGCCTTGCGCGCAGAGGTGGCCGACCTGATGAAAGGCTTCCGCGCCGATTTCGCCGACGTCGTCGAGAGCCGGGCCGCCGCCCTGCCGCATCTCCTGGAGGCCCACCGGCGGGTGTGGGAGAGCGACGTGGGCCTGGAGAGGTTCATCGCCCGCACGCGGCGTTAGGGCAGGGGCCCGGCGCGGGCGGTGCCAACGTTCCGAAATTTTCCTGTAGACTGACGCGACGCGGCGCGGGCAGGCGCCGGGCACGGCGATAGGAGGGGGCAGCGATGGCGACCGAGGCGCAGAAAAAGGAGATCCTCAAGCACATCACCCGCGACGAGCTCGCGGGCCTGACCAAGGAGCTGGTCGATATCCCGAGCCCCACCGGGCACGAGCGGGAGATCGGCACCTTCATCCTCGACTGGTTCAAGGATCGCGGCCTCAAGCCCATCGCCCAGGAGATCAGCGCCGATCGCATCAACGCCGTCGGCATCCTCGAGGGTTCGGGCGGCGGCACCTCGCTGATGATCAACGGCCACATGGACACCAGCTTCACCGGCACAGACGAGGACGCGGTGCTGTGCCGCGAGCTCGATCCGGTCGAAGACCTGCGCGGGGCGATCGACGGCGGCACCGTCTACGGGCTCGGCGCCTCCAACATGAAATGCGGCCTCGCCGCCTTCATGACCGCGGGCAAGGCGCTCCGGCAAGCGGGCATCCAGCTCAAGGGGGACCTCATCCTCGCCGCCGTCGCCGGGGAAATCTCGCGCACCCCGATCGGCCCCTACCAGTCCGAGGACTACCGCGGCGAAGGCACCGGCACCCGGCACCTCTTGACCCATGGCGTGCAGTCCGATTACGCCATCGTCGCCGACGGCTCGGCGCTGTCGGTGATCTGGGCCCAGACCGGCGTCGCCCAGTTCAAGATCTCGACCTTCGGCAGCCCGCGCTCGGCCTGGGGCAAGACGCGGGCCGACGCGCCGCCGCGGGAGTCCAACGCGGTGCTCAAGATGGTCGACGTCGTCCGCGCCGTCGACGACTGGGCCGAGGCGTTCGAGCGCGAGACCGTCTATCGCTCGGCCAACGGGCCGATCCTTTCCAAGGTCAATGTCGGGGCGATACGCGGCGGCGCGCCCTACCGCCCCAATTACTATCCCGGCATCTGCGACCTTTACGTCGATGTCCGGATGCCGCCCGAGACCACGCCAATGGACGTGCAGCGCCAGCTCAAGGCGGTGCTGGCGGGGCTCGACGTCGAGACCGAGCTCGAGATGTACGGCTCCCTGCTCGGCCACGAGGCCGAGGGCATCGAGCCCGTCGCCGAGGTCCTGGAGGCGACCCACCAGGCGCTCTATGGGGAAAAGACGCCCGAGGTCACGCCGGGGCGCTCCAGCATCTGGACCGACACCAATATCTATAACGAGATGGGAATCCCGGCCTGCAAGTTCGGCCCGCGCGGCGAGCGGTGGAAGATGCGCTCCGAGCAGGTCGAGGTCGAGGAGATCTTCCGCGCGGCCCAGGTCTTCGCCCTCGCCGCCGCTACCATCTGCGACTGGGAGAGATAACCCGGCGCGTCGCTGGAGGGAGAGGGTTCTCCGGCGGGAACGGCTGCCCCCGGGCGGGGCGTTATGCCCTAATCGAGACCTTTGCCGGTTAGCGTGACGGCGCCCCCGCCCGCATGCCCCAATCGTTAACCTCGTGTCCGCGTTTGGCCAAAAGCGAACGTTCGATTAGCGCGTAGTGGGTCATGCGCCCGGCCAATACTGGGCAGCCAATTGTAACCCGCGGAGAATGGGGAACTGTTCTGGGACCGCCTCATTCTCAACCCTCTTGCCTTGCAGCTCCTCCCTAACGATCAACATGAAGTCCCGAGCGCTGATAATTTTACCGCCTGCCAGTTCGTTTCGGTTCCGTGTGCTGCCATAGAGCAACAGAGCGATCTGATCTGGTTTATGGGGTACGTCTAGTCCTGCGAAAAGCGCGGGAATATATTGTTTCCCAGCCTCAAACTTCTTTTTATAACGCAATTCGCGCTTGGCCCAGCTGTCAGTGTCCGCTGAAGGCTCAATATGCACAAGGTGTTTCGTTTGAGGGTTGAAAGCAACTATGTCTAGTTCGCATTCATACCCGCCCGCCGATCGTTTGCCGACAAGGACGTTTCTCCGAACGAAGTATCTGTTGTATTCATACCAGTCGCCGACCAGCTGCTCCAAGAAATTGGCCATCACGTCTCTCCAAGCCTTGCCACATATCCTCCGCACGTTGTTTACAGTCCACTGCAAAGCCGTAAAGACTGAAACCACCCGTATGGCCCGGTGAATTTAGATAATCAAAGAAGATCTGTGAGGGGGGTCTTTGGTCCCGGAGGATCAGGTGGGCGCTCCTCAAAGGTGTGAAGGTTCCTCTCCTCGTCTGGATCAAACCCGGCCCGACGAATGGCGGAAAAGATTCTATCCTCCGCCCATGCAGCGCTCTCCTTGAGAAGGTCTAACGAATTTTGATCCCGGTAAGGTCCGCCCCTCATGATCAGAACGGGGTCCACATCTTCTGGCCTAATAGATAGAAGTCCCATTTCGGCAGGCCGCGTCGCCCCTTCTTGGTCCATCCACATCTCGTAGGCAGCCCATTCGTATTCGTGAAGGATATTGTTCCGTTCCCTCCGGAGAAATTGCCAGAAGATCTGGTGCTCCTCTTTGTTCTTTTTGATTAACCTCCACTCAGCTCCTATTTCCTCTCGTAGTCTATCACTGATGCACGACTTGGTATCAGCCTGGAGTAGTTCGATAGATGTTCTAAGCAGCGCGCATGTCCCGATCCAGATAACCTTCCAGTCTGACAAACCGAACCTCTCGGATTTGAGAAACTCATCTAGATGCCGAACGCCAATTTTCCCATCCGAAAGTGCGCGGTATGAAGTCAGAAAAAATTTAACGGGAGAGTAAATGTGTCCATACTTTTCTGGTGCCGTCATACTGTCCCTCGCTCAGTTGACGTGCTCGTGGGCACAACCCACGATATATTAAACCCGAACCGGTTATTCTGGGTAAGAGCTTACGTCCGCTTCTATTCACAAGCGGAAATGCGCTTAACGCCGGAGGGGTGTGCGCCCTCGCCGCCGCCATCTGCGACTGGGAGAGATAATCCGGCGCGGAGCCCCTGCCGGCGTGCGGCCATCGTGAACCCGATGTCCGATCCAGCCATAGGCGAACGTGACCGATGTGTAGGCGTCAGGACCGGCCATAGCGGAGTAGCCGCTGGTATTCACGTCTCAATTCGGCCGTCCCTGTGAACGATGAAGCCCCGCGTCAGCGGGGAGAACGATCTCCAGAAGGTTCCGTCGTCCACCGATACCAGAACGTGGAGATATTCTGGCTCCCTTTCGATCAACTGAACTTCAAACTGATGTGAGTCCGGCCCCTCTCCGCGTTGGTAAGCGACCACATCTTCCAACTCCGCCAGCAGCGTGTCGAAGGGCTTGCGCGACCATGCTTCCACTTCACGATCGAGAAGAGTTTGGAGGGCGTCCTTATCCATGGCTCGTGGCGAGAATGTGATTTCCGCGTCCACCCGCAGGCGGCCATCAGGTTGACGCCGGAAGGTGCGCCCCCGGAGGCCGCGCGCCCCCGCCCCTCTACCGCCCGGTCCTGGAGAGCGAGTTGACCCAGCCCTTGCCGGTCATATAGCTCCTGGCCTTGGCGATCTCGTCCGCATCGAGGAACTTGTCGAGCGACACCTGGTCGACCGGGTAGATCGGGCGCAGGAAGTCGCTCTCGTAGCCGTAGGGCACGGTGGCGTCGATCCCCATGCCGCCCTCGAACACGGTGTTGGCGGCGGTCCATTGCTGATCGCCCGCGGTCATGCGCTCGGCCGGCATGAAGGTCTGGCCGATGCCGCCGGGGATGGGATTGAGGATGTCGGTCTGGGGGTTGACCCTTGTGGTCAGGTTCCAGATCACGTCCTCCATGTCGTAGATGTCGGTGTCCTCGCTCATGGCGATGACCAGGCGCGCGCCCTGGGAGCAGGACAGGATGGCGGTCAGGAAGTTGCGCTGCCAGCCCTCCTCGATCTTGTTGCGCTTCTTGACCTGGATGATGGCGCCGCCCCAGTCGCACATGGAATAGGGGATGTTGACGTCCTGGATGATGCCGGGCTGCAGGCGCTCGCAGAGCTCGAAGATGGTCGCCTCGCGCACCGTGGTTTCGATGGTGTGGCAGTCCAGCGTATGGACGCCCAGGGGGAAGACGATGGGCTTGGTGGCGGGATCGCGCATGGTGATCCCGGTGACGTGGAAGGTCGGCGCCTTGTAGGCCTTGCCCATGTAGCCGGCCCATTCGGGATGGAAGTGGAAGCGGCCCTGGATGTCGGCGTCCTCGGCTTCCTTGGTCTCGTAGCGGCGGTCCTCGGGATGCAAATAGCCCTCGAGCACGATCTCGGCGTCGGCCAAGGCCATGGCGTCGACCGTGCGCGCCTTGACCATGCGCACCGGCTCGTTCTGCAGCCGCCCGGCGACGCCGAGCTCGTCGCAGCCCTGGGGCAGGACGGCGTAGTCGAAGCCGGCGCCGGCCAGCAGGTTGGGCCCGTAGGGGATGCCGAAGTTGAGCGTCAGCGGGATCGGCTCGCCTTTCTTGTAGTACTTCATCTCGGTCTGCCAGGCGTGCGACCCGGGCGCGATCTGGAAGGTGCCGACATTGCCCCAGCGGAAGTTGCAGCGGTTGTAGCCGACGTCGGTGCCGCCCTCGAAATATTCGCCTGTCAAGAGCCGCTGGCCAGAGCCCACGGTCAGTTCCGGCTCGTGGTCGGTGTGGCGGATGGGGACGATGTGCTCGTTGACGTCGTTGGGCTTCTCGATGACGTGCTCCTGGGCCGGCGCCTCGCCCTGCTCGATCTCGATGGGCGCCAGCGGCTTGCGCAGCGCCTTGGCGATGGCCCGGGTGCGCTCGGCGCCGTCGCGCCAGCCGTAGAGCTTGTGCATGATGCCGTAATCGCCGAACAGGTTGGTGATGACCCGGTGGTTGGGCTTGCCGACGACGTTGTTGAACAGGAGCGGGCAGCTGCCGTCGAGGTGCTTCTGGATGCCGGTGATCTCGAGGTTGGGGTCGACCGGGGAATCGGTCTCGATGATGTCGCCCTCTTCGCGGAGGAAATCGATGGTGTGCCGGAGGTCCCTGAGGGCTTCGGTCCGGGGTTCGCCGCTGTTGGTGTTGCTGCCTGTGGTCATGCCGATCCTCTGATGTACGACTGTTGCCTCGATGGTCGTCTCGGCGCCTCCAGGCGCCGCCGCCGGGGGGCCGGTCGCGGCCCCGCCGCGGCGGGGTATCAGATAACGCCGTTCTCTTCCAGTTCCTTGTATTCGGCCTCGCTCAGGCCGAGGAATTCGCGGAACACGATCTCGTTGTCCTGGCCCAACAGCGGCGCCGGCGCGGTGACGTCGCCGGGCTGCTCGGAGAGGTCGAAGCCGGGGAAGTAATGGGCCTGGTAGTCGATCTCCGGATGCTTGCGCACGCGCCAGGTCTTGCGGTGCGTGAGCTGCGGGTCGGTGAAGAGATCGGCGCAGGTGTTGACCTTATACGCCTTGACCCCGGCCTGCTGCAGGGCCTCGGCGGCGGCCTCGGCGCTCTGCGTCGCCGTCCAGGCGGCGATCTCCTCATCGAGGGCCTGGGCGTTCTCGCGCCGGGCCAGGGCGCTTTCGAAGCGCGGGTCTTCGGACCATTCGGGGTGTCCGGCGGCCTGCGCCAGGCTCGCGAATTCGGCATCCGACCAGCACGAGGCGGCGACCCATTCCGCGTCCCGGCACGGGTAGGCGTTGTGCGGCGCCGCCTCGGGGTCGGCGTTGGCGTTGCGTTCGATCACGTTGCCGTTGGCGTGATAGTCGAAGAGGGGGCCGGCCAGGAAGAAGGCGCCGCATTCGTATTGCGAGACGTCGATATAGCTGCCTTCCCCGGTGCGCCGGCGCTTGTCGAGCGCCGCCAGGATCAGGGGCGTCCCCATCAGGGCGGCGACGAAATCGATGTAAGGCCCGTAGAGCAGCTGGGGCGAGCCGCCGGCGTCGCCGGTCAGTCCGCAGAAGCCGGCCAGGGCCGAGAGCTGGGAGCCGAAGCCGCCGGTCGCCGCGCGCGGCCCGGTCTGGCCCATGTTGCAGGTCGACATGAAGATCAGGTCGGGATTGGTCCGCTTCAGCTCCTCGTAGCCGAGGCCGATGCGGTCGATGACGCCGACCCGCATGTTCTCCACCAGGACGTCGGCCCAGTCCGAGAGCCTGCGTGCGAG
>JAWWBR010000176.1:0-6673 GCA_033720855.1 Alphaproteobacteria bacterium
CGGCCGATGGAGATCATCGTCGAATCCTCGGGCGAACATACCGAGCAGACCGACGTACTGGAACTGGTCCACGACTCCTGGCTCAAGCTCGGCATCAAACTCTACAGCAAGCCGGGTCAGCGCGAGGTGCTCAGAAAGCGCATCCTTGCCGGTCAGACGATGATGGCGATCTGGGGCGGTTTGACGGCGGGTGTCGCTACGGTCGATGTCAGCCCCGAGGAACTCGCGCCGACCAATCCCTACCAGTTTCAGTGGCCGCGTTGGGGCGAATGGTACAGCAGCCAGGGAAATAAGGGGGAGCCACCGTCCTTGCCGGTGGCCAAGAAACTGCTCGCGCTTTACCGCGACTGGGAGACGGCACGCGATGAAGAGGAGCGTGAGCGTGTCTGGCGCGCCATGCTTGAACTGCACGCCGACCAGGTCTTCACCTTCGGCTTGATCGCCGCCATCCCGCATCCCATCGTGGTCAGTACCAAGCTGCGCAACGTACCCAAGGATGGGGTCTACAGCTGGAATCCCGGTGCCTATTTCGGGGTCTATAACCCGGATATGTTCTGGTTCGCGCGCGGGCAATAGGGAGGCGGCATGTTCTATTTCTTCCTGCGCAGACTGTCGGTGATGATCCCGACCCTGTTCGTCATCAGTATCCTGATCTTCGTGATCATTCAGTTGCCGCCGGGCGACTACCTCTCGACCCTGGTCGGCGAACTCCAGGCCGAGGGTGAGAACGTCGATCAGGAAAAGCTCGATTTCCTGCGCAAGCGCTATGGCCTGGACCGACCGGTGATGGAGCAATACGCGCTGTGGCTGAAGGGCATATTACAGGGCGACTTCGGCTATTCCTTCGAGCACAACCAGCCCGTGGTGGACGTCGTCGGTGACCAGGTCTTGCTGTCGGTCATCATCGCCTTCGCGACGATCCTGTTTACCTACATCGTCGCTTTTCCGATCGGCGTCTATTCCGCGACCCATCAATACAGCACCGGGGACCACGTCCTGACGTTTATCGGCTTCCTCGGGCTGGCGACGCCGAACTTCCTCCTCGCCTTGATCCTGATGTACCTGGCAAACGTCTATTTCGGCACATCGATCGGCGGGCTGATGGATCCCGAATATCTCGACAAGCCCTGGAGTTGGGGCAAGATCGTCTCCATCCTCGAACATCTCTGGGTTCCGGTCATCGTCATCGGCACCTCCGGCACCGCGACCCTGATCCGCCGCCTCAGGGCCAACCTTCTGGACGAATTGCAGAAACCCTATGTCACGACGGCGCGCGCCAAGGGGCTTGCCGAAACACGTCTGCTGCTCAAATACCCGTTGCGGGTGGCCTTGAATCCCTTCATCGCGGACATCGGCAATCTTCTCCCGGCGCTGCTGTCCAGCGCCGCGATCGTTTCCGTCGTGCTCTCCCTGCCGACGACGGGACCCTTGCTGCTCAAGGCCCTGCAGAGCCAGGACATGTATCTCGCGGGATTTCTTCTGATGTGCCTTTCGTTGCTGACGGTGATCGGGATGTTCCTGTCCGATCTCGCCCTGGCCGCGTTGGACCCGCGCATACGACTGACCGGGACGCGACAGAGATGAGCGCCGACAAGCCCGAAAGCGCGGCCCCGCTCGCGCATTACGTTTCCGACACGCCGTTCGTTGCCGACGAGACGGAACAGCTGAGCGCGGAGCAGGAGCGGATCTACACCTCGAGCGGTTGGCGCCTGATGTGGCTCAAGCTTCGGCGCCACCGTTTGGCGGTGTTCTCGGGCTATGTGCTGTTGGCGCTCTACGGCTCGATCCTGATCAGCGAATTCCTGGCTCCCTACGGCTTGCACCATCGCCATACCGACTTCATCTATGCGCCGCCCCAGGGGATCCATTTTTTCCACGACGGCGCGTTCGAGGGCCCGTTCGTCTATGGGCTTGAATACAAGCTCAACATGGAAAATCTGCGGCGCGAGTACACCCGCGACGAAAGCCGGCGCTATCCCATCAGGTTCCTGTGCCGCGGCGATTCCTACGACTTCTGGGGCCTGTTCGAGGCGGATCTCCATCTCATCTGTCCCGGCGCCGGAGGAACCCTGTTCCTGCTCGGCACCGATCGCCTGGGGCGGGATTTGTTTTCCCGGATCATATACGGCGCACGGATTTCGCTGACGGTGGGCCTGTTCGGAATCATCTTCTCTATGATTCTCGGAATCATATTCGGCGGCTTGGCGGGATATTACGGCGGCATCGTCGACTCCACGGTTCAGAGAATGATCGAAATCATCCGCTCGTTTCCGGAACTGCCGCTGTGGATGGCCCTTTCTGCCGCCTTGCCGGTCACCTGGAGCCCGATCCTGATCTATTTCGGAATCACCCTGATTCTCGGCTTGATCGACTGGACCGGCCTCGCCCGCGCGGTGCGCTCGAAGTTTCTCGCCTTGCGGGAGGAGGACTTCACCGCCGCAGCCGAACTCATGGGGGCGCGGCCGAGCCGCATCATCGGACGGCATCTCGTGCCCAATTTCACGTCTCACCTGATTGCCTCGGCGACCCTGTCGATCCCTTCGATGATCCTCGGCGAAACCGCGCTCAGCTTTCTTGGCCTCGGGCTCCGGCCGCCGGTGACCAGTTGGGGGGTGTTGCTCGCCGAGGCGCAGAACATTAGCGCCGTGGCACTCTATCCGTGGCTGATGTTTCCCGGCTTGGCCGTGGTGGTCGTGGTTCTAACGTTCAATTTCCTCGGCGACGGGCTCCGCGACGCCGCCGATCCCTATCACTGAGCGGTCGGGGCCGACGGGGGCGTTGGAAAAAATCACATATTTTTCTGGGTATTAGTGTGTATGGTTACCATCCAAGGAGTCGGGGTCGCGGGAAAACGGCCCGTCAGGGAGAAGATTACATGGGACCGCAGAACCGTGTCCTGATTTACAGCCACGACAGTTTCGGCCTTGGTCACCTGCGCCGCTGCATGACCATCGCCAATCAGCTGGTGGCGAAACACAAGGGCCTTTCGGTGCTGATCCTGTCGGGCTCGCCGATTATCGGCAGTTTCAACTTTCGCGCCCGCGTCGATTTCGTCCGCATCCCCGGGATGATCAAGCTGAGAAACGGCGAATATACGTCTTTGAACTTGCACATCAGCCCCGATCAGACGCTGCAGCTGCGCCGCGACATCATCTATCACACCGCGCGCGCCTTCGACCCCAACCTCTTTATCGTCGATAAGGAACCGCTCGGCCTGCAGGGGGAGGTCGGCGATACCCTGAACATGCTGAAGGACCGTGGCACGCCCCTGGTCTTGGGATTGCGCGACGTCATGGACGACCCCCTGCTTCTCGCCGCCGAATGGAAGCGCAAGCGGGCGATTCCGGCGCTCACCGACCTCTACGATGAGGTCTGGGTCTATGGTCTGGAGGAGATCTACGATCCGCTCACCGGCATCGACGTCGCCGACAGCGTCTTGAGGAAGCTGATCTACACCGGATACCTGCGCAAGCGGCTGCCGCTGGCCCGGCCGCAAAAGCGTCCCGAAGACCTCATCGACAAGCCCTATTTTCTCGTGACCCCGGGGGGTGGCGGCGACGGCGAAGCGCTGGTGGACTGGGTGCTGCGCGCCTATGAACAGGATCCGGGCCTGCCGTATCCGGCCCTGGTGGTCTTCGGCCCCTTCATGGCACCCAAGAACCGCGAGGGCTTCCTGAAGCGGATCGGCAAACTGGACCGGGTCACGGCGATCACCTTCGATACCGGCTTCGAATCGCTCCTGGCCAAGGCCAAGGGGGTGGTTGCCATGGGCGGATACAATACGTTTTGCGAAATTCTTTCTTTCGATCGTCCGGCATTGCTCGTGCCCCGCATGGTGCCCCGCCGCGAACAAACCATCCGCGCCGAGCGGGCGTCGAAACTGGGCCTGGTGCAGATGCTCGCCGACGATGGCGCCCACGACCCCATGACCATGAGCCGGGCCCTCCATGCCTTGGCCGATCAACCGTCGCCGTCTTCGGTCAAGATTCCCGGGCTGCTTGATGGCCTGAACGTGGTCGACGAGCTTGCCACCGACATGTTGCTCAGGCCGGTGGAGCCGATCCGGACCACGGTCTGAGGCCGAGCGGCAACGGGCAACCGCAGACCGAGGCCCGAAAGCGGCCAAGCCCAGGTAGCGGGAAGGAGCAAATGAGCCGCAAGGTCGCATTCATTCTCAAAGGCTATCCCCGCCTTTCGGAGACCTTCATCGCCCAGGAAATGCTGGCCCTCGAACGTCGCGGTTTGGACCTGGAAATCTATTCCCTGCGCCATCCCACGGATCCGCATTTCCACCCGCTCCATCGGGAAATCCGCGCCGAGGTCCATTATTTGCCGGAATATCTCCGGGATGAACCGCGCCGGGTCGGGGCGGGGATTCGGGCCGCGTGCACGTTGCCCGGCTTCGGCAAGGCGCTGGCGGCCTGGCTTCGCGATCTCATCCGCGATCCCAGCGCCAATCGGATCCGCCGATTCGGCCAGGCTTGCGTGCTGGCCACGGAGCTGCCGTCCGAGGTCGGCCATTTGCACGCCCATTTCCTTCATACGCCGGCCTCGGTCGCCCGTTACGCGGCGAAAATGCGCGGTCTTGCGTGGAGCGTCTCGGCCCACGCCGTCGATATCTGGACCACCCGGCGATGGGAAAAGCGCGAAAAACTGGACGACGCCGCCTTCTGCGCGACCTGTACCGCCGTGGCGCGGGATCACCTTTCGGCGCTGGCCAGGCGGGAGAACGCCGTCGTGCTGAGCTACCACGGGATCGATCTTTCCCGGTTTAGCCCGCCGGACCGGTCTTTCGCCCTCGACCGCGACGGCGCCACGCCGGCGCGGCGGGTCGAAATCCTCGCCATCGGACGGGCGGTCGAGAAGAAAGGCTTCGATGTCCTCCTCGAGGCGTTGGCGGGGCTCGATCCGCACCTTCATTGGCGGTTCACCCATATCGGCGGCGGTGCCGGGCTCGATGGCCTCAAGGCCCGGGCCGGGGCTCTCGGCCTCGGCGGCCGGGTGCGCTTCATGGGCGCCCAAGCCTTTCCTGCGGTGCTCGCCGCCTACCGAGCCGCGGATCTGTTCGTGTTGCCCTGCCGGATCGCCGGGAACGGTGACCGCGACGGGCTTCCCAATGTGCTCCTCGAGGCGCAGAGTCAGTCCCTGCCGGTGATTTCGACCGCCGTCTCGGCGATCCCCGAATTGATCGTTGACGGCGAAACCGGCCGTCTCGTGGCGGCCGAGGACGCCGCCGCCCTGGCCGGGGCCCTTGAGGAGTTGATCAAGGACCCGGTGCTGAGGATCCGCTTCGGTACCGCCGGTGCCGACAGAGTGCGGCGGGAGTTTTCCCAGGATGCCTGCATCGGGGGGCTGGCCGCATTGTTCGGTGTCGATGCCGAGCCGGTGGCCGAGGCGCCGGTGCCGTCGGATGGACTGTCATGCGAATCGCCTTCTACGCACCCCTGAAAGCGCCGGATTCCGATGTCCCAAGCGGTGACCGCCAGATCGCCCGACTGCTCGTTCGGGCGTTGCAGATGGGGGGCCACGAGGTCACCCTTCTGTCGCGATTTCGCGCCTTCGAGGGCTCGGGAAACGCGAGCCGCATGCGTCGGCTGGAAAGGATCGGCGGCAAACTGGCGACCCGTCATGCCCGCCGGCTCAAAGCCATGCCCCCCGAGCTCCGGCCCGAGGCGGTGTTCACCTATCACGTCTACGACAAGGCACCCGATTGGATCGGGCCGGGGGTCGCCCGGGCGCTCGGTATCCCCTATCTGATCTGCGAAGCCTCACTCAATCCGAAACGCGCGGAAGGGGCACGCGCCATCGGGTTCGCGGCGGCCCGGGCGGCGGTTGCCTCGGCCCACTGCATCCTCGAAATCAATCCGCGGGATCGCGGCGCCGTCGACGCGGCCCTCGGCCCGCGGGGCGTGATCCGGAGCTTGGCGCCGTTCCTCGACATCGCCGCGCTCGATCCCGAGCCGGGTTCCGGGACGCCGGCGCCGATCCCCGCCGACGCCCTCAGGGAAACGCTTGGACGCCGCCATGGTCTCGATCCCTCCCAGCCGTGGCTGCTGGCGGTGGCGATGATGCGCCGGGGCGACAAGCTCGAGAGTTACCGTGCGCTGGCCGCGGCGCTCACCGAACTTGTCCAGCGCCCCTGGCAGTTGCTGGTGGTGGGCGAAGGCGACGCCCGCGGGGCGGTCGAGGCCGCCTTTCGCCCCCTCGGCCGGGAACGGATCCGCTTTCTCGGGCTGCAGGAAGGCGCGGCGCTTGCCGACATCTACCGGAGCGCCGACATCTTCGCCTGGCCGGCGGTCAATGAGGCTTTGGGCATGGCCATTCTCGAGGCCCAGGCGTTGGGGTGCCCCGTGGTCGCCGGCGGCGGCGGGGCCGTTGGCGCCATCGTCGAGCACGAGGCGACCGGATTTCTGGTGCCGAACGGCGATCCACGGGCCTTTGCCAAGGCCGTCGACGGCCTGCTTCGCGACCCCGATCGTGCGGCTGCGATGGGCGCGGCGGCGCGACGGAGGGCACGGCGGTGCCACGGCATCGAAACCGGTGCAATGACCATCGACCAGGCCCTTGCCGATAGCCTGCGGCGGGTGCCAGCGCGCAACGATTGCGCGGCATCGGCGGCTGGCCTGCCGGCCGGCGCAGGCGAGGCCGGCGGCGCGCCCTATCAGCGGGAGGA
>JAWWBR010000177.1:0-6616 GCA_033720855.1 Alphaproteobacteria bacterium
CACCGAATCCGGTGCCCATCAGGCGGAGCGCCTGATCCCGCCGCATCGCCGCGTAGATGCCGTCGACGAAGGCCGCGGCATAGGTTTTTCTCGCCATGGCGCGCCCCTCCCTCAGGCGAACACGCCCGAAAGGGCGCTTCGCGGTTGGGGGAAGGGGCTCGCCTCGGCATAGGCCAAGGCCCGCTCGAGCCGTCTGGCGATGCGCCGGTCGATGGCCATGAGATCGTCCCGCCCCGCCTGTTTGGCGCGCAGGATCACCCGGGCCATCCGGATGATCGGATCGGTCCGGTTCCAAGCCGCATAAGGGCCCTTGATCAAGCGCGGGTTCCAGGCCATGGCGAGGTCGGTGACGCCGGTGGTGTATTCCGGCACCGGCTTGTGGGAGCCGGGCCAGGCCTTGACGTTGGGCTGGATGAAGACCGGCTTTCCGGTGCGGCGAATACGGGCGAGCGCCTTCGCCACAAGCGCGTATACGGCCCCGGCATCGTTGCCGTCCACCGGCGGCTCGCAGTGGATCGAGAGCGCCTTCGGCACGTCGTCCCACGCCTTGACCGCGAGCAGCCCGCCGCGCTCGGGATTGGCGTTGTTCTCGCAGACGAAGAGCACCGGCAGCGAAAACACCGAGGCCATGTTGAAGCATTCATAGACCAGCCCCTCGGGCATGGTGCCGTCGCCGAAATGGACCACGCTGACCGGGTTCGCGCGCTTCCATTTGAGGCCGAAGCCGGCGCCGACGCCGAGGCCGAGCCCCCCGCCCAGCTGGGCCGAGGTTGTGAGGAACCCGTGGGACTTGTCGGAGATGTGCCAGGGCCCGCCGCGTCCCCCGTTGGTGCCGCCGGCACGGCCGAGGATCTCCGCCAGGGCGCGGCCCGGATCGACGCCGCGGGCAAGCACATAGCCGTGGTTGCGGTGGGTGGTGTTGCAGATGTCGCGCGGCTTGGTGGCAAGGCCGACGGCGGCGGCGATGGCTTCGTGGCCGATGTAGAGGTGCTGGCGCCCCATGTAGGGATGCCGGGGCCAGATCTCGATATTGAGCTCCTCGAACCGGCGAATGAGGAGCATGCGCTCGAATAGAGCAAGACGCAGTCGCGCGCTTGGTGTCCGCGCCATGGCGTGACCTCCCGAGATTTATTGTCGTTCTCCCGACTCAGACACGGGCGTGCATCGCCGTCAAGGCGCACGTGGCGGTCTGCACGGCGGACCGGGGTCCGCCTCCCCGACGGCGCCGCTCAGGCGGCGGCGACCCAGGCGGTCAGGACCGAGGGCAGGTCGGCGAGGACCGGCGCCCAGGTCTCGCCGCGGTCGTCCGTGCGATAGAAACCCCCCTGCCCCCTCTGCTTGGGGTCGAAGCCGAAGCCGCGGGCGCCGTCGCCCATGCCGGCGAAGGCGACGTCGGCCTCGAAGGGGTGGTGCAACAGAACCCAGGGCGCAAACGGCATGTCGATGGGCAGGTCGGCGGCGGCATGCCAGCTCTCCCCGGCATCGTCGCTCAGGAGGATGTGGCCCTGGGGCGTGGTCTCCTCGCGGCGCCAGACGCCGGGCGAGCCCCGGGCGCCGCCCACCACCATGCGCAGGGCCCCGCCGTCCATGAACAGCCACTCGTGGGAATAGCTGTAGAGCTCGGTGTCGCCGTAGGGCATGCCCGCCTCGGTGCGCCGCCACGTAGCACCCGCGTCCGCGCTTGCGTAGAAGCCGCGGGCCGAGGAGACGAAATAGCGCTCCCGGCTGCCCGGCAGGTTGCGCAGCTGGTGCATGTCGAGATAGGCGATGCCGTCGCTGGCATCCTCCCAATGCATCCCGCCATCTCCGCTCCTGACGATGCCGCCATGCTCGAGCGCGAGGTAGATCAGGTCGCTGTCCTCGGGATGGACGAAGATGTGGCGCACATGGGGCGGGATGCGGCCGCGGTAGCCGGCCGGCACGTCCCATTTGGCCTGCACCGCCTCGGGCATGGCGAGCAAGCCGTCAAGCGGCTCCCAGGTGCGCCCCCCGTCCTCGCTGCGATAGAGCCGGACCGGGCCGGTCCCGGCATAGACCACGCGCTCGTCCCGGGGATCGACGGTGAAGGTGCGCACGTCGCCGTCGAGCACCTTGTCCCAGCTCCTGCCGCCATCGTCGCTGCGGTAGCCGCCATCGAAGGCGACGGCGGCGAACACCACCTCGGGCCGCTCGCGGCAGCCCATCAGATGCTCCAGCGTCTTGCCCTCGAAGAAGGTGCCGATCTCGGTGGGCGCGCCCGCCCCGGCGTCGAGCACCCGGAGCCCGTTGTTGAAGGCAAGGTAGTATCGCAACCGCTCCGCCATCGCCGTCCCTCCCTGGCCTGGTTTGGGCCGTAAATCATCCCCAATCGCGCCCGCCGCTGTCCAGGGAATTCGCCATGGGGGGACGCGCGAAACTGGCCTCGGCCCGGCGCCGGCTGTGGTATTCTCGGGCCCAGAACCACAGCAACCGGAGGGGAGGATCCACCCATGGCCCGCGCCGCCAGAACCAAGAGAAAAGCTTCACCCAGGCCCGCCCGCAAGAGGGGGGCCGATGCCGTCGAGGTGCCGGTCAAGACGCGCAAGCGCAACCGGCCCGAATACGGCTCCGACGCGGTCGCCGAGCTGCTCAACCGCTACGGCTTCGAATACTGCTTCCTCAATCCCGGCTCCTCCTTCCGCGGGCTTCAGGATTCGCTGGTCAACTACAACGCCAACAATACCCCCAAGGTCATCCTCGGCCTGCACGAGGACGTGGTCACCGCCATGGCCCAGGGCTACGCCACGGCGTCGGGCAAGCCCGCGCTCTGCGTGCTTCACGACATGGTTGGCCTGATGCACGGCACCATGGGGGTCTTCAACATCTATTGCGCCGGCATGCCGGTGGTCATCCTCGGCGGCTCGGGCCCGTCGGACTACACCCTGCGCGGCCCCGTCGACTACCTGCACTCCGCCAACACCCAGGGCGAGCTGGTGCGCCCCATCGTCAAGTGGGACGACGAGGCGACCACCGTCGAAGGGGTGCTCGATTCCATCGTCCGCGGCTACAAGATCGCCAATACCGGCCCCAAGGGCCCGGTCTATATCGCCTTCGATTCGGGCCTCCAGGAACAGGCGCTCAACAAGCCGATCACCGTGCACGACGTCGACCAGAGCCATTTCCAGCCCCCGCCGCCGCCGGCCGCCAGAGCCGATGTGGTCGATCAGGCCGCCGACATGCTGGCGCGCGCACGCTACCCTCTCGTCATCGGCGGGCGCGTCGGCTACCTGCCCGCGGCCACCAAGCCGATCAAGGAGCTGGTGGAGATCACCGGCGCCGCCTACCGGGACGACCGCACCTTCGTCTGCATGGCCACCGACCATCCCCAGAATCTCACCGGCTCGCGCGAGGTGCTGGCCAAGGCGGACGTGGTGCTGGCCGTCGACTGCGCCGACGTGCGCTCGGCCATGGGCGCCTACCGCGAGGGCTATGACGCCTTCAAGACCAAGGACTCGACCCGGCAGAAGGTCATCGACCTGAGCCAGAACGAGATCGCCTCCCGCCGCTGGAACCGGGTCGGCGGCGCCATCGCCGATACCGCCCTGCAGATCAACGCCGACCCGCTGACGGCCTTGGACCAGATCATCGACGCGGTCAAGAAGCGCCGGCGGACCAATGCCGCGCTGCGCGGCCGTATCGATCGGCGCAAGCGGGCGATCGCCCGCGACAAGGCGGCGCTCAAGAAGGCGCAGGCGGCGCGGTTGAAATCGCGCTGGGACGAGA
Organism: Alphaproteobacteria bacterium; assembly: GCA_033720855.1. GTDB lineage: Bacteria > Pseudomonadota > Alphaproteobacteria > SMXQ01 > SMXQ01 > SMXQ01. The sequence continues at coordinate 3,742 of JAWWBR010000177.1, forward strand.
GCCCGATCTCGCCGCTGCGCATGGTCGCCGAGCTGTGGGAGGCCGTGAAGCACGCCAACTGGTACCTGACGCTGCGCAACCACCGTTCCTGGCCCGAAGGCATCTGGCAATTCACCGGCTCGGGCCAATACGCGGGCCACTCGTCGGGCGGCGGCCTCGGCCACGGCCCCGGCGCCTCTGTCGGCGCCGGCTTGGCCTGCATGGCCGACGGGCGCCTTCCCGTCGGCATCATCGGCGACGGTGATTTCTTGATGGGTATGAGCGCGGTGTGGAGCGCGGTCCACTATCAGGTGCCGCTGCTCTTGGTCATCAACAACAACACCTCCTGGTACAACGACGAGGAGCACCAGTTCAATATCGCCAAGCGCCGCGGGCGGCCGCCCGAAAACGCCTATATCGGCACCACCACGCGCGACCCAGAGGTCGACTTCGCCAAGGTCTCGGAAGGCCACGGCGCCGCCGTCTGGGGCCCGATCACCGAAGCCCAGGACCTCGCGCCCGCGTTCAAGGACGCCGTCAAGGTGGTGGAAGCGGGCGGCGTCGCCGTCGTTGACGTGCGCACCTGCAACCTCTGAGCCGCCCCGCGCGGCCCGGAGCCTAAGGAGACCGGCCATGTTCATCGCCATGAACCGCTTCCGCATCAAGAAGGGCTCGGAAGAGGAATTCGAGCGCATCTGGGCCGAGCGCGATTCGCACCTCGACGAAGTGCCGGGGTTCCAGGAGTTCCACCTCCTGCGCGGGCCCGAGGAGGACGACCACACGCTTTATGCGTCCCACAGCATCTGGGAGTCCGAGGAGGCGTTTATCGACTGGACCAGGTCCGAGGCCTTCGCCAAGGCCCATGCCGGGGCCGGGCAGAAGACGCGGGACGTCTATCTCGGCCCGCCGCGCTTCGAGGGCTTCGTTGCCGTGCAGGAGATGAAGGCCTCGGGCTGAGCCCGGCCGGGAATCACGCGAGGCCCGCGACACCGCGGCGCTGAGTTGGAGGAGCCGTCGCCATGCTGCCCCCCGAGCTGATCGCGCGCCTCAAGGCCCGCGCCGCCGATCCCGCGACCCGGAGCGACGCGCCGGTGCCGGGGGAACGAGCCGAGATGGGCCTGCCCGAGGAGGGCTGGGAGGAAGAACTGTTCGGCCATCTCGGCATCGACCTCGGCAAGCTCTGAGCTCCGGCGCCCGGATTTCGGCGGCACCAGGCTAGGTGCGCGAATTGAGATGCGCCTTGACCCGGGCCAGGAGGTCCGGATGGGGGCTGCCGTCTTCCGCGAAATGGGGCGGGTCGAAATTCTTCTCCAGGCACGCGCGGTGGGCATAGAGGGTGAGCGAGGAGGCGACGATGTCGTCCTCCTCCTCGAGTGTGACCGTCACGATCTCCTCCGCCGGAATAGTGCCGTCGCATATCAGGCAGATGCCGCTGACCTCGCCCTCGATCGCCTCGTCCCGGGGCGGCGGCGGCGCATAGGGCACCGCCGGGTCGAGGCGCTGAAGGAGATCGTCGATCGCGCCCGGCCAATCCTCGTCCTCGGCCTCCGCCCATAACTCCGCCAATTCCGAATTGGCGCGCACATGCCGAACCGCGCCCACCGCGGCGGCGATCAACTCGTCGCCGGCGGGGCCGAAGGCGACAACCCTGTCGGCCACGCCACGCGGAATATCCGGTGCCGGGCGCCCCATCATCGCCGCCACCAGGTCGGCGGCGGCGATCGCTTCGCAGGCTTGGTCGGCATCGGCAGAAAGGTCGCCCGGCCCCAGCGCCGCGAACGCCGCTAAGAGATCGTCCGTTCCCTCGACCTCGGCGACGAAATCAAGGGCGGTATCGTTTTCGAAGCTGCCGACGTCCCATGCGCCCATGGTTCATCTCCCCTATGCAGGCCGGCCTAAGCCGGATGCCAACGCTTCCATTCTAAGCCAACTGGACCGCACTGTGCTGAAAGCCGCCTGCGGGACATAGCGGACAGCACCCCGATGCCGGTTTTCACCGGAAACGGACAGGAGACGCGAGATTCAACGACGGAAAAGGGGCTCGTGGATCGTTGAAATGACAGATATCGCCTTCTTGAAAGGGGAGGTTCATTTGCGCAGGCCAATTTTCTCCCAACGCGGACGCAATCTCGCCTCCGCAACCGCCCTTTTTCTGGGCGGATTGGCACTTTGTGTCTTCGTTCGCCCCGTCGGCGCTTTGGCCGACATCGGCACCCGCCTGGAGCAGACAAATGCCCGCAGTGCCCTTCATGGCGCAAAACATCGAGGGCGCCATCCGCGCTATGCGACCAACGAGAAGGGGATCGTCATCAGGGAGTGTTGGCAGGCCCCTGTAGGCGGATGGACGAAACCGCAAGCGCTGTCTCTGGTCAGGGATCTGGTCCCGGAGGCGCTCAAACGGCAAAATCCGCTGAGAAAGAAACGGAGCCCCTCCGGCGAGATGTTTGCCTACAAGGACGGCACCACGGTCTGGCTGGAGCACAGCGCCGTCAAGCCGACGTTCCGATTGGTGGCCGTCTGGGCGCCTGAATATCGCGGGCCGAAATGTTAGCTGGAGCGGCGCCCAACCGCGTTTTTCACCGGATCCCGGCGCCCCCGTCGCGGAAACCGACACCGGTGCGGCGTGTTGTGCTGATGGCCGTGGGCATCGCCGTCCTTTCCTCCCTGCCTTGGTTCGAAACGAATGCCGCCTGCCCCACCACCCATATCGTGGGCCTGTGGGAGCGGGACAACGGGGCGGCGCGCCTTCGTTTCTTCAGCAACAACAAGATGCACTGCCGCCTGTGTGACCCGAAATACCCTGACCGCTGCCGCCCGGTCATCGATCCGAAGGACCCGCAGGGCCGCAAGCAATGCCCGTTCAAGCATCCCGACGGTAAGGTCACGACGCTGTCCG
>JAWWBR010000178.1:0-6539 GCA_033720855.1 Alphaproteobacteria bacterium
CGGCCGCCGGATTGTCTCCGGCGGCCGTTTTGCATTGGTCCGATGCCGCGCGCCCGACCTTCCGCGGGCGGCGTTCCGCCTTCGTGGCGGAAGCGTGCTTGCCGGGTCGCGGTTTCGGCGCCGTTGGCGCGAGCACCTGTCAATCGGGCGGCAGGTATACTATTTTTGCCCTTAGACCTAAACCGGGGAGACTGCCATGACCGATGCAAGGGTAAGCGCGCTGATCGGGGCCGAGCTTGGGGTGACGGACCTCGGCAGGGCAGAAGAATTCTACACCACGCTGTGGGGGCTTCGCACCGTGGCCCAGGGGGACGGTGTCAGGTACCTCAGGGCCACGGGGCCGGCGCATCATGTGCTGGTGCTTCATCAGCGTCCCCAGACCGAGCTCGTCTGCGTCAATCTCGAGGCGCCCGACAACGATGCGGTCGATGCGCTTTGCGCCAGGGTCACGGATGCGGGCCTGCCCGTGGCCGAGGCGCCGGCGCCACTTTCCCGTCCGGGCGGCGGCTACGGCTTCCTGTTCCAGGATGCCGAGGGCCGGTTCATGCGCGTGATTGCCGATTTCGCCCAGCATGCCGACACCGATGACGCCGTTGACCGACCCCGCAAGATCAGCCATGTGGTTCTCAACTCCACCGACGTGGCCAAGGGTGTCGCGTTCTTTTCCGGCGTGCTGGGGTTCAAGGTCAGCGACGAGACCCGGCGCATGACCTTCCTGCGCTGCAATTCGGACCACCATAGCATCGCCCTGGTCCATGCCGACCATTCGGCGCTTCATCACATCGCCTATGAAATGCCCGACATCGACGGGGTGATGCGGGGCGCCGGGCGCTTGCAGGACGGCGGCATCGAGATGGCCTGGGGTGTCGGCCGTCATGGGCCGGGCAACAACGTGTTCGCCTACTTTATCGAGCCCGCCGGCAGCGCCATCGAATACACCACCGATGTCCAACAGGTGGATGACAGCTACCCGGTCGGCAAGCCAGACGACTGGACCTGGCCGCCCGGCCGCAACGACCATTGGGGCATCGCCCGCGGGCCGGTCAAGGAGCTCGGCCAGGCGCAGGCCGCCTTCGCTCCGGCGAGCGCGGCCCCTTAGGGCGTTGCATGAGCGGATAGGCGCTCCGAGAGCGCCCCCGAGGGGATGCCCCCCGCCTGTCCGGGTGACGGTGGCAGGGGGACCCCCAGCCGCTGGCGGCAACAGGCTTGCCCGGGCCCGAATCTGCGCTAAGCTTCGTCGAAGCCCGGCCAACGGGGCGACCCAGACGGCGGCGACGCGGCGGAAAATATCCCGATGCGGGAGGGGAGGCGAGAGATGAGTTGGGAGGTTATCGACAACGCGCGATCGGTGCGGGACGAGGTCAGCGAGGCCGAATGGCAGACGCGGGTGGAACTGGCCGCGGCCTGCCGCATCGCCTACGGGCTCGGCTGGAACGACGGCGTCACCAATCATATTACCGCACGCCTGCCCGATGCGCCCGACCGTTTCGTCATGAACCCGCAAGGGCTCGGCTTCGACGAGGTCACCGCCTCGTGCCTGGTCAAGGCCGACCTTTCGGGAGAGGTGATTTCCGATGCCGGGCTGCTGCCTGGCCCCGCCGGGCTCAATTTCCACAGTGCCGTCTTCGCCGCCCGCCCCGAGGTGATGTGCTCGATGCATATTCACCCGATGGCGGGCATCGTCGTTTCGGCGACCAAATGCGGCCTCAAGATCCTCGATCAGCGCGGCTGCCTGCTTCACGATCAGGTCGCCTATCACGCCTTCGAGGGCTACGCCCGGGCCAAGGATGAGGCGCCCCGGATCGTCGCCGAGCTCGGCGGCCGGCACGCCATGATCATGAAGAACCACGGTCTCCTCACGGTCGGCCGGTCCGTGGGTGAGACCTTCTATTTCATGGATCGGCTGTTGCACGCCTGCGAGTTGCAGGAACGGGTGATGGCAATGGGCACCGAAATCGAGCCGGTTCCCGAGGATGTCATCCGCGTCGCCGTGCGCCAATCGGAAGAGCGCTACGGCAACAAGCCCTATGGCGAAAACGATTGGAAGCTGTTGTGCCGGCGCCTTGAACGCACCGACCCGTCGTTCATGGACTAGGGCGTCCGAAGCCCCGGACCGATGGCGCCGAGCGGAGGGAGGATACCCCCATGGCCCTTACCATCGAGCAGATGTCATCGCGCAGTATCGACGAGGCCGTCGACGAACACGCGCTGGAGATCCCCAGCTTGCTGGTTTCCGCCGACGCCCATGTCGACGAGCCGGTGGAGCTGTGGGACGAGCTCCCCGAAGAGGCCCGCGACCGGCTGCCTAAGCTGGGCCGGCCCAAGGATGAGCGGCCCCAGGGCGGCCTGAACCCATCGATCCGTCTCGAGCACATGGATCTCGACGGCGTCGCGGCCGACGTCATCTACCCGACCGCGGTCCTGCGCGCCTTCACTTTGCCCAGGGACATCCAGGAGCCCGCCTTCCGCCTCTATAACGACTGGCTGGCCGATTACTGCAAGACCGCGCCCAACCGCCTGTTCGGCGTGCCCTGTTTGTGCGTCTACGACATCGACTGGGCGGTCAGGGAGATGCAGCGATGCGCCGACATGGGCCTGGTCGGGGGCCTGATCTGGCAGGTGCCCGATCCGGAGCTTCCCCTGCATTCCGGCCATTACGACAGGCTCTGGGCGGCGGCGGCGGAACTCGGCAAGCCGATCAATTTCCATATCCTGAGCGGCTTCACCTATTTCCGCGACCGCGCCAAGCTGGCCGGGGCCGAGGTCGTGCGCGGCGCCGTCAATACGCGGATGCACGAGGTCATGACCACGGTATTCGATCTCATCTGGTACGGCACCTTCGACCGCCATCCCCAGCTCAAGGTCGAGCTGGTGGAATGCGAGATCGGCTGGATGCCCTTCGTCCTGCAGCAGATGGATTACTACTTCCACCGCTTTTCCAACGTCGGGCAGTCGCAGGTCCAGGAGTTCGCCATCACGCGGCCGCCCAGCGAGATCTTCAACGACCATTTCTACGGGACCTTCATGGATGACACCGTCGGCGCCCATATGCTGAAGGTCTGGGGCCAGCGCAACTGCATGTGGTCGAGCGATTATCCCCACGGCAACATGACCTGGCCCCATTCCCGCGCCTTCGTGGCGAAGCAGATCGGCGGCCTCGATGCCGAGACGCAGAGGCGCCTGACCAGCCAGAACGTGATCGATCTCTACGGCTTGACGCTCTGAGGCGGCCGCCCGCCCGAGACAGGGATGGGGCCGCCTAGTCGGCCATCTCGACGCCGGTGCAGCCCGGCACCATGTTCTTCATTTGGCAGACCGCGCCGTTGCGTTCCAGCTCCGCCTCGAACAGCCGGTGGACTTCGGGATTTTCATCCTCGTATTCGATCTGGTTGCCGCCCTCCCGCGTGCTGGTTTCGGTGCCGCCGCGGGATTCGTCCTCGCCGCCGGGGCGGTACTTGTAGCGGTTCGAGCCCCAGCGGAGCGCCAGGTAGCGGGCCGGGATCGGGCCCGAGTTGAAGTGCTGGTGGAACCACTGGTTGGGGGGCACGACGATGGAGCCGGGCGCCCAGTCGACCTTGACCCGCTCGTCCCACTTGTCCTCCTCCCACAGCAAGGTGAACCCTTGCCCGCCGAGGATCACCACGTTGGCGCCGGGGCCGTGGCGGTGGGCCTTCTTGTAGGTGCCGACGGGGAATTCCGAAATATGGGCGACCATGGTGTTGTGGGCCAGCTCGAAGGCGAGATAGGAGCCTCCGGCGCCGCGGTTCGCGCGTTTGTAGAGCGGCACGGTGTCGGCATTGGGGACGAAATTGGTCTCCCAAATGTTGTAGGTGCCGCGGTCGTTGAGATAGAGCTCGCCGTCGCCGTCGAAGCTTTGCTCGCCGTTGTAGCGGTCGAGGAAATCGATGGGGGCGTCGAACACAAACTCGGAATTGTGGAACATGTTCATCACCACCGGTGCGCTGATCACCGCCATGTAGCGGGCAGGCAGATCCCCGGTGGTGTTGAAGTGCTGGTAGAAGGTATTCAGCGGGATGGCGAAGAGGCTGCCGGCCTGCCATTCGAAGGTGTGCTTGTCGTTGGCGTCGTTCCAGACGGTGGTGGCGCCGTTGCCCTGCAGGATATAGACCATTTCCTCATAGAGGTGACGCTGCGGCTTGGTGGAGCCGCCCAGCGGCACCTCGGCGACATAGCAGTTGTTGGTATCGCCCGCCCCTTCGAGGTTGACGAAGGCGCCGAGCCCGCCGGTGCGTTCCCAGGGGCCGAGGTCGAGGGTTTTCAGGTCCTGAACGAAAAACGTGTCGTAGACGGGGATCCCCTCGTTAGCCTGCCATCGGGCGTAGGTGTCGAGCCGCTCGACCCGCGGCGGTGTTGTCTCTGTCGCCATGTCCCTGTCCTCGTTACTGCCAAGAGCGGCATAGAGTATCGCGCAATAGGGCAGTTTCCAACGAGATTGAGGCAATTCGCGGCTTTGACCGGGGGTGCGGCATGGGGCACACTCGGGCCCTAAGGCCAAGGGGAGAGCGCACATGGACGAAGGCGGCGACGGGACCAATGAAACGCGGGAGAGAGCGGCCGAGACCCGCGATTGGGAGGCCGAGCGCATCGTCTCGCTTCATGCCGGCTACGAGACAGACGGCGTCTATACCGATGCCTTCCTGGCCCGGCCCGAACAGGGCACCGGACGCCCCGGCATGGTCCTGCTGTCGGGCATGGGGGGCCTGACCTGGACCCAGCGGGAGATCACCCGGCGTTTTGCCCGGGCCGGGTTCGTGGCGCTGTCACCCGATTATATGGGCGGTCAGCTGCCGGCCAACCGCACCGAAGGGCTGTTCGCTAAGAATTCCCTCGACGTCACGGCGGCGGTGGCGGCGATCACCGGCGGCGCGGCCTTCCTGCACAGCCTGCCCTGGGTCGGGCCCGATGGGAAGGTCGGCATCTTGGGGTTCTGCCTCGGCGGCGGGCTGGCGCTGCTCGCGGCCGGGCGCAGCGACGCCTTCGCCGCCGGCGTCATCTATCACCAGAGCCTGTTTCCCGACCCGCGCGAGCTCGAGGCCATCGCCTGCCCGCTGCAATGCCATTACGGGACCGAGGATCACTCGACCCCCCGCGCCGAGGTCGAGGCCTTCGCCCAGGCCCTCGACCGCCTGGGCAAGACCTACCAGCTGCATTGGTACGAGGGCATGGGCCACAGCTTCGCCCAGATCGCGCCCGACGCCGACGTGCCCGAGGACCAGCGCCGGGCTTCGGACCTCTCCTACGCGCGCAGCTTCGAGTTCCTGGCCGATGAACTCGGCGGCCTGAGCTAGGTGCCGGAGGCGGCGCTCAGGTGCCCTCGGCGCGTTCCGTCCATTCCCGATAGCCGCATTGGCTGCAGCGGTACCACTGGGTCCAGACGTTCTTCCTGAACAGCGGGTGGTCGATGATGCCGAGCTTCTGCTGGATGGTGCCGACGTCTTCGGCCTTGAGGATGCCTCGGCGGCAGATCGGGCATCGCGAATAGGTCCGGCGTTCCAGCCACAAAAGGGCGCAGGCGGTGACCCCGATCAGGACGATCACGGTTTCCTGGGAGGACAAGCCCCCGGTGAACAGCTTGGCCACCGGGGTAAGAACGATCAGGCACAGCGCCGCCCCGGCGAAGAAGCCGAGCTGGCGATAAAGCGCCCTGCGGCGAGCGTGTATCGGGTCGGCGGGGGCATCGGCGGTCCGCCGTTGCGGTGCGGGGGGCAGGGGTCCTTTCGCCATCGCTGACCTCCGTAAAAGAGGGCCGGACGGGGCCGCGTCGCTGGAGGCGACCCGACGGCAATTGCATGCGCGGCGTTCGGCGCGCTTATTTCTTGGCCGGGCCGCCGGCTTGTGCCGGCGCCTTCGGTTTGGCCGGTGCCGCCGCCGGCGTCTTCTTCTTCGACGTGCGTTCCTTGACCAGGGCCTCCATGGCGTCCATCAGGTCGGATTTCTGGTTGGCCTCGCACCACTGGGCGATCCAGGCCGCTTCGTCGGCCATGTGTTCGAAGAATTCCGCCTTGCCGCGGACCGTGGCGTTGACCCGCGACATGTAGCCGGCCATCCAGCCGATGATCACCGAAAAGCGCCTGTTGAAGGTCACCCCGGCGCCGTCCTTTTGCAGCTCCGATCGGCCGTAAAGCTCGAGGACCTGCGGGCAGCTATAGTTGAACCGGCCGACATATTGGCCCTTGGAGTCGAAGGCCCAGGCCGTTCCGCCCAGGGTCAGCAGGACAATCGTAGCTGCAATGCATCGTCTCATGGAGGGCTCTCCCGTCATCTTACTGATCCTGCGACCGCTTCGCCGCGCCCCGGCCCGCGTCACCACCGACATCGAGACATGAAAGGCTTAATAAACCCCATATTAAACCCTGCGGCGCCGGCATTGCCAAGCGGCTCACGGCGATGGTGCCGTCGCGCCATGGTCACAATGCGCATCGCCCGTCCCGGGCCTCGGCCTCGTGACCGTCGGCGTTGAGTGCGGCGGCCATCAGGCCGTCCCCCACCAGGCCCTTGAGCGCCCGGCGGTAGCCGCC
>JAWWBR010000179.1:0-6539 GCA_033720855.1 Alphaproteobacteria bacterium
CGAGAAATACGCCACGGTCAACGGCCGCCATCACTTCGAACCCGGCCGCAATGTCCAGACCCTCGGCGGCGGCAGGGGGCAACTCGAGCAGTGGCGCGCCATCGCCGCCGCCCTCGGCATCGAGATCCGGTTCGAATCCCGAGTCAGCGCCTTCCACGGCAACGCGCGCCGCGTCGAAGGGGTGCGGGTGGTGGCGGAGAGCGGCGAATACGATCTCGCCGCCAACGCCATCATCGCCTGCGCCGGGGGCTTCCAGGCCAACCCGGAGATGCGGGCCCGCTACCTCGGCACCAATGCCGATCTCCTCAAGGTCCGGGGCTCGAAGCACGACACCGGCGAGGTGTTGAACATGATCATGGCCATGGGGGCCCGGGCCACGGGGCATTGGCAGGGGGCGCATCAGACGCCGATCGACGCCGGGGCGCCGCGGTTCGAAACCCCGGCGCTGGATGACGGCACGGGCAATACCATGAACCGCTACGACTATTGCCACGGAATCACCGTCAACTCCCTGGGCCAGCGGTTCTTCGACGAAGGCGAGAGTTTCCACTCCTACACCTATGCCAAGACCGGTCGTGCCGTGCGCAGCCAGCCGGGCAACATCGCCTATCAGATCTACGACCGGAAGGGGATCGCCATGTTCCGCCATGGCCCCGACTTCCCCGCCACCTTCGAGGAGGCGGGGACGATCGAGGAGCTGGCCGCCAAGGTGGGCCTGAATCCCGAAATCCTGGTGCACACGGTCGCCGAATTCAACGATGCGGTGGCCGACGACGTGCCGTTCGATGCGTCCAAGCTCGACGGCAAGTGCACCCGCGGGATCATCCCGCCGAAGTCCAATTGGGCGCAAAGGATCGACGAGCCCCCCTACCGCGCCTATCCGGTGTCCGGCGGCATCACCTTCACCTTCGGGGGGCTCGCCGTCAGCACCGATGCCGAGGTGCTCAACACCTCCAACCAGCCGATCCGGGGGCTTTACGCCTCTGGCGACATCATCGGGCTGTTCTACCACAACTACCCGTCCTGCACCGGGCAGACCCGGAACCTGGTGTTCAGCCGCAAGGCCGGCGTGAACGCCGCGAGAGTCGCCAACTAAGGGAGAGGAACCATGGCCGATGTGATCGAAAAGCTCGAAACCTACTGCCTCGAACTGCCCTACGCCCAAGTGGTCCACTTCCATTCGGTGACCGAGGATAGGGGCCGTTACCTGATCGTCCGCCTGGTGTCTTCCAGCGGCGCCGAAGGAATCGCGGAGAGCGTTTGCCGCCCGGAGCAGACCGGGGATACGCCCGATGAGCTCGCGGCCGACGTGGCCAAGCATCTCGAGCCGCTGGTGCTCGGCGCCGACCCCACCGACGATGGCGTCTTCGATGCGGTCTGGGGATCGGCGGCGCCGGTCGCGGCCAAGGGCATCGTCGACGTGGCGCTCTGGGACCTCAAGGGCAAGATCCTCGATACGCCTGCCTGGCGCCTTCTCGGCCCGGGACCGGCCGAGCCGGTGCCGGTGGCTTGGATCGTCCACGGCAACACCGTCGAAGAGCAGGTGGCGGAGGCGATCAAGGCCATCGACGTTCGGGGCTTTTCCGCGCTCAAGCTGAAGACCTGGAAGAAATCCATGGACGATGTCGACATGGTGCGCGCGGTGCGCGAGGCGGTGGGGCCGGACCGCATCATCTGGTGCGACGCCAACGGCTCCTACACCCCGGACGAGGCCCGGGCGGTATTCCCGCATCTGGCGGAGCTCGGCGTCTCCTTTATCGAAGACCCCTGCACCTATGATGACCTGGACGCCGTGATCGCGCTGGCCCGCGATCTTCCCATCCCGGTGCTGGGCGACAAGCCGTGCCAGGGCTTCGCCGAGGCCCAGCATCTGATCGAGAGCGGCGCCGCCGGGGCGGTCAGCGTCAAGCTCCGGCGCACCGGGGTCACCGAGGGCCTCAGGATCATTCGCCTCGCCGAGGAGGCCGGCGTTCCGGTGGTTATCGGCACCGATTCGGAATCCCGCATCGGATCGCTATCCCGCATCCACCTGCGCGCGGCCAATCCCTCGATGGCCCCCTGGCCGACGGAAACCCACTTCTTCGGCAAGCTCGCCGAAGACGTCTTTGTCGGCGACTTCGTCTTCGAGAACGGCTGCATCACGGCGACGGGCACAGCCGGGTTCGGGGCCGGCCTCGACATGACCAAGCTGATGAAGATGGCGGCCTAGGGGGCGGGGACATGGTCTATCAATCGGAGGCGGGCAACATTTCGGTGATGCTGTCCGGCGACACCATGTTGACCCGCAGGCTGTCGGTCCATGACGAGCCCGCCTATCGCCGCCTGGTGGCGCTCTATCGGTCGAGCGATGTCGGCTTCGTCAACCTGGAAGGCAATACCCGCCATTGGGACGAGGGCCGGCCCAACGTTACCCGGGGCACCTACATGACGACGCCGCCGGGGATCCTGGAGGATTTGAAGTGGTTCGGCATCGACCTGGTGTCCTGCGCCAACAACCACTCCTTCGATTACGGCGAGGACGGGGTACTGGCGACGATCCGGCATCTCGATCGCGTCGGCATCGCCCATGCGGGGACCGGTGCCAACCTGGCCGAGGCGCTGGCGCCCGGGTACCTGGACACCGCCAACGGGCGGGTCGCGCTGGTCTCGGCGACCGCGGCCTACCGGCCCTGGAATGCCGCCGCCCAGCAGCGCCCGGACATGGCCGGGCGGCCCGGCATCAACCCGCTCAGCTGGTCCCAGACCTTCCGCGTCGACGAAGCCGCTTTCGCCCAGCTCCAGCGGATGAGCGAGCGCCTCGGCTTCCAGCTGAACAAGGTGCGGGCGCGGGGCCATTTCTACAGCGCCGACGAGGTCCACGACGACGACGCCGACGAGATCGAGTTCCAGGGGGAGCGCTACCTGCGCGGCAAGAGTTTCGCCGTCACCACCGCGGTTGACGACGCCACGGCGGCGGCCAACCTCACGTCCATCGCCGAGGCCCGGCGCCAGGCCGACTGGGTGATCTTCTCGCTCCATTACCACGAGTTCGGCGGCAAGAGCGTGATGCGGGCCAGGACCCGGACCGAGCTCGAAGACCCGGCCGATTTCGTCCGCGACATGGCGCATCGGGCGATCGATGCCGGCGCCGACATCTTCGTCGGCCACGGGCCCCATATTCCGCTCGGCATCGAGATCTACAAGGGCCGGCCGATCCTCTACAGCGTCGGCAGCTTCATCTTCCAGAACGAGACCGTGAAGTACTTCCCCGATCCAGCCTATGCCCGCTTCGGGCTGGGCCCCGAGGCGACCCCCGCCGACTTCCTAGACGCCCGCACCGACGGCGGCAAGAAGGGCCATCCGGCCCATCGTGGCTTCTGGGAGAACGTCGCGGTGGGCTGCGAATTCGCCAAGGGCCGCTTGGCGGAGGTACGGGTCCACCCGGTGGATATGGGGTTCGGCCGGCCGCGGCCCCAACGCGGACGCCCGGTGCTGGCCTCGGGCGCCGTGGCCAAGCGGATTCTCGGTCGCATGGCGCGGCTGTCCAAAACTTACGGTACCACCATGCGGGTCGAGCGCAACACCGGCGTCATAAAGCCCTCGCGCCGGACCGGATAACCACCAGGGAGAACTGCCATGATCCGTGTCGCCTACTGTATCGGCGAGTACCCCGAGGTCGAGCGCAAGCGCCGCGCCGACGTCGCCCTGTCCTATGCCTCCGACGAGGTCGAGGTGGGCATCATCCCCATTGGCGCGAGCCCCTATCACGGGCTCAACCCGGCCTCGATCCAGGCGGTCCATCCCATCGTCCACAAGGCCTATCTCCAGGCGGAGCAGGAGGGTTATGACGCGGTGGTGCCGCTCGGCATGCTCGACCTCGGCGTCGACGGCGGCAGGTCACTGGTGGACATTCCGGTTATCGGCCCGGCCCATGCCTGCCTCCATGTCGCCGCCCTGTTGGGCGAGCGCTTCGGGCTGATCTGCTACCAGGGCGAGCACATTCCCCGCCATCGGGCCCAGATAAGGGGCTACGGCATGGAAAACTGGATCGCCGGCTACCGCACCGTCAGCATGCCGATCCGCGACATGACCGATAATCGCGACCGGATGACCGAGACCTTCGTTGCCAAGGCGCGCGAGCTGATCGACGACGAGGGCGCAGAGGTCATCATCCCCCACGGCATTAGCCAGTGTCCCATCCACATCAAGCCCGACTGGCTGTCCAAGGAACTGGGTGTGCCGGTGGTCGAGGGAATCGGTGCGCCGATCCGGGTCGCGGCCATGCTGGCGGGCCTGGGCCTGAGCCAGAGCCGGGTGCGCTGGACCAAGGCGAGCCCGCCGGAAGGGGGCTGAGCCGCCGTTCCATCGGTCGGGGGGAATGATGTCGAACGCAAGTTTCTGTCGGTTGCGTGCCGGGTTCAGGTTTCTTGTGCCCGTGCTCGCGTTCCTGCTCTGCGGCGGGCTTTCGGAGGTCTCGTTCAAATCGTCAAAGATCACAGGTTTCAAAGGCGGCGACGACGCCGAAGAGATTGAGGTCACGGGCCATTTCGCCAAGCCCGACGGGGCGGGGCCCTTTCCGGCCGTGGTGCTGCTCTATGCCTGCGGTGGGCTCAAACCCCACGTGACCGAGGACTGGCCCGACCTGTTGACCAAGAAGGGATACGCCACCTTCACCGTGGACACTTTGGGGGCGCGGAACGCGACAAACTGCTTGGATCTCGAAGACCGTGACGACCACATGACCCGCGATGCGCTCGGCGCCCTCGATTTCCTGGCCAAGCGCGCGGACATCGATCCCCGGCGCATTGGCGCAATGGGGTTTTCCTACGGCGCAAATGTCGTAAATGCCATGGCCATGTTCGATTACCGGTCGGCACAGAAAAGACGGTTTCGCGCCGGCATCGCCGTCTACGGAAGGTGCAAGCATTACGCCCTGCCCGCTTTTCCGCTGATGGAAATCATCGGAGACCAGGATAGGGCCATGGTCGACTGCCTGGAATATCGGGACGTTGGCGCGCAAGTGGAAGTCATCAAGGGCGCCTATCACGCCTTCGACCAAAGCCAGATCCGACGGATGCGGGTCGTCGCCGGCGATCACAATGCGATCTACAGTCAAGAGGCGACGGAACAGGCGGAAAAGCTCGCGCTAAGGTTTTTAGAGACGCATCTCGCGAAATAAGCGGCGCCCGCAGGCCGCCGGCCAGAGGTTTTCGGCTACCGGCCGCGCTCCCTGCTGCGCTCTCGAGGCCAGGTCAGGCCAGGATATCCGGATTGACGCTCACATCGGTGTCGACCAGCAGGGTCGCGGCACCCTGGGTGTAGGTATGGTAGCCGTCGGCGATCCCGCCATCCGTCCAGCCGCTGCCCGCATCGACGCTGTCTCCGGCATCGCCATCGATGGTCAGGCTGCCGCCATCGGACATGCTGAGGACGTCCGCTGCGCTCAGCGTCACGCTGTTGGCCCCGGCGTCGGTTTGCAGATCGATCCGGTCGATGCCCTGGATCGTGCCGCCGAATGCGGTCACGTCGACATTTCCGCCATCGACCCTGAGGGTATCGAGCCCCGAACCGCCGTCGATGGCCGCATCACTGGCATCCCATACAAGGATGTCATCGCCCAGGCCGCCATTGAGCGTATCCGCGCCCGAGCCGCCATTGAGCATATCCGCGCCGGCGCCGCCATTGAGCATATCCGCGCCCGAGCCGCCATTGAGAACATCGGCGCCGGAGCCGCCATCCAGCGTGTCGGCGCCCGAACCGCCGATCAGGGTATCGGCGCCCGCGCCGCCGAAAAGCTGGTCATCGCGGTTGCCGCCGTCAATCACATCGTTTCCGTCACCGCCGAAGAGGATATCGGTCCCGTTGCCGTTCCCGCCGTGTATGTCGTCGTTGCCGCCATGGCCGAAGATGACATCGTCGCTGTTGCCGCCGACGAGGACATCGTCGCCGGACGTGCCCTCGGCGTCGGCGGTGCCGACATAGACGACCACCGCCGCGCTGTCGGACCCGCCATTGCCGTCGCCGACGGTGTAGGTGAAGGAGTCGATGCCGCTGAAGCCGGCATCGGGGGTGTAGGTGACGGTGCCATCGCCGGTGTTCACCACCGTGCCATACGAGCCTTGGGCGGCCGCCACCACGCTAAGCGGATCCAAATCCGCATCACTGTCATTGGTCAGCACCGATATGACCGCCGCCGTATCGACGGGGGTGAGGACGGTATCGTCCTCCGCCACCGGGGACTCGTTCTCCGGGTCGTCGTTGACCGCGTTAACCGTGACCTCGACGGTGGCGCTGTCGGACCCGCCGTTGCCGTCGCTGACGGTATAGGTGAAGGAATCGGTGCCGTTGAAATCGGCATCCGGCGTATAGGTGAGGGTGCCGTCGCCGTTGTTCACCACCGTGCCGTTGGCGCCCTGGGTGACGCCCGTGACGCTCAGAGGATCGCCGTCGGCATCGCCGTCATTGGCCAGCACCGAAATATCGACGGCGCTGTCCTCGTCGGTATTTGCATCGTCGTCGGCGGCCACCGGCGCATCGTTGACCGCATCGACGGTGACCTC
>JAWWBR010000180.1:0-6287 GCA_033720855.1 Alphaproteobacteria bacterium
CGCGCACCTGAAACAGCGTATCGCCATCGTACGTGAAGGAGAGCCGTTGACCGACAGCCTGCAAATCGCCGCGGAAACCGGCTGGTTCGAGCCGATGTTGTACGATCTCTTGTGCCAGGGCGTATCGGTCGTCGTCAACGACGTGCCGATCACCGACGATATTGCCAATGCCGTCGGCGGTCACGCGGGCCTTTCCCCGGACTGGGTCACGCAACAAAACCTTTACATCACCCCCGGCCGCAACCAGGGATTCGACCCCCATTGCGACCCCCACGTCGTCGTCGTCATCCACCTCTACGGCCGCAAGGAGTGGACGATTTACGACAAGGTTCTGGACAACCCGGTCTACGACTCGGAAACCAACACGATCGCAGACAAGTCCGATCCCCCTGGCGTTCGCGGTACGCTGGTGGTCGAACCGGGAGACGGCTTCGTCATTCCCCGCGGGCGGTTTCATTCGGCTTTGGCCCTGTCTCCCGCGGCGGTTCACATGGCCGTTGGCGTCGCCGGCGCGCGCGCCGTCGATCACGTCTGGGCGATGGCCGAGGAAGCCGTCCGGGATCCGGTCATGCGTGCCGACATGACGCCCGACGGCGCCCTTCAGGCGGCGCGGAGGTTCGTCGCGGAATTCCCATTTCGGCCCCTTGACCTGCCGCGGTTTCGGCGCGCCCAGTGGTCCGCCCCAGAACCCGACTCCGATTTTTCCTTCAAGGATGTCCTCGATGCTCTACCAAGTGGTTAAAGGGGCATTGGACGAAGGCTTCATCGGCCGCCTCGAGGATATCGCCGCCGATCTGCCAACGGTCAGAAGCGCCACCGTCGAGGAAGACGACTATTCGACCCGCAACTGCGATCTCCGCTGGATCAAATACGGGTCCGAGGGTTTCGCGTATGCCACCGGGGCGATCGTCACCACCCTAGAAAAGAGCGGCATAGAGTTGCCGCCCGGGGCAGAGATCGAGGACCTCCAATATACCGCCTACGGCCCTGGTGCGTTCCACAGCTGGCATATCGATGCATACAGGCGTACTTATAATAAGTACGATCTGCCCTTAGGCGACCGTTTCATCGGCAAGAAACGGGCACTGTCGCTGTCCGTCCTTCTCAACGGCAGCGACTGTTTTACCGGCGGCGCGTTCGAGATCTCGATGTTTCCCAATGGCAAGAATACCATCGGCACGGCGCTCGAGACCTTCAGCGATGCGGGCGACCTGGCGGTATTCGACGCCGCCCTCTGCCACCGGGTCGCACCCGTCGAGTCGGGGTTGAGGAAATCCCTGGTGGTGTGGATTTGCGGATGAGACTGCAATGACCCGGTTTCACGGAAAACGGCCCGAAATCGCCGCCCATTACGCCAAGTATCCGGTGCCCTTGGCGGCCATCGCGCCGTTCACCGCGGAAGAGGCGGCAGGCGCTTACGCGCTCATGAAGGACGCCCACAACATCGACACCTACGGCGAGTCCGACAAGGCCTATCCCAGCGCCGTCTGCTATTACCGCGCGCCCTTCCTCGGCGACTACGCGGCGAGGGTCAAGCGTCACATCCGCCCCTATCTCGATTACGACATCGTCGAGACCTATTGGTATGCGCGCCTTTACGGCATGGGGGACAAGCTTGACATGCATGTCGACCGGGGCGCCTGTTTTGTCAGCGTCTCGGTGTGTTTTGGCTATGATTTCAATGACTTATTCCCGGCCGGCTCGGCTTGGCCCCTGTTCACCCAAAGCGCGGGGGCCGACGGTGCGGCGCAGGATGTGCCGTTCGACCTCCAGCCCGGCGGCGGCATGCTTTATCCCGGCTGTTGGGCGCCCCACTGGCGCGACGTGTTCCTCGGCGAGCGTTGCGGTCAGGCCTTCTTCCACTTCGTGCCCGACGACGCCGCGGTGTTCGGCGAATATTTCGGAGATACCGACAAGGGGCGTGGCGCCCGATAAAGGGGTCCGATTTGGGCCTTCCAGGGCCGGTCGCACGAGCCGTGCTTTTCCTGATGTATCGTTGCACCAATCCTTCATAACGCGCTGAAATTCGGGTCCTTATCGACTGTGGCCTGTTTGCAACAGGTTGTGGAATATTTGCACCACCTGGGCCGTTTCGTTTGATTTTTCCGGCTTGAAGCCATAAGAGTTTGGGCTGCTCGGCCACAGTCGGCCGCGCATCCTGTGACAGGACTGTCAAACTCAATCTCTAGGGGTGTAACAAATGGACTTCAAGAAAACACTCATTGCGACCTCGGCGATTTGCGCCGTAGGTGGCCTCAGCATGGCGACGGCGGACGCGGCGTCGAAGCCGAAGCTGAGCCTTTCCGGTTATTACGAAATCTTCGCGGGCGCGGCCGACGGTGACCGTTCGGGCATGAGCGCGTCGGGCACGCCGACCTATGGCGGTGTCGGTGAAGGCACCTTCAACATCCTGCATTACGGCGAAATCCGCTTCAAGGTGTCGGGCAAGACCGACAGCGGGATGAAGTGGGGTGGCTATTTCGAGTTACCTCTCAATGACAACTCGACCACCAATGCCAGCAAGTCTCGGACCTCCGATGAAGCGAACCTGTGGCTGTCGGGATCCTGGGGCAAGCTGGAAATCGGCGGCCAGGACGGTGCCCACGATAAGTTCTACCGTGGTTCGGAAAAGCTGATGCACATCAGCCCGGGCATGGTCGACGCGTTTGCCAACACGTCTTCGTTGGCCGACGAAAAGATGTCGTCTCACGATACCTCGGACGACTCGAAGATCACCTACTATACGCCGAAGATCAGCGGTTTCCAGGCGGGGTATTCCTACATCCCCAACAGGTCCGAAAGCTCCCCGGGCGACTGCCGGGGGTCGGAAGGTTGTAACCATGATTCGACCCAGGCGCACGAGTTCGGCATTCAGTACCGCGGCAAGGTCGGCGGCGGCAAGCTGGACGCCTCTTGGGGCTTCGGCTACCTGACCACCGACAACACAAGCGCCACCGAGTCGGAGTTCAACTGGCGGGCCGGCGTGACCTACAGCCAGGGGCCGTGGTCGATCGGCGGTGGCTACCGTCACTTCAACAACGACGGCGACCCGTCCGGTGACTGGAACGACGAAGACACCAGCGCCTGGGAAATCGGTGCCGCCTATAGCGGCGGCCGTTGGGAAGTCGCCATCAACTATCATAATGCCGAATACGAAGACGCACAGGGCGATACCGATTTCGACCAGATCAGCATCACCGGCGCCTACAACTTGGGCGGCGGGCTGACGGTGTCGGCCGGGTTGTTCTTCTACGACGCGGAATTCCCGACGTCTAGCGAAGACACCGACGGCACGGTGGGCATTGTCGCCCTTGGTGCCAGGTTCTAACCATCAAGTATCTTAGCTTTTGGGGCAGGCCAGTTCCGCTGGCCTGCCTTTTTTTCGATTTGTGAAAGAGCTCTGTTCCGCGGGGCATCCGAAGTGCCGCTAAGGCTGTTGCGAGCACTTCACAACGTCGCAAGGCGATCTCCAGGTTTGATCGGATCAGGAATAGAAATCCTAAATTAGGCTCTTGGGTGTTTTGATGATTTTGATCGGTCATTGTGCATGAAAAGAGCCATTTTAGCCGGGGCGGGTATCTCCCTGATCAATCGACACGGACAAGCACGCAGGCCGCTCCCCCCGTTGGTACCGAGACCACATGGTTTCATAGGCCGTTTCGAGGCTGCGCCGATACCGATCCGTATCGAACAGAGGGTGGGTCAGCCGGTTTCGGGCCAAGCGGCTCCTGAGCTCCGTGAGCCGATCTGAATCGCGCGCAAGGTTAAGTGCGGTCTCTGTATAGTCATCTAGGGAATAGGTGATCAGCTCTGGCAAACCAACAGCATTCAATAGTCCACCCGCCACCCGCCCCGCGAACGTATTCCCGAGACAAGTCAGGACGGGAAGTCCCGCCCAGAGTGCATCGCTAGTCGTGGTGTGCGCATTGAACGGCAGCGTATCGAGGAATAAGTCGGCCAACCTGAGGCGCGCAAGATGCTCATGATGGGGCAGAAACTTAGCGAAGATTAATCGTTCAGGCGCAATGCCACGACTTTCCGCTTCCTGCCTTAGGTTCCGGCTCGCCGCGGCGTTTGCTTCAAGAAGCCACAAAACGCTGTCCTCAACCTCAGCCAGTAGACGCATCCAAATGTCGAACATCGGGGGCACAATTTTGTAGCTGTTATTGAAACAAGCAAAAACGAACCCCCTTTCCGGCAGCCCGACTTCAGCACGGTCGGGAATACTTTCGGAGATGAACCGCTGTGAATCATTAGGTTGATAGCTTTCAGGGAGATAAACAACTGCCTCTGAATAATATTGGCGGTGTTCCGGCGGAATCACGAAACGGTCCGCAATTATGTAATCGATGTATTCGGAGCCCATAGTTCCCGGATAAGCGAGATAGTTCACTTGGATGGGCGCTGGTCGAAGAGCGAATATTTCGGGTCGGCAATTGTGCGTGTAGCCCTTTCGGTCGATTGCGATGTCAATTTCCATATCGCGAATCAATTCCGCGATCTCTCTCGGGGACTTCTGATAAACATCCAAGAAATGGTCAAACGCATTGACCAGTCTATCCCGGATCGGATTGTTTTTTGCGCGATCAAAGGATAGGGCAATGATCTCGAATTTGGACCGATCATGTTGCTCAAACAACGCAGTCATCAGCCATGCCATAGGATGCTCGTGGAAATCGGCAGACACGTACGCCACTCGAATCCGATCATGGTTGTAACGCTCCCCCTTCCAGAGCGGCGAATTAGAAATGGGATATTTGTCGCGTTGCCAGTTTCGAACGCATTCAAATTGATCGCTCGGAGAATTTGACATGGCCAGAAATACCCATGGTGGGACACAGGCTCCGTGCCTCCGAGTTTCCGACAAGATTAGCGACGTATCTTCTTCATAGTTGCGCCAATCGCAGGCATGTCGTTTGGCTGCATAGCACATCCCGCGCGTACGCCAGTTATCATTATCTCTGTCCAAGCTTCGCTCGAAATCGGCGATGGCATTATCCAAAAGTCCAACGTCTTGATACGTGCCTGCCCGGTTAAAGAGGGCGTCGGGATTGTCGGGTTCCAACTTGATGGCGCGATCAAAGCTTGCGAGAGCCTCCTCGTAACGCCCCAATCTACGGAGTACATTGCCGCGATTGTTATGCGCCACTGAATACGCAGGGCAAATTCTCAATGCGCGATCGTAACAAGCGAGTGCTTCTTCGAAATGGTATATTTCCTGAGCTACGTTTCCTTTGTTGTTATGCGCTTCAAAATAATCTGGCCGGATCTTGAGCGCTTTATCGAAACAATCGGCGGCTTCCTCCAAACGACCCATGTCTTGTAAAACACATCCGCGATTGTTCACCGCGTCGGCGTAATTCGGATTTACCGCAAGGGCAGTCTCAAAAGCGTCGAGAGCCTCTCCAGGTCGATTCAAATTACGCAGCAAGTTTCCACGGTTATTATGCGCGATGGCATGACCAGGATGGATTTCCACGGCTTTGTCGCAGCTTTCAAGTGCTTCTTCTAGACGGTCAAGCTCGCTCAGCGCATTACCTCTGCTGCTGTGGGCATCGGCATGCGTTGGAACGATTGCAACGACCCTGTCAAAACACTTCAATGCCTCGAGTGGGCGATTCAAGGAAAGCAAGGCGTTGCCAAGATTGTAAATAGCTTCTTGGTCGTTGGGTCTGATTTGCAACGCTTCATTAATCAGCGCCACTGCTTTACCAAAGTCACCGCGTTGGGCATTAATTACCCCCAACAAATGTAGCGCATCAAAATGTCGATTATTGCATGCGAGTATAATCTGGTAGAGCTGTTCGGCTCGTCGCAGGTCGCCTGATCGGTGAGCGGCCAGCGCCGCATCCAAACGTTCAGAACAATTTGTTTCCATTCCGAATTTTAGCTCACGCAGGATATTACCAAAACCATCTGACTTTTCGCCGTCCCCTCGGGCGGATCTTTCCTCGATCCCGAGCCCCTGTTATGCCACCGTAGATTGAATTTTATAAAGAGCGTGCGGGCCATTGATCATGTCCGTCAAAAAGAGTGGTCCATAAGTTCCCTGATCGCTCTCCGGTTCCCTCAAAAAGCCGCTCTTTGCCCAGAAATTTCGCCAATTCAGCACAGCCACGAAGCGCGATACCTCTTTATACACGTTCCCAAAGGTCGGTCAGCTCCGTAATGTTTTTCGCTATATCCGATCGCCAACACAGTTCGAAGCCCCTCTCGCGCATTTCGCTGGGGACTTCGTTGGGCAGGATGTCCGTCAATTCTTCTATGTCATCAAAGAGAATCCCGCC
>JAWWBR010000181.1:0-6280 GCA_033720855.1 Alphaproteobacteria bacterium
GGAGGCGCTGATCCACGGGGTGTTGGATGCCGCCGTGCTGCGCCGCATGGAGACCCGGCGCGAGGACGGCACCCAGTCCGAATGGTGGGATCAGCGCCAGAAGCGCAAGATCGCCCTCGGGCTGCGGCGCATCGAGGAGGAGCTCGCGGCCGTCACCGCGGCGCCCACCATCGCGCCCATCACCCTTGGCTGCGCCCTTGCCTTCATGGACCGCATCCTGCCCGATACCGATTGGCGGGCCGATCACCCGAACCTGGCCCGCTGGTTTGAAGCGTATAACGCGACGCCCCACATGACGGCGACCGCGCCCGGGGACTGACCAGGGGGAACACTCAATCCGGTCGTATGAGTATGGCTGACGACGCCGATCTCATCATCGAAGCGCTCGACCTCCGCCCCCATCCCGAGGGCGGCCATTACCGCGAAACCTGGCGCGATGCGGCGGGAACGGGGCGCGGCAGCGGCACCGCCATCTATTACCTGCTCAAGGCCGGCGAGGTCTCGGCCTGGCACCGCATCGATGCGACCGAGGTCTGGCACCATTACGCCGGCGCCGCGCTGGCGCTGACGATCAGGCACAAAGGCGCCGAAATCGAACAGGTGCTTGGCACCGATATCGGCGCCGGTGAGCGGCCGCAACTGGTCGTCCCCGCTCACGCCTGGCAGACGGCGTCGAGCCTCGGCGCCTGGACCCTGGTGGGCTGCACCGTCGCCCCCGCCTTCGAGTTCTCGGGGCTGGAACTCACCCCCGATGGCGCTCCGCCGGGCTGAGCCGGGGCCACCTACCCCGCCGCTACAACCACAAGGGGTTGCAGGATCGGCAAAAATCCTTTTTAATAGTGCCACTTAGGCGGCATCGGGAGAATCGCCGCCGGCAGGGACCATAGGATAGCGGCATGACCGAACTTGGGGAGGTCGGGAGGCCTTCGGTCGTCATTCGCAAATACGCGAACCGTCGCCTTTATGACACCAGCGCCTCGCGCTACGTGACCCTGGCGGACGTCGCCGGCATGGTCGCGGACGGGACGCGAGTGCGCGTCGTCACCGCTGCCGAGGAGGACGACATCACCCGCCAGGTGCTGGCCCAGATCATCTTCGAAGACCAAGACGGCGATGGGATGCTCGACGAGGTCGTCCTCACCCGCCTGATCCAGCTCAGGCGCCATCCGGAACGCGGGCTGCTGTCACGCCACATCACCGGCGCACTCGATTCGTTCCCGCGGCCGACCGGCCGCAAGGCCGATGTCGTGCCGATCGACCGCCGGTCCCGGCGGAGCCACGACCGGGCCCGGGCCGAGGCTCGCATCGATGCCCTCCAGCGCCGCCTGAAGCGGCTCATCGACGAGGCCGATAAGGGCGACACTTAGCCCCCGCGCGCCCGCATCACGATGTGGCGCGGATCGCCGCATCGACGATCCCGACCAATTGATCGATCTCCTCTTCGGAAATGATCAGCGGCGGCGACAGGCAGATGACCTCACCCGCCTGACGCGTCAACGCCCCGAGCTCCAGGGATTTGAGGAAGACGTCGTAGGCGCGGGCGCCGAAGGCGCCGTTCCGGGTCGCGAACTCGATGCCGCAAACCAATCCGATATCGCGCACATCGACGACGTTGGGCGCGTCGTCGAGGCGGTGGACGGCGTCGCGCCAATAGGCCTCGAGGCCGGCAGCGCGGGCAAACAGGTCGTCCTTCTCGTAAATCTCGAGTGTCGCCAGGGCGGCGGCGCAGGCCATGGGATGACCGGAATAGGTATAGCCGTGGAACAGCTCGACCATCGCTTCCGGGCCCGACATGAAGGCTTCATGCACACCCTTGGAGACGAATACCGCGCCCATGGGAATGACGGCGTTGGTCAGGCCCTTGGCGGTGGTCATGAGATCGGGCACCACGCCGAAGCGCTCGGCGGCGAAGCTCGCGCCGAGGCGGCCGAACCCGGTGATCACCTCGTCGAAGATCAGCAGAATGCCGTGGGCATCGCAGATCTCGCGCAAGCGCTCGAGATAGCCCACCGGCGGCACCAGGGCGCCGGTGGACCCGGCCATCGGTTCGACGATGACGGCGGCGATGGTGGAGGCATCGTGCAGGGCAATGAGACGGTTGAGGTCATCGGCAAGATGGGCGCCCCATTGCGGCTGGCCGCGGGAAAAGGCGTTGTGTTCAAGGTCATGGGTATGGGGCAGATGGTCGACCCCGGCCAGGCCGGAGCCGAACTGTTTACGGTTGTTGCCGATTCCGCCCACCGACATGCCGCCGAAATTGACCCCGTGATAGCCGCGTTCGCGTCCGATCAGGCGCGTGCGGCCGGGCTCGCCTCGGGCGTGGTGATAGGCGATGGCGATCTTAAGCGCGGTTTCCACCGCCTCGGAACCGGAATTCACGTAAAACACGTGATCGAGATCGCCCGGCGCCAGCGCTGCCAGGCGCGCGGCCAGCTCGAACGCCTTGGGGTGGCCCATCTGGAAGGCGGTGGCGTAATCGAGCTCGGCGGCCTGGGCGGCAACGGCGGCGGCGATTTCCTCGCGGCAATGGCCCGCGTTGACGCACCACAGCCCCGCGGTGCCATCGAGAATCTGGCGCCCGTCGGCCATGAAATAATGCATCCCCTTGGCCCTCGCCAGCAGCCGCGGCGCCGCCTTGAACTGGCGGTTGGCGGTAAACGGCATCCAATACGCTTCAAGGTCGTTGGGCAGATCAAGGCTGTGTTCGCTGGGCAATGCGGCATCCTCCCTGGAATGTCGTCCTACGGATCGGGAAACCGGCGCCGACCATAGCACCCCAGGCAGGCCGTCCCAAAGGCAAAGCGGTGGCCGTCGGCGCGGCTTTTCCGCGTTAATCTTAGTTAATACTTAGCTAAACCCTTTTATACTCCTACAAAATTATCTCTCCGATTTTATGGTTAATAATTTAATAAAATACCCTACCTTTTTACTTGACATTCATTTCAATACAATTTTAAATAAATCGCAATAAATTACCGGAGACCAGAGACAGGGAAGCGGCAATTGCACTACCCAGGGATCATTTCCTATTCCGGGATGGCGGTGGGGCGCGGCGGCTTTATCGCCGGCAGTTCGCGCGGCACCGTTCCGCTAACCCCCACCCAGGAAACCGCGCGTATCGAAGCTTTGCGGGCGGATACCCGGCGCCACCTGCCGGACTCCGCAGCGGAGGCGGCGGCCAACGCCCGCACGCCGGCGAAGCTTCCCATAGTGGCAGACGGCACCGCAGCCTCGCCATCCTTCTATCCCCGCGGCGGCGCGACGCTTGCCTTTCTCGCCCAGCATATCGCCCAGGAAGTAGAGCCCGAGGACGCGGGCCCCACGCGTCATGCCTCCGCCGCCTACGCCTATGTCTGGACCCGTGACATTACGACCGAGGTGCTGCCCCACGGCACCGGGTTCGACATCCAAATCTAACCTCCTCCAGGCGCCCCCGCAGGCGCCGACACAAACGGTTCTCACCGGACCGATAGTGCTCTAGGATCGAGCCACCTGACGGGGTCGAGCGATCCCCTTTCAACCACGTGGACCAATGTCCGGAGCTAAGCCGCGGGTTCTTTTTCTGGTCACCGAGGACTGGTATTTCTCGGCCCACTGGCGCGGGCTCGCGGGCGCATTGACGGCCGCGGGGTGCGCGGTCGGCGTCGTTTGCAGGGTGGGCGGCGGCGGCGATGCCATCACCGGCGCGGGACTCCAGCTCTTTCCCCTGCAGATGTCGCGCAGCAGCATCAACCCCCTTCACCTGGCCGCCTGCGTCTTGCGCATCGCCCGCATCTATCGGGCATTTCGCCCCGATATCGTCCACCACGTCGCCCTCAAGCCGGCCTTGCTCGGCAGCATCGCCGCCGGTCTTGCCGGCGTCCAGAGGATCATCAACGCCATCGCCGGTTTGGGCTACGTCTTCGCCTCCACCGGCCCCCGCGCGCGGCTGTTGCGGCCCGTCCTGCGCGCCGCCCTGCGCCTTTGGCTCGACGGCCCTGAGACGCGGGTCATGGTGCAGAACGTCGAAGACGGCGAGGCGCTGACGGGCGCGGGCATCGTCGCCGCCGAACGGCTCAGGGTCGTGCCGGGCGTCGGCGTCGATCTCGAGCGCTTTCACCCGACGGCAGAGCCGCCCGGTCCGCCCCGGGCGGTCCTGGTCTCGCGTCTCATCCGCGAGAAAGGGATCCATGAGACGGTAGAGGCGGCGCGCCTGCTGGCGGCCCGGGGCGTCGATGTCCGCATCGCCCTGGCCGGCGAGAGCGATCTCGAGAGTCCCTCGGCGATTGCGGTGGAAACACTCGAATCTTGGCGTGCCGAGGGTGCGGTGGAGATTCTCGGCCGCGTCGAGGACATTCCCGGCCTATGGGAGAAGAGCCATATCGCGTTGCTGCCGTCTTACTACCGGGAGGGGGTGCCGCAAGCTTTACTGGAGGCGGCGGCCTGTGGCCGGCCTTTGATCGCCGCCGATGGGCCCGGTCTGCGTGACATCGTGCGCGACGGCGAAACGGGCATCCTGGTCCCTCCCCGGGACCCGGCGGCCTTGGCCGACGCCATAGAGCGCCTTGCCGGAGACGCGGCGCTACGCCAACGCATGGGTGCCGCCGGGCGGCGCCTTGCCGAAACGCGGTTCGGGGCCGACGCCATCAACGACCAGACCATCGCCATCTACCGCGAGCTGCTCGCCGATGCCTGGCCGGCACCGGCGGTGAGGCCGTAAGCCGAAGTCTTTTCCGCGCATCGACAACAACGGTAGCAACCCAAGCCATGGAATTCAGAACCCGGAAGATCGTCACCCCCAGGGACCTCAATCCCCACGGCACCCTATTTGGAGGGCGGGCGCTCCAATGGATCGACGAGGAGGCCTTCATTTACGCCTCCTGCCAGCTGGGATCGACCAGCCTTGTGACCAAGCTGATGTCGGCGGTCAATTTCGTCTCGTCCGCGCAGCTGGGCGACATCGTCGAAATCGGCTGCGAGGCGCTCAAATTCGGCACCACCTCGATCACCGTCGCCTGCCAGGTACGCTGCATGGCAACGGAGACGCTGATCACGGAGGTGAAGGAAATCGTCTTCGTCAACGTCGACGCCAACGGGCGCCCGCTCGCCCACGGCGTGACGGCGGCAATGGCCGGCGGCGACGGCGGCTGAGTCGAACTCAACCGACGCCCGCGACCTCCGCCGGCGGCTACCCTCGTGCTGTCGCGCACCACTCCTGTGTGCGGGTGGATTAAGGCATTTTAGAAAAAATAATGAAAATAAAATAAAAGCGAAAAATATATTTATTATGAAATATGTTTGTATAACCTTGAATCTTTTTATTCATCACTTCTTAATACCCCGTATTTTAAAACGCCTTCTTGGTTTGATATTGAATACGGGGAAAGTAAATGGGCAAGAAAGACGGGCTATCCGGATTGCTCGCCGCCGGGGCCATCTTGCTGGCGGCAGCGACGGCCCAGGCTAACAACGCTGCGGAAATCGCAACCGACGAATATTGCCAGTGCACCACCTGTGGCAATGCCCTCGGCGCAGGGTTTCCACTGCAAACCTATGACGCCAGGGCGGTGAAAACATCATCGGGCAGGGTGACCTTCCAGTGTCATTTCGATATTCCCGAAGGGTATCAGCCGGCCAAGGCCATGCGCCCGCAAAGCCCCGGCTGTGGGACGCCTTTCGGATTGAGCAACAAAACCCACATCGTGCTCACACCGGGCGGCACAGGCAAGCTGACCTGCCAGGTCAACCCATCGGGAGATTGATAGGTACGGTGCCGTCAATGGGGGCGCGGGCACGATCTTCCGGGCGACGAAGCCTTGCTCCGATCGCACCTTCAGCATCGCCCTAGGTGGCCCAGGCTCCAAAGACGCACACGCCGGACGGTCCGGTCGCCGGCCCGCGATGCCGCGACCCTCTCACGCGGATGGGCGCCGCCCTGAGCGCAGCTGTCCAAGTAAGTAAAGGTTTACGGTAATATAAAACTCAAATATTATTAAAATATTATCCATAAAAACAGAATACAATCCGGCTCTCAGTGTAATTTATTTATATTTTAATTTTCTAATCATTGCACTTTTAATATCTGCATATAATAATTTACTCATTGCGGCCAAGGGGATTCATCCAATGCTTGCTCGACTCATCAGGACATTTTTGCGATCGCAAGATGGCAACACAGCCATCGAGTATGGTCTGTTCACGGCATTGATCGGGGTCACCATCATCGTCCAGGTGGGCCTCATGGGCGAGGCCCTGGAGGCCATATTCGAGGGCCCGGTTGCGGCGATGGATATGGCCAACA
>JAWWBR010000182.1:0-6200 GCA_033720855.1 Alphaproteobacteria bacterium
CGGCTTATTGCCGAGCTTCTGCCTCGAGACGAGCCGTCGCCTCATCGATCCGATCACCCAGGGTTTTGAGGAACGCCCTGCGGTCGAGCCCGGCCGGCATCGGGTCGAGGAATTCGACGATTATGGTCCCGGCGCGCTTGTGGAAGCCGCGCCGCGGCCAGAACAGGCCGGAGTTGAGAGCGACCGGCACCACCGGGGCGTCGGTGCCTGCGTACAGCGCGGCGATACCGGGTTGGTAGGGGGCGCTGGCGCCGGGGGAGGTGCGCGTTCCTTGGGGGAACATGACCACCGAACGGCCTTGGCGGAGCGCCGCCCGCGCCCCGCGCACCAGGACGCGCAATGCAGCGGGGCCGCGTTTGCGGTCGATCCACACCGATTGGGCCCGCCAGGCGTACCAGCCGTAGAGGGGAATCCAGCGCAGTTCCTGCTTGGCGACCATCGCCGGGTCGCCCAGGAAGGCGGGGAAGAACAGCGTGTCCCAGGCCGATTGGTGCTTGGCGGCGAAGATCGCCGGACCGTCCGGGATGCGCTCCCGGCCGCGCACCTCCCAGCCCGTTCCGACCACCGCCCGCAATGTCCAGAGCACATGGCGCGACCACCATTTGCCGAGCCCGCGCATGACCGCCGGCGGCATGATCAGGAGGGGAAAGCAAGCCACGCCGATGACCACGGTCGAGACGAAGAAGACCAGATTGAACAGCGCCGCGCGCAGGAACGTCACCGCCCAGCCTCCTTACCAAGGCCGCATCAAGGCAATCAGGTACTTGACGTATTCGCTGACCACCAGGCGCAAGGTGCCGGGCCAGTACCACCAGCGTTCGGCTTTGAACTCCGGGGGAAAGACCGGGTGGGCGATGATGGTGATCTCGGGCATCAGGCGGCGGAACTCCAGCAGAGATCGGCGCATATGGTAGTTGGCGGTAACCAGCCGCAGCGAACGGAAGCCCTCTTTCCGGATCCAGAGGGCGGTCTCCCTGGCGTTGCCCCTGGTGTTGTCGGCGGTGTGGCCCAGCGCCATGCAGCACTCCAGCTCCCTGCTCTGGTTTCGCACCAGCTTGAGGATCTGTGCCACGTCGACGCCCCGATAGACGCCGGACACGAACAGTTTGCGCGCCTGTCCCCGGGCCAGAAGGTCAACGCCGACGGCGAGCCGGCCGGCGCCGCCGGTAAGCACCACTACGGCGTCGGTGGCGGCATCGGCACGGCTGACGGCGCGGGGCAGGGTTTCTGCGAACCACACCAAGCCGCCGAGCCACAGGGCCGCTAGGGCGGCGGCAAACCCCAGCCAGCGGAAGGCGGGCCCCCGCTGGCGGTGCGGGCGAAGGAAACTCGCACCTGTCACGGCAATCTCTTGAGGGCGCCGATCACGGTGAAATGGGCGGTGATCATGGCGATCACGGTGACGCCCACGGGCACCGCTGCCAGCGCCAGCCATTGTTCCGGCCCGAAATCGAGCTGTGGCAGCAAGCCGGCGCCGACGGCTCCGGCGAAATGCCCGAGCGCCAAGACGGTCGCTGCCGTAAGGACCAGACCGATGGTCCCTCCCTTCAGGCCGAGCTCTAGGGCCTGCCCCTGAAACTGGCGCGCGACATAACCGTCCATGGCCCCCATCAGGTGCAGGAGTTCGATGGTCTCGCCGTGGATGGCGAGGCCGGTGCGGGTGATGAAGACAACCGTCGCCACGGCGGCGATTGCCACCAAAAGAACGATTGCCAAGGCTACCAGCTCGACCGACCGGACGAGTGCGATCAGGCGGTCGAGGGTCTTCCTATGGTCGTCCAAAACGGTGCCGGGCACGGCGCCGTCAAGCGCGGTGGCAAGCGCTCCGAGGTCGGGTCCGGGATCGGTCTCAACCCGCACATCTATCAGCCGCGGCAGGGGCAGGCCCGCGCCCAACGCGTCGCGGCCCAGCCACGGCTCCAGCAGGGCGGCGGTCTCGGCGCCGCCGATGGGACGGGCAGATACCACCCCTTCGGTCTTGCGCAGGATGGCGAGCGCCTTGTCGACGGCACCGTCGGGGGCGCGGGTTCGGGCCGCGGGAACCTGGACCGTCACCGTCCCCTGAAGGCCGCTGTCCCAGCGTTCCACCGCTGCCGATAAGCTCATCATACCGGCCAAGGACAAGCCGCCGAGATAGACGATCATGGCCATCAGCCAGGGCAGGAAATGCCGGACCGGATCGGCATCGAGGGCGAGATCGCGTCGGCGCCAGAACATCAGCCTGCCCCGGTCCCGCCATGCTGCGGCAAAGTGGGGCCCGACAACGAACGGTGGGCCAGGTGCAAGCGCGGGTGTGGGCAACGATCCATCAGCCCCTCGTTGTGGGTAGCGAAGAGGATCGTCGTACCGAGCCGGTTGAGCTCCTCGAACAGGTGGAGAAGGCGCAGGGCGATATCATCGTCGACATTGCCCGTGGGCTCGTCGGCGAGCAGCAGCTCGGGCCGGCTGATGACGGCCCGGGCGATGGCAACGCGCTGCTTCTGGCCGCCCGAAAGGGTCAGGGGGGAGGCATCGATGCAGTCCTTGAGGCCGACCCAGTTGAGGAGTTCCACCGCATGGACCTTGATGTCCTCCCACGGCTCGCCTTTGACCTTGAGGGGAAGGGCCACGTTCTCGATCACGCTCAGATGGCTGAGCAGGCGGAAATCCTGGAACACCACACCGATCCGCCGCCGCAGCAGGCTAAGGTCGCGTCGCCCTGCGATGGTGACATCTTGGCCAAACAAGGTGATCAAACCGCGCGACGGCCGGTGGGCGAGATAGATCAATTTGAGCAGGGACGATTTTCCCGCCCCCGAGGCACCGCTCAGGAAATGAAAGGATCCAATCGGCAACTCGAAGCTGATATCGTGCAGGACCTCGGCCCCGAGGCCGTAACGCATCCCCACGTTCTCGAAACGAACCACAGCCGTCCTCGAAAAGTCGTACCGACGAGCCAGTATATACGACGCCACGCGTCCCCGGGGGGGCAGAAATGCGGCAATTTGCAGCGGCCGCGGGCCCTGCCGCGAACCACCCCATCGCTTGCCATGATCCGACCCAGCACTTATAAAAACCAGCGGGCGCGGAGCGGCGGTCCGGCCCCGATCCCGCCCCTGTGGAGCGCCGGCCTGATGATCATCACCTGTCCATCCTGCCAGACCCGTTACAAGGTCGATCCGGCCAGCTTCGGCGCCAAGGGGCGCCGGGTCAGGTGCAGTAATTGCGACAATATGTGGACGGAGCGTCCGGCCGAGGATCTGCCCAAGCGGGTCGACGCCGAGGCGCCGCCCGAGCGCGATGCCCCAAGCGAGGTTCTCGACGCCGAGGCCGCCGCCGAGGACGGGGCCAAGGGGCGCGGCTCCGCCATGGGCTGGGGGGCGCTCGGCGCCGTCGTCATCGCCGTCGTCGCCGGTGCCGTCCTGGCGCGGGAATCGATCGTCCGCTGGTGGCCGCCGGCACAGCGTCTTTACGTCGCCGCGGGGATTCCCGTACCCGTGGGCAAAGCCGGTCTGGCCGTCGAAGTCCTCAGCCACGACCATGCGGTCCAGGGCGGCAGAATCATTTTGATCGTCAAGGGCAAGGTCACCAACATTTCCGGCGAGGTGCGCGACGTGCCGAAACTGCGGGCGTGGATCCGGGGGAAGGATGCAAGTGAACTCGCCAACTGGACCTTCGCAGCCGGCCAGTCCCGCCTGCTTCCCGGTGAGACGGTGCCCTTCGTGACCCGGTTCCAGAACCCTCCGGCCGGTGCCGCGGCGCTGGCCATCGACTTTTCCGGCACGGAGAAATAGGCGTCATGGCGCGCATCCTTGTTGCCGAGGACGAGCGCGCGGTGCGCGAATTCGTCTGCCGTGCCCTGGGCCAGGAGGGGCACACCGTGACCCCCGTTGAGGACGGCCTTCAGGCGTTAGCGGAACTGGCCGCCGGCGACTTCGATCTGTTGCTTACGGACATCGTCATGCCGGGAATGGACGGCATCGCCCTCGCCCTGAAAGTGGCCCGCGACAATCCCGAGCTTCCGATCCTGCTGATGTCGGGCTTCTCCATGGAGCGGCAACGGGCGCACAACCTCGACGCCCTCATTCACGAGGTCATCCCCAAGCCGTTTACCTTGCGGGAGATCCTGGATGCGGTGAACAAGGTCCTGAAGACCAGCGGCAAGTTGAACTGAGCCGCCGTCGGTCTTTTAGAACCGCCGCAACAGCCGGTTCAGATAATCCATTTCCAACTCGGGACGGCCGATCTCCCCGGCCCGGCGGCGCAGCTCCTGCAGGATCTCCCAGGCCCTCTGGGTCTCGGATTCCTCGGGGATGTCGACGTCGTCGCTCGAGGTCATGCCGCTATTGGGCAATTGACGGCCCAGCGGATCGTAGGCGAAGGGCATCTGGCCGGGGCGTCGGCCCATCATGCCGCGGCCCCGTCCGCGCCCGCGCCCGCGGCCCTGGCCGAAGCGGCGCATGAATTGCTGGGCCATCTGGCCGAGGCCGCGGCGCAGGTTTTCGAGCGCCTTGCCCTGGGGCCCGGTGGCGTCGCCGGGACGGTTCTTGCGCAGCGCCTCGAGCGCCTCGCGCATCTCCAGCTCGGCATCGCCTAGCGATTTCGGCACCTTGCCCATCATCTCGCCGAAGCGGCGCAGCATCTCCTGCAACTGCTTCTTCAAATCGCCCTGCCGGCGGGCGCCCTCCTCGGTCGAGGGCGGACGCCCCTGGCGCATGCCCTCTTGCGACTGGCGGTGGCTCTCGTCCATCAGCTCCTGCTGACGGCGCATCATGTCTTGCAGTTCCTGCAGCATGCGCCAGGCCTGGGATTGCGCTTGGCCTCGGGGCTGGCCCTGGGCAAAGCGTCCGGAGCGGAGGTTTTCCAACATCTCGCGCAGCATCGACAACAGCTGCCGTGCGGCGTCGAGGTTCCCCGTCATGGCCAGTTCGCGCGCCCGGTCGAGCAGGCGCTGAAGGTCCTGGGACGAGAGATTGCGGCTGTTGGGATCGAACGGCCGGGCCCAGTTGGGGAGGTTCTTCATGCCCTTCATCATCTCGCGCAGGAATTCGGACATGGCCTGCTGCAATTCGCGCATCAGCTTCTGGATCTCGGCGTTGCCGGCCTTGTTCTTGAGCGCTTCCATCAGCTTCTTTTGTATTTCCCTGAGCCGGCGCTCGGCCTGCGACAAATTGCCGTCCTCGAGGCGAAGCGCCGTCTCCCACAGCATCTCCTGGACCTCTTTGATGCCCTCATAACTGTTATCGCGCTCGAGCGTCCGGGCCATCTCCTGGATCGCCAGGAACACAACCGTGTCGTGATCGTAGGCGCCGGGAATGGTGCCCAGGTTGACCAGCTCGTCGCGCACGTCGTCCCGCGTTTCCGGGTCCTTGGCGAGGCGTTTGCGCAGGATCACCAGGGCGCGGGCTACGGGATGGCGGAAGAAGCGCTCGGGTAAGGTGATGGTGACCGAATCGCTGACGCCGTCCTGGCCCCGCGCGTCCTTGGCGACGATCTGCACGTGGACCTCGAGACCGGCCCAGGGGTGGGAGGTGAGGTCGTGGTAGCTGGTCTCCTTGACGTCCTTGACCGTCGAGCCCGGCAGCGCCAGGTCGATCACCTTGACCGTATTCAATTCGGCGAGCATGGCCGCCTTGGCCTTGTCCTCGGCCTCGCTGGCCTGATCTTCGGATTTCGGCGGTGTGATGCCGGGGATCTCTTCCTTGACCTCCTCCCCGCCGGCGCGGGTGCGACGGATCATCAGCTTGGCCTCGGCAAAGCCATAGTCGTCATTGCCTTCGAGATCGATCCTCAGCGCGCCGCGGGCCGAGCGTCCGGGATCCTCGCCGAAGCTCACCACCGGCGGCTGATCGGGAACCAGGAACACCGGCCAATTGCCGATCTCGCGCCCGGCCTGGAGCACACGGATATGTTTGACGTCGGGCGCGAGTTCGATGGTCGAGGATAGCTTGTACGTTCCTTCGGCAACGGCCTTGAACTCGGTATCCGCCGCGCCGATCACCAGCCGGGGCGCGCCCCAGCCGCCCGACAGCTGCGCCAGAACGGTCGAGCCTTCGGGAATGGCGATGGGCCCGCTGATGGTCCCGGTGGCGGCAGGGCGCCGTTAGGCCGCGGCCGGGAACACCCTGCCACCGTTGGTGAGGCCGAGGCGCAGGTTCGGGTCGGCACCCGGGACGGTCACCCACGACGCCTCGCCGGCGTGGTCGGAGAGCATGCGGACG
>JAWWBR010000183.1:0-6168 GCA_033720855.1 Alphaproteobacteria bacterium
ACTGGCGATCCGGACGGTCAACGAGGGGCCGGCCCGTTTGGAACTCAAGGCATCGGGGCCCGGCGAAGTCACGGCCGGGCAGATCTCTTGTCCCGGTGGCGTCGAGATCCTCAATCCCGGCCTGGTGATTTGTACCCTGGACAAGGGCGCGTCGATCGCCATGGAACTGATGATCGACACCGGCAAGGGATACGTCCCCGCGGTGCAAAATCGGCCCGAGGATGCGCCCATCGGCTTGATCCCTGTGGACGCCCTGTACTCGCCCGTGCGCAAGGTCGCCTATCGGGTCGAGAACAGCCGTGTCGGGCAGGTGACCGATTACGACAAGCTCAGCCTGGATCTCGAAACCAACGGCACTGTGCCGCCCGAGGATGCGGTGGCCCTGGCCGCCCGCATTCTTCAGGACCAGCTTCAGCTGTTCATCAATTTCGAGGAACCCCAAGCGGTTGCGGAGGAAGCGGCCGCCGCGGAACCGGCCTTCAACAAGAACCTGCTGCGCAAGGTGGAAGAACTCGAGCTTTCGGTGCGCTCCGCCAACTGCCTGAAAAACGACAATATCATCTATATCGGCGACCTGGTGCAGAAGTCCGAGGCGGAGATGCTGCGGACGCCCAATTTCGGGCGCAAGTCGCTGAATGAAATCAAGGAAGTGCTGGCGCAGATGGGACTGCATCTCGGCATGGAGATCCCCGATTGGCCGCCGGAGAACATCGAGGAATTGGCCAAGCGGCTGGAAGAGCCCTACTGAGGCCGCGCCCGTTCGGTTTGAAGGAGATCAGTCATGCGTCATCGGATTAGCGGCCGCAAGTTGAACCGCACCTCGGCCCATCGCAAGGCGATGCTGCAGAACATGGCCGCGGCCCTGGTCAAGCACGAGCAGATCAAGACCACCCTGCCTAAGGCCAAGGAACTGAAGCCCTATGCCGACAAGCTGATCACGCTGGGCAAACGGGGTGACCTTCACGCCCGGCGCCAGGCGTTCCGCGTGTTGCGCGACCGCGCCCTGACCACCAAGTTGTTCGACACCCTGGCGCCGCGCTATGCCGAGCGCAACGGCGGCTATACCCGGGTGCTCAAGGCCGGATTGCGCTATGGCGATGCCGCCCCGATGGCCTTCATCGAACTGGTCGACCGCGATGAGGAGGCGAAAGGCCAGGACTCCGGTCCCCTGCCGGAGGTGGCGGAGGTCGCCGAGGGCTAGGCGCAGGAACCAAGCGCGTGAGAGAGGCGGCCCATCGGGCTGCCTTTCTTTTTTTCCGGTGTTAGAGTTGGAACCATGAGGAAGCCTACGATGTCCATAGGACCGGCGGCCGGCGCCGCGGCGGTGGGGATCGCGATCCTGGTGCTGCTGGGCGGGGGCGGCATGCCCGGGGCAGCGGCGCAAGACAAACCAGGCGCCAGGGACGTGCGCCAGGTTCCGGCCTCTCGGGGGCAGGTGATGCTGTCCTTTGCCCCCGTGGTGCGCAAGGTGGCCCCGGCGGTGGCCAATATCTTCACCCGCAAGGTGGAAAAGAGCCGCGCCGGCAGCCCGCTCTTCGACGATCCTTTTTTCCGCCGTTTCTTCGGCGAGGAATTCGGTCTCGGGGGACCCGTGCGGGAGCGGGTGCGCACGTCCTTGGGCTCTGGCGTTATTCTCGATCCTGGCGGACTCATCGTCACCAATGTTCATGTCATCAAGGGCGCCGACGAGATTCGCGTGGTCCTCTCCGACCGCCGTGAATTCGCCGCCAGGGTGCTGCTGACCGACAAGCGTACCGACCTCGCGGTCCTCAAGATCGACGCCGGCGGCGAGCGCCTGCCGCACCTGACCATGCGCGATTCCGATAGCCTGGAGGTCGGTGACTTGGTGTTGGCCATCGGCAACCCCTTCGGCGTCGGCCAGACCGTGACCAGTGGCATCGTTTCCGGTCTTGCCCGGACCAGCGTGGGGATTACCGACTTCAGCTTCTTCATTCAGACCGACGCGGCCATCAATCCGGGCAATTCCGGCGGCGCATTGGTGACAATGGATGGCGGCCTCGTCGGCATCAATACGGCCATCTATTCGCGCACCGGCGGCTCCATCGGGATCGGCTTCGCGGTTCCCTCGGCGATGGTGAAAGCGGTCCTCGCGGGTGCCGCTACGGGCCGCGTCGTGCGCCCCTGGTTCGGTGCCGAGGCCCAGCCAGTGAGCGCCGAAATCGCCCGATCGCTGAACATCGACCCGCCGCGCGGAGTGCTGATAACCCCGGTTCATCCTCACGGTCCCGCCGCCGCCGCCGGGCTCAGGGTCGGCGACGTGGTGACCGCCGTCAACGGCCGCGCCGTCGACGATCCCAAGGCCCTTGATTTCCGTATCGCCACTCTGCCCGTGGGCGGGACGGCTCGGCTCGATTTACTGCGCCGCGGGGCGGCGCGGCGCGTTACCCTGGCGCTTGCTCCGCCACCCCGGATTCCACCCCCGGAACGGACCCGCATCGGCGGCGCGAACCCGCTGACCGGCGTCGAGGTGGCCAATCTCTCTCCCGCTTTAGCCGACGAACTGTCCCTGGCCCAAGATTCCGCCGGCGTCGTCATACTCGAGGTCGGTCGACGCAGCTTCGCGCGCCGGGCAGGGCTTCGGCCCAAAGACATCGTGCGCAACGTCAATGGCGTAGACATCGCCGATGTTCGGGGCCTCGAGGAGGTGCTCAGCCGGATGGAAGGCGGGCAGCGTTGGCGCCTGGCTATAGAACGCGAGGGGCAGATCCTCACCCTCGCCCTCGGAGGGTGAGGCGGTGACGACCTTGTTCGAGGCCAGCGCGCCTCGGCCGCTGGCGGACCGGCTTCGGCCCAAGACGCTCGGCGACGTCTTGGGACAGGACCATCTTCTCGCGGGCGACGGCCCGATCGGACGCATGGTGGCGGATGGGCGCATCGTCAGCATGATCCTGTGGGGGCCGCCCGGGAGCGGCAAGACGACCATCGCCCGGCTGCTCGCGGACGCCACCGCTTTGCATTTCGAACCCCTGTCGGCGGTGTTTTCCGGCGTTGCCGACCTCAAGAAGATTTTTGCCGCCGCCCGCGAGCGCCGCGGCATGGGCGCCGGCACGTTGCTCTTCGTCGATGAAATCCACCGTTTCAACCGGGCCCAACAGGACGGGTTCCTGCCGGTGGTCGAGGACGGCACCGTGGTGCTGATCGGGGCGACCACCGAGAACCCTTCGTTTGAGCTCAACGGCGCGCTCCTCTCCCGGTGCCAGGTGTTCGTCCTCCGTCGTCTCGACGACGCGGCGCTGGAGGCCCTGCTTGTCCGGGCCGAGGCGGAACTGGGCCACGCCCTGCCGGTCGATGCCGAGGGCCGCGAAAGCTTGAAGGCGTTGGCTGATGGCGACGGACGCTACCTTCTCAACCTCGCGGAAGAGCTGTTTGCCCTGAGGCCGGAAACGCCGCTCGACGCCGGGGGCGTGGTCGAGGCGGTGCAGAAGCGCGCGCCGCTCTACGACAAATCCCAAGACGGCCACTACAATCTCATCTCGGCCCTGCACAAGAGTCTGCGCGGTTCCGACGCCGATGCCGCGCTCTATTGGCTCGCCCGCATGCTGGTGGCCGGCGAGGATCCACTCTACATCACCCGCCGTCTCGTCCGATTCGCCTCCGAGGACGTCGGTCTCGCCGATCCCCAGGCCCTGATCCAGGCCCTTGCCGCCAAGGACGCGTACCATTTTTTGGGCTCGCCCGAGGGCGAGTTGGCGATCGTCCAGGCGGTCCTTTACCTGGCGACCGCGCCCAAGTCCAATGCCGCCTATCGGGCGGAGAGGAAGGCGATGGGCCTGGCGCGGGAGACCGGCTCCCTGATGCCGCCCAAGCACATCCTCAACGCGCCCACCCGGCTGATGTCGGAGCTCGGCTACGGCGAAGGGTATCAATACGATCACGGCACCGAAGAGGGGTTTTCCGGGCAGCGGTATTTTCCCGACGGCATGGACCGGCCCACCCTCTACGAGCCCAAGGATCGGGGGTTCGAGAAAGAGGTATCGAAACGGCTCGCCTACTGGGCTCGATTGCGGGCGGATAATCCAGGTTCTGGTGGCAAGGGTGAAAACGAGGAGAACGGCGCGTGAAGGTATTGTTTGCGGTGGTGGCGGGGGGCGCCGTCGGAGCCCTCGCCCGGTATCTTTCCATGTCCGCCGTCGGCGCCCTGTTCGGCAGCGGTTTCCCATGGGCGACGCTTGCGGTCAACGTCGTCGGATCGTTCATCCTCGGCATCCTGGTCGAGCTGGCGGCCTTGATGTGGTCGCCGGGCGAGGCGCTGCGGGCGTTCCTGGTTGTCGGTCTGCTGGGCGCCTTCACCACCTTCTCGACCTTTTCGCTGGACGTCGCTGTGCTCTATGAGCGCGGGGCGATGCTGTCGGCCGCGGCGTACATCATCGCCTCCGTGGTGCTTTGCGTGGGCGGCCTGTTCGCCGGCCTTGCCCTGGTACGGGCGGTCTACGGCTGAGGTCGGCTGATGGCGCCGCTCAAGACCGCGGTGGTGGCCGCCGAAGACGCCGGACTGCGGCTCGACCGATGGTTCAAGACCCATTATCCGGGGCTCGGCTACGGTGAGTTGCAGAAGCTGATGCGGACCGGGCAGATCCGCGTCGACGGCCGGCGCGCCAAGGCCAATCTGCGGCTTGCCGCCGGCATGGAAGTGCGGGTCCCGCCGCTCGCGCGCAGTCAGGCCCATGCCCCCCCCCGGGCCGCGCCCAGGCCACCGGACCTTGCCCCCGAGGAGGCGAGGGCACTGCGCCGCCGCGTACTCTACCGCGACGACGACGTGATCGTGATCGATAAGCCGGCGGGTCTGGCGGTGCAGGGGGGAACGCGGGTCAAGCGGCATCTCGACGGTATGCTCGACGCCCTCAGGTTCGGCGCCAGAGAGCGCCCGCGGCTGGTTCATCGCTTGGACAAGGACACCTCCGGCGTTCTCGTGTTGGCGCGTAACCGGGAGGCGGCGCGGTGGCTCACCGCGGCCTTTCGCGGGCGCGACGCACGGAAGCTCTATCTGGCGGTGACCGCGGGGCAGCCCAAACCGCGGCGGGGCAGGATTTCCCTCGCTTTGGCCAAGGGCGGTGGGGCCGGCCGGGAGCGTATGGAGACGGGCGGCATCGACGCCCAGGGCGCGGTTACCCTCTACGACACGCTCGACGCCGCGGGCGACCGGGCGGCCTTGGTGGCGCTGATGCCTCTGACCGGCCGGACCCATCAGCTGCGGGCCCATATGGCGGCAATCGGCACGCCAATCCTGGGTGACGGCAAATACGGCGGCAAGAATGCCTTCCTTTCGGGAGACGGGCTGGAGAAGCGCCTTCATCTCCATGCCCGCGCCATCGAAATTGCCAAGCCCGGCGGCGGGACGCTCCGCGTCGAAGCGCCCTTACCGCCCCATATGGAAACCGCGCTTGCCGCGTTGGGCTTCGGCCCAGGCGGCCCGGAGGATCGGTTCCCGCGCGACTGACCCAACCGCGGCCGGCCCCTTTTGGGGCCTTTCAATAGCGGGGGTTACTTGCCACATTAGGCCCATGTCAGATTTCGATCCCTCGCCGCTGGAACCCCCACGCCTCGCCGTCTTCGACATGGACGGCACCCTGGTCGACAGCCAGCACATGATCGTCGCCGCGATGGCCGAGGCTTTCAACGCCCTCGGCCTCGCCCCGCCATCACCGGCGCGGACGCGCCGCGTGGTTGGTCTGTCCCTGGGCGCGGCCATTGCCAGTCTGGCGCCCGGGCTCGGTGCGGATCAGCTGGCGCGGCTGGAGGGGGGCTACAGGGACGCCTTTTTCGCCCTGCGTGAAGCCGGAGAGGTTGCCGAGGTGCCGTTTGAGGGCGCCCTTGACGCGCTCGATGCCTTGGCCGGAGCCGGTTGGATGCTGGGCATCGCCACCGGCAAATCCGCCCGCGGCCTCCATGCGACCTTGGACCGCTTTGGCCTCGGCGGTCGATTCGTCACCCTGCAGACGGCCGACACCGCCCCCGGCAAGCCCGCTCCCGACATGTTGCTGCGGGCGATGGCGGAGGCCGGGGCCAGGGCCGGGGCCACGGTTATGATCGGGGACACCAGCTTCGATATGGAAATGGCACGCAACGCCAGGGTGGCTGGCATCGGCGTCGATTGGGGCTATCACGACGCCCATGAGCTGATGGCCGCGGGCGCCCGCCAGGTGGTGG
>JAWWBR010000184.1:0-6153 GCA_033720855.1 Alphaproteobacteria bacterium
GTTCGATCGCAGACACAAACCGTCCCTGGGGGACAAGACGCGAAACCTGCTGTGGCCGCGGTCGGGGTGGGGGCGGGCGACGCGCTATATCGCCCACAGGGTGCGGCGTATCCCAGGCAGCCCCTATGCCATCGCCGCCGGGTTCGCGTGCGGCGCCGCGGTTTCGATGACGCCGTTCCCGGGTTTTCATTTCCTGCTGTCGGGGCTGCTGGCCTGGGCGATCGGCGGATCGGTCCTGGCGTCCGCGATCGGCACCGCGGTGGGCAATCCCTGGACCTTCCCCTTCATCTGGCTGTGGATCTACAAGTGCGGCAGCTGGATCCTGGGTTCGAGCAGCGAACTGGCGGGCGAGGCCATCACCTTGAGCTTCCTCCTCGACCATCCCATGGACGTATTCCTGCCCATGCTCATGGGGTCCCTGCCGACGGCTGCGATTGCCTGGATGGTCTTTTTCTGGCCCATTCGCCGCATGGTCGCGAGCTACCAGTCCCACCGCCAAAACCGCCTGGCCCAGAGGGCGCTGGCCGGACAGAGCGCCGGAGGCGGGCGGTGACCGGGTATGGGCCGATGGCCTGGCCGCCGCTGCGGCTCGGCGTCAACATCGACCACGTGGCGACGATCCGCAATGCCCGGGGCGGCGGCCATCCGGATCCGCTGCGGGCGGCACGCATTGCCGCGCTGGCCGGCGCCGACGGGATCACCGCCCATCTCAGGGAAGACCGGCGCCATATTTCCGACGACGACATCCGGGGCCTCAGCCGCGAAATCGAACTGCCCCTCAATTTGGAAATGGCGGCCACCGAGGAGATGCTGGGCATCGCCCTTCGCCACAAGCCCCATGCCGCGTGCATCGTTCCCGAGCGGCGCCAGGAGTTGACCACCGAGGGTGGTCTCGAAGTCGCCGGCAGCGGTCCGTTCTTGTCCGATTTCATCGGCCGATTGCGCGACGCCGGCATCCGCGTCTCGCTGTTCATCGACCCCGACCCGCGCCAGATCGAGGCCGCCGCCAGGGTCGGCGCGCCGGTCGTGGAGTTGCATACCGGCGCCTATTGTCATGCCGAGGGCGATGCGCGCCGCGGCGAACTCGCCCGCATTGCCGACGGCGCCCGTCTTGCCGATGCGGCGGGTCTCGACTGCCACGCCGGGCATGGCCTGACCTTCGACACCGTCGGCGACATCGCGGCGATCCCGCAGATTCAAGAACTGAATATCGGCCATTTCCTTATCGGCGAGGCGATCTTCTCGGGCCTCGATTCGTCGATCAAGCGGATGCGCGCGCTGATGGACAAGGCCAGGGCCGAAGCCTCCGGCCAGATGAGCGCGTGAGGGGGCCGGCAGGTGATCATCGGCCTAGGCAGCGATCTCATCGACGTGCGGCGTATTGCGCGGACCATCGATCGCCACGGCGATCGCTTCCTCGATCGCATCTTCACCGACATCGAACGCAGCAAATCCGAGAAGCGGGCCAATCGTGTCGAGAGCTACGCCAAGCGCTTTGCCGCCAAGGAGGCGTGCTCGAAGGCGCTCGGGACCGGTTTTCGGCGCGGCGTCTATTGGCGGGACATGGGTGTCGTGAACCTCGCCTCGGGCAAGCCCACCATGTCGCTGACCGGCGGCGCCCTGGCGCGCTTGACCGAAATTCTTCCCGACGGCTGCGAGGCACGGATCGACGTCTCCCTGACCGACGAACCGCCGATGGCCCAGGCCATCGTGGTCATCAGCGCGATCCCCGCGGACGCCGGTTGATGCCGGTCGCGGCGCCCGCGACGGGTTCTCCTTGACAGCGGTCACCGGCGATGCATGCTAGCGCCCCGCGGAGCCGCGGCTTAATCTCTGGAATTCAATAGTTTAGGTTCCTAGGCATGGCCCATTTCAACGATCGGCGTGATTCCCACGGTGATGCCCGCCCCCGCAGTTCGTCGGGAGGGTGGGGCGAAGCCGTAAAAACCGTGATTTGGGCGGTCGTCATTGCCGTCGTCGTCAGGACCTTCGCCTATGAGCCCTTCAATATTCCATCGAGTTCGATGGTGCCGACGCTGTTGGTGGGCGATTACCTGTTCGTTTCCAAACTGTCTTATGGATACAGCCGCCATTCCCTGCCGTTCAGCCTGCCGCTGATTTCCGAGCGTATCTTCGCCGAGACGCCGAAACGGGGTGACGTCGCCGTTTTCAAGCTGCCGATCGACAACCAGACCGATTACATCAAGCGCATCGTCGGCCTGCCGGGCGATCGCATCCAGGTGCGGGCCGGGCTCCTTTACATCAACGGCCAGCCGGTGAAACGCAGGCGGATCAGCGATTACATCCACCGCGACGAGTCAGGCAATGTCGTCGCCGCGGCGCGCTACGTCGAGACGCTGCCCAATGGCCGCAGCCACGTCATCATCGAAACCACGGACAGCGGCCAGCTCGACAACACCCCGGTTTACGTGGTGCCCCCGGGGCACTACTTCGCCATGGGTGACAACCGCGACAGTTCCCTCGATTCGCGCGTCCTCAACCACGTCGGATACATCCCCGCCGTCAACCTGGTCGGCCGCGCCGATTTCATCTTCTTCTCCACCGACGGTACGGCGAGTCTGTGGCAGTTCTGGAGGTGGCCCGCGGCGACGCGTTTTTCCCGTCTGTTCACCGGAATAGAATGACGGGGGTCCGTGGCGCGATGGCGGAGCGCGGCCGTGAGCGAAAGCAAGGCCGATCCTTGACCGACCTGGCCGCCGCCCTGGGCCATGTATTCGAGCGACCGGAGCTTCTCGAGGAAGCGGTG
Source organism: Alphaproteobacteria bacterium (assembly GCA_033720855.1). GTDB lineage: Bacteria > Pseudomonadota > Alphaproteobacteria > SMXQ01 > SMXQ01 > SMXQ01. The sequence goes on from JAWWBR010000184.1 coordinate 2,768, forward strand.
ACCCATCGCAGCGCCGGCACGCCGAACCTGGCGCGATTCAGCTACGAACGCCTGGAATTTCTCGGCGACCGCGTGCTCGGCCTGGTCGTCGCCGATCTGCTGCTGGAGATGCACCCCGATGCATCGGAGGGAGACCTCGCCCGGCGGCTCACCGCTCTGGTTCGCAGCGAGGCGCTTCAGGAGGTCGCCGCCGGGCTCGAATTGGGCCAATATCTTCGTCTGTCGGACAACGAGATGCGCATGGGCGGGCAAGACAATCCCGGCATTCAGGCCGATGCCTGCGAGGCACTGATTGGCGCGCTCTACCTCGACGGCGGCCTTGGTGCGGCACGCCGCTTCATCGGCGCCAAATGGGGACCGCTGTTGCGGGAACCCGGCACAGGCACGCGCGATCCCAAGACCCGCCTGCAGGAATGGGCCCAGGGAAATAAACTGCCCTTGCCGGACTACCGGGTGATCACGGAAGAGGGGCCGGCCCACGAGCCCCATTTCACGGTCGAGGTGACGGTGGAGGGGCGTCCGCCGGCCCGGGCCCGGGCGCGATCGAAGCGCCGCGCCGAACAGAATGCGGCGCGCAAGCTCTTGGCAGTAATCGAGAAGGCGGCGGGTGCCGAGGCGATGGGAGATGACTGAAACCTCCGGCGGAGCCGCCGCCAATGGCGACGCGAAATGCGGCTTCATCGCCCTGGCGGGGGCGCCCAATGCGGGAAAGTCGACCCTGCTCAACGCCATCGTCGGCGCCAAGATCGCCATCGTCACGCCAAAGGTGCAGACCACGCGGAGCCGGATGTCGGGCATCGCGATTCGCGGCCGGGCGCAACTGATCTTCATCGATACGCCGGGAATATTCGCCCCCAAGCGGCGCCTGGAACGGGCCATGGTCGCCGCCGCATGGTCGGGGGTGGCCGATGCCGACATGGCCGTCCTGGTCGTCGATGCCGAGCGTGCCGCCAAGTCTCCCGGCAAGGTGGATGCCGACACCGCCGATATCATCGACGGCCTCAAGAGGGCCAAGGTGGGCGCGATCCTGGCGCTCAACAAGGTCGACCTGGTCCGGCACGACGCGTTGCTGGAGGTAGCCGCGGCCCACAACGAAAGCGGGGTTTTCGATCGCGTTTTCATGATCTCCGCCCTCACCGGCGATGGGGTCGAGGACCTCGTCGCCCACCTGGTGGACATCCTGCCGTCCGGACCCTGGCTCTATCCCGAGGACCAGTTGTCGGACGTGCCCCTCCGGGTCATGGCCGCGGAGGTCACGCGGGAACAGGCCTTTCTTCAGCTGCATCAGGAACTCCCCTACGCGCTGACGGTGGAAACCGAAAACTGGGAGGAGCGTGACGACGGTGCGGTCCGGATCGATCAGTCGATCCTGATCCAGAGGGAGAGCCAGAAGGGCATGGTGGTGGGCAAGGGCGGGAGCCGCATCAAGTCCATCGGCGCCGCCGCCCGGGCCGAGCTGGAGCAGTTGCTCGGCCGCAAGGTGCATCTTTTTCTGCACGTCAAGGCCAGGCCCAAATGGATGGAGCGGCCCGAGCACTACCGCGAGATGGGGCTCGATTTCCAATAGGGCGGCGTCCGCGCCGGGGCCGGCAAAGGGTTTCACGTGTTTCGCGCCGCCGGGCCCGGAGCGGCGCCTGCCGCGATTGGCACCCGGCGCATCGATATGATGGTATAGGACGGTCATGGAATGGCGTGATCAGGGTTTGCTGCTCTCGACCCGCAAGCACGGCGAAACGGCGGTCATCGTCAGCCTGCTGACGCCCGACCGCGGCCGCCATTTGGGGCTGGTCAGGGGCGGCCAGTCGCGCCGCCGCCAGGGCATGCTGCAGCCCGGCAACCTTGTCGAGGCGGTATGGCGGGCGCGTCTCGAGGAGCACCTGGGCAGCTTCACGCTCGAACCCGTTCACGAGTTTTCGGCGCGGGTGTTGGACGACTCGCTGCGATTGAAGGCGATGACGGCGGCGCTCGCCTTGCTGGATTCGGGACTGGCCGAACGCGAGCCCCATGCCGCCCTTTTCCGTGAAACCCTCGATCTGCTGCGCGCCATGGAGGCGGCGCCCGAGGTCTCCCCGGGCGCGGACGAGGCCCCGGACTGGCTCGGCGTCTATGGGCGCTGGGAGGTGGCGTTGCTGGCCTGCTTCGGTTTCGGCCTCGACCTCACCGCCTGCGCGGCGACCGGCGGCCATGACGACCTGGTCTACGTTTCGCCCCGCTCGGGCCGGGCCGTCAGCCGGGAGGCGGGGGCGCCTTACCGGGACAAGCTTTTGCCGTTGCCGGCCTTTCTCAGCGATCGGGCGCTGACGCCCGCCTGGGAGGAGGCCTTGGCCGGCCTCGATCTCACCGGCTTCTTTCTCGAGCGCCATCATTTCGGGGCCCAGGGACGCTCCCTGCCCCTGGCGCGGACGCGATTCATTGATGCACTGAGGAAATAAAATACTATATGTTGTGGCTGAAATTACCCGTTCCGTATCATGTGTGTAGTGGTGACCCGTCCCCATGGCCTCCCGCGACCCTGATTTGACGATCCAAGACGCTCCCCTTGCCGACGCGCTGGGCGAGCGGTACCTCGCCTATGCCCTGTCCACCATCATGTCGCGCTCCCTGCCCGATGTGCGCGACGGGCTGAAGCCGGTACACCGGCGGCTTCTCTACGCCATGCTCAAGCTGCGCCTCGATCCGGCCACCGGCTTCAAGAAATGCGCCCGGGTGGTGGGCGACGTCATCGGCAAATACCATCCCCACGGCGACGCCGCCGTCTACGATGCCCTGGTGCGGCTCGCCCAGTCCTTCGCCGTCCGATACCCGCTGGTGGACGGGCAGGGGAATTTCGGCAATATCGACGGCGATAACGCGGCCGCCATGCGCTACACCGAAGCGCGGTTGACGGCGGTGGCCGGCGCACTTCTCCAGGGCATCGATGAGGACGCCGTCGACTTCCGCGACACCTATGACGGGGAGGAGAGCGAGCCCGTCGTTCTCCCCGCGGCCTTTCCCAACCTGCTGGCCAATGGCGCGACCGGCATCGCCGTCGGCATGGCGACCTCGATCCCGCCCCATAATGCCGGCGAGCTGTGCGATGCGCTTTTGCATCTGATCAAGTATCCCAAGGCGACCATCGGCAAGCTCTGCGAATTCGTGCCGGGACCCGATTTCCCCACCGGCGGGGTGCTGGTCGAGCCCACCGAGGCGGTACAAGAGGCCTACCGGACCGGCCGCGGCGCCTTTCGCCTGCGCGCCCGCTGGGAAACCGAGAAGCTTCCCCAGGGGCGGTATCAGGTGGTCGTCACGGAGATTCCCTGGCAGGTGCAGAAATCCCGCCTGATCGAGAGGGTGGCGGCGCTGATGGAGGCGCGCAAGCTGCCCTTGGTCGGAGACATTCGCGACGA
>JAWWBR010000185.1:0-6146 GCA_033720855.1 Alphaproteobacteria bacterium
AGCGCCGGGACCCTGTTCTCGCCGCTGTTCGGCAACAAGAAGGCGCGGTTCGATACGGCCAAGTTCACCTGGATCGGCAATGTCGAGAAATCGCTCGGCACCTGCGCGGTGTGGAACACCTCGGGGATCAAGAGCGTCAGGGACATCATCGGCCAGCCGTCGATCTTCGGTGCCAGCGGCGCCACCGGCGTGCTCAGCGAGTACCCCCGCGCCATGAACGCGCTGATCGGCACCCGGGCCAAGGTGATCCACGGTTACGCGGGGGGGACCGGCGTGCTGCTGGCGATGCAGCGCGGCGAGGTCCAGGGCAGTTGCGCCATGGCCCTTTCGACCCTGAAGTCCGTGCGCCGCGGGGACTGGCAGTCGGGGCGCCTGATCGTGATCGTCCAGGTCGGTTTCAACAAGGCGCCCGAACTCAAGGGGGTTCCGCATATCTACGACTTCGCCCAGACCGAGGAGGACCGCAAGGTCATGGAGCTGATCTTCGGCCGCCAGACCCTGGGCCGGCCCCTGGCGGCGCCGCCGGCGTTGCCCGCCGACCGGGCCAAGGCGCTGCGCGCGGCCTTCGTCGCGACCATGAAGGATCCCGCCTTCCTGAAACACGCCAAGCGGCGCAAGCTCAGCGTCGCGCCCATGAGCGGGGCGGAGGTCGACGCACTGGTCGCCCGCTTCCTTTCCTATCCGCAGAATGTCGTCGCCAGGGCGAGCAAGGCGCTGCAAATCGGCAAGATCACCAAGGTCAAGCTCAAGAAGCTCACCGGCACCATCGCCAAGCTTTCCAAGAAGCGGATCGAGGTCAAGGGGGCGGACGGCAAGATGCACAGCTTCAAGCTGCACAGCCGCCGCACCAAGGTGAAGATCGCCGACAAGAAAGCCAAGACCAAGGCGCTGAAAGCCGGCATGGCCTGCACCTTCCGCCATTACGGCGAAAAGGACCTGGTCCGGCGGATCTCCTGCAAGTGACGGGCAAAACCTGACGGACGCGGCCCATCGCCCCGTCCCTTGGCGCCCGCCTCAATAGCCCGCGTCGCGGTCGATGGTGGCGACAAGCGGCTCCCCCGCCTCGAGCCGGCGGATGTTCTCGATGACGATGTCGACGGCGTGCCAGGCGCTTGAGGTCGAGGAATTGTGCGGCGTCACGGCGATCTTGGGGTGGTCCCAGAAGGGATGGTCGGGCGGCAGGGGTTCGGTGCGGAAGACGTCGAGCGCGGCGCCCGAGAGGTGCCCCTGGTCGAGCGCCGCGATCAGGTCGTCCTCGACGATCAACTCGCCGCGCCCGGAATTGATGATGAAGGCGCCCCGGGGCAGGGCGGCGAAGGCGTCCGCGTCGAGCAGGCCGTCGGTCGCCTTGGTGAAGGGCAGCACGCCGATGAGGATGTCGCTGCGGGCGAGGAAGGGTTTGAGCGCGTCCCCGCCGATGAAATCCTCCACCCCCTCGATCCCCCGGCCCGTGCGGGTCCAGCCGGCGACATCGTAACCCAGATCGACCAGGGTTCGCGCCGCCGCGCCGCCCAGCTGGCCCAATCCCATGATGCCGATCCGCACCTCCCTGGGCGGCGTCACCGCGCGCCGGTCCCAGCGATGGGCCCGCTGGTCGGCCTCGTATTGCGGCATCTCCCGATGATGGCGGATGACCTGATAGGCGATCCAGGCCTTCATGGTGAGCGGCTGTTCCGGGTTGAATGCGCGGACGATGGGGAGGTGCTCGGGGATATCCGGGTCCGCCAGGAAGCGGTCCGCGCCCGCCGCGACCAGCGCCACGAACTTGAGGTTGGGGAAGGTCCTGACCTCGCCCTCGGGGATGCGGGTGGTGAACAGCACGTCGACCTCGGCGCGGTCGCCGCATTCGGGCCAGACGCGGACCTCGAGCTCCGGCATCTTGGCGGCGAAGGCTTCGAGCCAATGGGAGGCCGGCAGGCGGCCGGTCTTCAAGGCCAGGATCACGACCCCACCCGCTCAACCGAAGCCGTAGAGACGGGCCGGGTTGTCCACCAGGATGCGCCGGCGCGTCTCGTCGTCCGGGGCGATGGCGCCGAGCAGGTCCAACAGATCGCCCTCGTTGGGGGTGCGGCCGGGGGTGAAGGTGTTGCCGTGGGGCCAGTCTGAGCCCCAGATGACGCGATCGGGCGCCGCCGCGATCGCCGCGCGCGCGAAGGGGATCACATCGGCGAAGGGCAGGCCCCCGGTGACATGGGACTCGGGCCAGGCGCTGATCTTGTCGACGCAGCAGATCTTGGTCCAGAACCTCTCATCCTTGAGAAGATCGAGCAGCAGCTGGAAGGCCGGTTGCTCGAGCCCTTCGCCGGGCTCGATGCGGGCCATGTGGTCGATCACCGTGGGGACCGGAAGGGCGCGGATGAACTCCTCGTTGGCCAACAGGTAGGGCCATTCCAGATGAATGACGAGGGACCAGCCCAGGGCAGCGATGCGGTCGATCTGACCGGCGATGGCATCGGTGCCGCCCGGCCGGTCCGACATCAGGGAAAAGCGCGCGCCGCGGACGCCCGCCGCCTTCATGGCCCGGAGATCGGCCGCGCTGGTCTCCTCGTCGATGCAGGCCACGCCCAGGAGCCGGCCCTCCGAGCGCGCGATGGCATCGAGCAGGGCGGCGTTGTCGGTGCCGTGCGCGGTCGGCTGGACGACGATGCCGCGGGCAAGCCCCGTGATCTTCTGGACGTTCCAGTAATGCTCGATGGGGGCGGCGGGCGGCTCGTAGCGCCGCGTCGGGGCGTAAGGAAAGCGATCGGGCGGGCCGAAGACGTGGAAATGGGTGTCGCAGGCGCCCTCGGGAAGGGTCCAGCCGGGCGGGCGCGTGTTGGGGTCGGGCCCCAGGCAAACGGGCAGGGGATCGGCCGGCGCCATGGCGCTAGTGCCCCCGCACCGCCGGGGCGCCGCCGGCCATCGCCCCTATTGGTCGCACCGCGGCGGCATCGAGAAGAACGTGTTCAGCACGTGCCAGAAGCGCCAGCGGTTGAGGCCCAGGGTGGCGGCGTGGGACTGGCCGTCCATCTGGGTGAACTGCTTGTCCTTGTTGGGCAGGCGCGACCAGAACTCCATCACGTCCTCGTCGGTCGCGATGCCGTCATGCTCGGACCGGACCAGCAGCGTCGGGCATTTCACGTCCTCGGGCTCGACCAGGGGCAGGTTGGCGCACATGTCGATATAGGTGCCGGTGGGCACGTGGGTGCAAAGCGCCGCCTCCGAGTCGGCGAGCGCCACGGCGACCTCGTCCTCCGCCGTGCCGGGCTTGTCGCGGTTGAAGATGGAGGCGAAGAAGGCATGGTCCACCGGCCGCTTGTTGGACGACCGCCACTCGTCGAGCCTCTCCGCCCGTTTGGCCAGCGTCGGGGAGCCCTTGCCGGTATAGACCATGGCGGCGAGCGCCAGGCGGTCGACCGAATCGGGGCAGGCGGCGGCGAAACAGGCCGCCCGGAGCGCCCCCGAGGAGCCCCCATACATGGACATCCGCTTGGCCCCGGTCTCGGCCTCGATCACCGCCATCGCCGCCTTGAGGTCGTCGACCCCCTCCGAGACGTAAGCGAAGGCGCCCTCGCCCCAATCGGAGCGGCCGTAGCCTTCGTGATCCATCAGCCAGACGTCATAGCCCCAGTTGGCGAAGGCCTCCATCATCGAGTACCCCTCTTTGCCCGGGACCGCGAGGTCGAAGCCGGACCGGCCGGAAAAGGACGATCCGTGCACCAGAAACAGGAGCGGCTTGTCCGCCGCGCCCGGCTTGGGCGCGCCCACCCGCTTGCGCCAGACATGCAGGCCGATGTCGCCCTTCATGGCCCGGTATTCGGCGCTCCACATCCCGCTCATGACCGGCCTCCGGCGCGCCGGCGCTCTTCGATCTTCTGCCGGTCTTCGTCTTCGTAGGGGTCCTGGCGGGCGGGCATCCTGAAGAAGCCGTCCATGACGTGCCAGAAGCGCGCCCGGTTGAGGCCGAGCGGCGCCACATGGGCCTGGCCGGCGATGATGGAGAACTGCTTGTCCTGGTTGGGCAGGCGCTGGAAGAAGGCGATCAGGTCTTCCTCGGTGGCGATGCCGTCATGCTCGCCGCGGAGGATCAGCACCGGGCAGGTGACGTCCAGCGGGTCCACCACCGGCAGGTTGGCGCACATATCGAGGTAGGTCCCGGTGGGGACCTCGGAACAGAGCGCCAGCTCGGCATCGGCGAGCGCGTCGGGCACGGCCTCTTCCGAGGTTCCCGGCAGGTCGCGATTGAAGATCGAATGGAAGAAGTCCCGGTCCACCGGCCGCATGTTGGACGCGCGCCACTGATCGAGCCGCTTCGCCCGCTCGATCAAGGTCGGCGCGCCCTCGCCGGTCCAGACGAAGGCGTCCAGCACCACCCGCCTGACCCGGTCCGGCGCCGCGGCGGCGAAACAGGCCGCGCGCAGCGCCCCCGACGACTGGCCGTAGAAGAAATAGCTCCGCTCCCCGGTCTCGCGCTCGACCACCTCGACGCCGGCGATTAAATCCTTGACGCCTTCGGAAATGGGGGCGTTGCCGTCGGTCCGCCCGGAGCGGCCATAGCCCTCGTGATCCAGCGTCCAGACGTCGTAGCCGCGGCGGGCGAACGCGTCCATCAGGGAATAATCGTCCCGCCCGGGCACCATCAGGTCGAAACCGCTGGGGCCGGAAAAGGACGAGCCGTGTACCAGGAACAGGACCGGCCTGGCCGCGCCCGGATCGGGCGCGCCCTCGTGCTTGCGGTACATGTAGAGGGGCACGTCCCCCTTCATCGCGGTGTATTCCGCACTCCAAATCTCACTCATCGACAGGCCGTCTCCCGGTCGTCCTTCAGGGGTTAAGAAAAAAAGCCGGAGCCGCGCGGTCCCGGTCCTCCCTCAGCGTACCACGAGGTCCTTCCGACCTCGGATTTCCTGTATAATCGCGTTCCAACACGATAAGGACAAGCCCCCATTACGGGCAATCGAAGGGGGCGCAGAGCGACCCGTCGCAGGGGACGGAGAAGCGGATTCCAGTTGTCGGATCGGCCGCCGGGCCGGGAAAGGGGAGAACAATGCAAACCACCACGCTGGGTGCAAGCGGCATCGAAGTATCGCGCATAGGCCTGGGCTGCATGGGGATGACGCCGATCTACAGCCCGCCCAACGAGGCGGACTCGATCGCCGCCCTGCACCGCGCCATCGAACTCGGTATCAATTTCCTCGATACCTCGGACGCCTACGCCAACGGCAAGAACGAGGAACTGCTGGCCCGGGGCCTCAAGGGCAAGCGCGATCAGGTGGTGCTCGCCACCAAGTTCGGCAATATCCGCCACCCCGACGGCAGCCGCGGCGCCAACGGCAAGCCCGAATACGTGGTCGAGGCGACCGAGGCCTGCCTCAAGCGGCTCGAGACCGAGGTCATCGACGTCCTCTACGTGCACCGCATCGATCCCGATACCCCGATCGAAGACACCGTGGGCGCCATGGCCCAGCTGGTCGCCGACGGCAAGGTGCGGGCCTTGGGCCTGTCGGAAGCCGGGGTGGAGACGATCCGCCGGGCGCACGCGACCCACCCCATTTCCGCCCTGCAGACCGAATATTCGCTGTGGTCGCGTTTCGCCGAGGCCGAGATCCTGCCCGCCTGCCGCGAACTCGGCATCTCCTACGTCGCCTACGGGCCCTTGGGCCGCGGCTTCCTGTCGGGGCGCTTCGCCTCCCTCGACGATCTCGGCGAAGACGACCGGCGCCGCGACATGCCGCGCTACAAGGAAGAGAATTTCGCCCACAACCTTGCGCTTCTCGACACGCTGAAGGCGGTGGCGGAAGAGAAAGGCGCGAGCTGCGCCCAGATCGCCCTGGCCTGGCTGCTGGCCCAGGACGGCGTCATTCCCATCCCCGGCGCCCATCGCGTCGAGCACGTGGAAGACAACGCCAAGGCGGTGGGGATCGCGCTTTCCGCCGAGGATGTCGCGCGCCTTTCGGAGTCGATGCCCGAAGGCGCCGCCCAAGGGTCGCTCTATCCCCAAGGCCAGCTGGCGGCGCTCGGCATCTGACCACCACGGCGGGGCGCGCCGGCCGCGCCCCGCGCATCATTCCGGCCGCAAGGGCCGGGCCCGTCCAAGGGGCCCGGTCCTTGGCGTTTTTGTTGGGATCGGGCGCTTTGCGCGAGGGCGAGAGAATGGCAGATATTCC
>JAWWBR010000186.1:0-6012 GCA_033720855.1 Alphaproteobacteria bacterium
GACGGCACCATCTCCGCCGCTCTCAAGGCGAGGCGCCCGGTCTGATGCGTCCGGTCCGGAAGGCTAGGTATCAGGCAACCAGCGCGGTGAGGTCCGGCACCGCCTCCCAGGGGCGATCCGCCGGGGCGAGCCGCGGGATGGCGAGGACCGGCAGGTGGGGCAGGAAGCCGGCGATGGTGGCGCAGGTTTCGGCGAGCGGCACCGGCTGGTCGCGGGACTCGCTCACCACCACCCCCGATATGGGGACGGCGCGCTCGATCATGGCGGAGGCCGCCGTCAGGAGGTGGGAGATGGACCCCAGATAACTGCCGCTGACCAGGACCGCGGGCGCCTCCAGGGCCGCCAGCCAGTCGAGCACCGTCGCCTCGTCGGTGACCGGCGCCATGACCCCGCCGACGCCCTCGATCACGGTGAAGCCGTCGTCCGCCAGCGCCGCCCGGCAGCGCGCCACCACCGCGTCGAGATCGATCGGCGCCCCGGCGCGGGCGGCGGCCATGTTCGGGGCGATCGGCGCGGAATAGCGCCAGGGCGAGGCGTCGACCACCTGTTCCGCGGTGACCGGGAGGCCGGCCGCGGTCAGCAGCAGGCCGGTGTCGCTGTCCTCGGGCAGGTCGGGATCGAAGCCCGAGATGATGGGCTTGAGCACCCGCACCTCGCGGCCCGCGGCCTTGAGCTGATGGACCAGGGCGGCGGCGACCAGGGTCTTGCCGATCTCGGTGCCGGCACCGGTAATGAAAACGCCGCCCGCCATGCTTTCAGCCCCTTTGCAGCTCCGGCGCGAGGCACAGCTCCGCCACCGCCTTGGCGAGGGCGGCCACGTCGTCTTCCCGGTGAATGGCCGAAAAGGTGAAGCGCAGCCTGGAGGTCCCCTCGGGCACCGTCGGCGGGCGCATGGCGGTGACCAGGAAGCCCCGCGCGGCCAAGCGTTCGGCCGCCGCGAGCGCCGCGACCTCGTCTTCCAGGACGAGCGGGACGATGGCGCTCTCGGCCTCGGGCAGGCCGAGCGCCCGGGTGAAGGCGCGGGCGCGCGCAAGCGGCCTGGCGGTGAGATCGCGGTCGGTCTCGATCAGCTCCAGGCCCGTGTCGGCGGCGGCCAGAACCCCCGGCGGCAGGGCCGTGGTGTAGATCAGGCTGCGGGCGCGGTTGACCATCAGGTCGATCACCGGACGGCTGGCGGCGAGGTATCCGCCATAGGCGCCGACCGCCTTCGACAGCGTCCCCATCTGCAGATCCACCGCCAGCCTGGCGCCGTGCTCGATGCCGCTGCCCCGGCCGTCGTTGATGACGCCGAGGGCGTGGGCGTCGTCCACCAGCAGCCAGGCGTCGTGGGCATGGGCGATTTCCGCGAGCTCGGCCACCGGCGCGCGGTCGCCGTCCATGGAAAAGACGCCCTCGGTCATCACCAGGCAATTTCCGGCACCGGCGCGGGCCGCCGCCAGCACCCTGGCGCAGTCGTCCGCGTCGTTGTGGCGGAAAAGGCGCATCTCGGCCCGGGACAGCCTGGCGCCGGCATGCATGCAGGCGTGGACCAGCTCGTCGGCGACGATCAGGTCGCCCGTGCCCATGAAGGTCGGAATGATGCCGATATTGGCGAGGTAGCCGGAGCCGAACACGAGCGCCGCCGCGCTTCCCTTGAGGGCGGCGATGCGCGCCTCGAGCGCGTCGTAAAGCGGGTTGTCGCCGGTCACCAGGCGGGATGCGCCCGCGCCAGCCCCATAGCGCTCTGTGGCCTCCGCCGCGGCGCGTTTGAGCGCGGGATGCTGGGACAGGCCGAGGTAATCGTTGTCGCAGAACGACAGCAGCCGGGAGTCGCCGCGCCGCACCTCGCCGCCGGCGTGGCGCGCCGTCGGCGTGAGCCGCCGGGTCAGGTTTGCCGCGGCGATGGCTTCGAGCTTGGCGCGCGCGTACCGGTCGAGTGAGTCGCTCATGGGCGGATCATAGCCCGAATCGGGGCGAAAGCGGGCGATCGATGGCAAAACCGGGTTCTCAAGGCAGGGGGGCTGCACTAAGGTGCGGGGAAACTTACGTGAGGACCGCTCCCCCATGGCGTCATCCGCCGATACCAGGGAAGAAACGCCCCGCCCCGACATTCGCCACGACTGGACCAAGGCCGAGGCGGAGGCGCTCTTGGGCGCGCCCTTCAACGACCTTCTCTACCGCGCCCACGGCCTGCACCGGCGCTATTTCGACGCCAACGAGGTCCAGCTCTCGACCCTGCTCAACGTCAAGGACGGCGGCTGTCCCGAGGACTGCAAATACTGCGCCCAGTCGGCGCGTTACGAGACCGGGTTCAAGGCCCAGAAGCTGATGGCGCCGGGCGACGTGGTGGAACAGGCCCGCGCCGCCAGGGCGGCAGGGGCGCAACGGTTCTGCATGGGCGCGGCCTGGCGCGCGCCCAAGGACCATGAGCTCGACGGCATCTGCGAGATGGTCCGGGCGGTGAAGGGGCTCGGCCTCGAGACCTGTGCGACCCTGGGCATGCTGAGCGCCGACCAGGCGGCACGGCTCAAGGCGGCGGGGTTGGATTACTACAACCACAACCTCGACACCTCGGAGGAGTATTACGGCGAGGTCATCACCACCCGCACCTATCGGGATCGGCTCGATACGCTCGAGCGGGTGCGGGAGGCCGGGCTCAAGGTGTGTTGCGGCGGTATCCTCGGGCTTGGCGAAACCGCGGCCGACCGGGCCTCGATGCTGGTGACGCTCGCCAACCTGCCCGAACACCCCGAGTCGGTGCCCATCAACATGCTGGTCGCCATCGAAGGCACGCCCTATGCCGATAACGCCGCGCTCGATCCCATCGACTTCATCCGCGTCGTCGCCACGGCGCGCATCATGATGCCGGCCTCGGTGGTGCGTTTCGCCGCCGGGCGGCTGGAGATGGACGCGGCGACCCAGGCGCTCGCCTTCTTCGCCGGGGCCAACTCGATCTTCTACGGCGAAAAGCTCCTGACCACGCCCAACCCCGCCGGCTCTCGGGATCAGGAGTTGTTCGACCGCCTGGGCCTCAAGCCGATGACGCCGAGGGCCTGAGCGCGCGATGACAAAGCCTCCAGTGCGGCCCTCCCTTCCCGCCGGCGCCCCCGGCTGGCTGGCCGCGGGCATCGATCACCTGTGGCTGCCCTACACCCAGATGGCCGCCGAGGCGCCGCCTCTGCCCGTCGCCGCCACCGAGGGCGTCACCATCCGCCTCGCCGACGGGCGCGAGCTGCTCGACGGCATGGCCTCGTGGTGGACCGCGTGCCACGGCTACAACCACCCCCATATCGTCGCCGCCCTGGTTGAGCAGGCCGAGCGCATGCCCCATGTCATGTTCGGCGGCCTGGCGCACGAGCCGGCGCTGCAACTCGCCCGCCGGTTGGCCGAAATCCTGCCCGGCGACCTTGCCCATGTGTTCTTTTCCGATTCGGGGTCGGTGGCGGTCGAGGTGGCGCTCAAGATGGCGCTGCAATATTGGGTCAATGAGGGCGAGAGCGGGCGCACCCGCTTCGTCTGCTTCACCGGCGGCTATCACGGCGACACCTTCGGCGCCATGGCCGTTTCCGATGCCGAGGAGGGCTTCCACAGGGTGTTCCGCGACCACCTGGCGGGAAACCTCACCGTCGCGCTGCCGCGCGACAAGGCGAGACTGGAGACGTTCGTCGAACTGCTCGATGGGTGCGGAAATGAGATCGCCGGCGTCATCGTCGAGCCCCTGGTCCAGGGTGGGGGCGGCATGCTGTTCCACGACGCCGAGGTTCTCAGGGTTGTCGTCGCCGAGGCCCAGGCCCGCGGCATCCCGGTGATCGCCGATGAGGTGTTCACCGGTTTCGGGCGGACGGGCCATATGTTCGCCTGCGATGCGGCCGGGGTGGTGCCCGACGTGATGGTGCTGTCCAAGGCCTTGACCGGCGGGGCGATCGGCCTCGGCGCGACCATCGCCCGGCCCCACATCTTCGAGGCCTTCTTAGGCCCCGATCTTGATGCCGCCTTCATGCACGGGCCGACCTACATGGCCAATCCCCTGGCCACGGCCGCGGCCAATGCATCGCTGGATCTGTTCGAGACCGAGCCGCGCCTCGAGCAGGCCGCTAGCCTGGACGCCTGGCTGGAGGCGGGCCTGGCGCCATGCCGCGAGATCGACGGCGTCGCCGACGTGCGCGCCATGGGCGCCGTCGGCGTGGTCGAGCTCGATGCGTTGCCGCTCACGCGACTTTATGAATTGCGCGCGGCCTTCATCGACCGCGGATTGTGGATCCGCCCCTTCGGGCGCATCGTCTACCTGACCCCGGCCTTGGTCATGAACGAGGGCGAGGTGGCGCGCTTGTGCGCCGGAATCTGCGAGGTTCTGCGCGGGAATTAGGCCAATGGAAACGAAAATCGGTGTAAAATCCGCGCCATGACCAGACACGGAAAAGGGAAAGTCGGCCCATGAGTTTCGGTTGGGCGGGATTTCACGGCGGCGGCCATGGGCCGGGGGGACACACGCGCACCGCCACCATGCATCGGGGACGGGGCGAGAATCTGCGCGTCCTGCGCGGCCTGTTTCCCTATCTCAGGCCCTACGGCGCGCAGATCGCCGGTTTCCTGTTGGCCCTGGGCTTGGGCGCCGCGGCGGTGCTGGCCATGGGACTGGGGCTCAAATACCTGGTCGACGACGGCTTCGCCAAGGCGAGCCCCGAACTGCTTGACCGCGGGCTCATCATCCTCAGCGTCATCGTCCTGGTGATGGCGGTCTCGACCTATGCGCGGTTCTATCTGATTTCCTGGATCGGCGAACGGGTGGCGACGGATTTGCGGCGCAAGGTCTTCGACCATGTCGTCGGCCTGTCGGTCTCCTTCTTCGAAACCACGAAGATCGGCGAGGTGCTCTCGCGTCTGACCACCGACACCACCATCCTGCAGTCGATGATCGGCTCTTCGGTATCGCTCGCCATTCGACATGCGGTGATGCTGGTGGGCGGGCTGGTGATGCTGATGTACACCTCTTTCGAGCTCACCGGCCCGATCTTCGTGATCGTGCCCCTGATGGTGGTGCCGGTGGCCGTCTATGGGCGTCGGGTGCGGCGGCTCTCGCGCCTGGCCCAGGACCGCATCGCCGATACCTCCGCCTTTGCCGAGGAAAGCCTCACCAACGTGCGCACGGTTCAGGCCTTCAGTCACGAGGGCCGGGACAGGATCTCCTATACCGAGCGCGCCGAGCGCGCCTTCAAGACCGCCATCGACCGCACCCGGGCACGCGCCATCCTCAACTTCGTGGTGATCGTCCTGATGTTCGGCGCCGTCGGCGTGATGATCTGGATCGGCGGCCACAAGGTGTTGGCGAAGTCGGTGACGCCCGGGGAAATGTCTGCCTTCATCTTCTACGCCTTCGTGATGGCGCGTTCGGGCCGCGGCTTGAGCGAGGTCTATGGCGACGTCCAGCGCGCCGCGGGCGCGACCGAACGGCTGCTTGAGATCCTGGCGCTCAAACCGGACATTACCGCCCCGGAAAACCCCGTCGCCCTGCCGGAGCCGCCGATCGGCACCGTGACCTTCGACAACGTCACCTTCCATTACCCCTCGCGCCCCGACCATTCGGCGCTGGAGGGCCTCAACCTCGACATCGCGCCGGGCGAGACCGTGGCCCTGGTCGGGCCGTCCGGGGCGGGCAAGACCACCGTGTTCCAACTGGCGCTGCGCTTCTATGACCCCCAGGAGGGCACGGTTTCCCTCGACGGGGTGGATCTCAAGCAGGTCGATCCGGTGGCCGCGCGCAAGCGCATCGGCCTGGTCTCCCAGGAGCCGGTGATCTTCGCGGCCAACGCCTGGGACAACATCCGCTACGGCAGCGAGGGCGCCAGCGACGACGAGGTGCGCGCCGCCGCCGAGGCCGCCGTCGCCACCGAGTTCATCGACCGCATGCCCGACGGCTTCGATACCTTCCTCGGCGAGCGCGGCGTGCGCCTGTCCGGCGGCCAGCGTCAGCGCATCGCCATCGCCCGGGCGATCCTGCGCAACCCGGCGGTGCTGCTGCTGGACGAGGCCACC
>JAWWBR010000187.1:0-5959 GCA_033720855.1 Alphaproteobacteria bacterium
CTGACGATCGCCGGCAAGATGTCGCCCTCAAGCGATGACGAGTCCAAGCGGAAATTCCTTCACCGCGGCATCGCCGGACGCGCGTTCAAGCTCAGCTTCGCGCTTGCCGATGCCGTGATCGTGCATGGCGCCGATCTCCAGAACGGCTTGCTGCACGTCAACCTCGAGCGGCAGGTGCCAGAGGAAGCGAAACCGCGCACCATCGAGATCAAGTCGGCGCCGGCGCCGAAGACCGTCGAAGGCCGCGCCGCCTAATCGGCTTCAGGTCGGCAACGGGCGGCAGAGAACCCGCCCCTGATCCAGCAAGAGCCGCCCCGGGGCGTGTCCCCGGGGCGGCTCGGTGCGTCGGCCTTGAGCCATCGAGCCGGCGCTCGGCCGGGCCAAGGTGCTGCAAGAGGCGGCGCCAAGACGCGACCGAGCCGGGACCGTGCCGAGAACGGAAACAAAAAAGAGCCGCCCCGAAGGGCGGCTGCAGTTTAACAGGGAGGCGTCAAAAGGATTGGACTGTGTCCAATGAACAACTCTGACGAGGAATTGTCTGCGGTGAAAAATAGGCGCAAGTGGTTAACCCGAGGTTAACGGAACCAGATTTTTCGGGAAAATCTCCGAAATTCACCGACGTTCAGCGGCGGAACACGTCTTCGGCGCTATCCCGGAAACCCTCCTTGGCGCCGATAGCCGACTCCGCGCGGGCGATTTCCGCCTTCAATTCCGCGATATAGCGCTTGAGCTCTTCGATCGAGAGGGTGTCGAAGACCCGCGGTTCGAAACTGCTCTTCGCCTTCGGTTGGATCTCGTCTTCGTCCATGTCTCGCATCCTTATCCCGAACACCCAAAGGGCCGCAGCGAGGGCTTGGCCCTCGCGCAGGAAAACTATATGATCCGTACTATGTTATTGCCACAATCGTGGCGCGGCCCGGGCACGGAAACGAGGCCCGGGCCCATCACATTCATGGCGCATACCCCAAGGAGGAGACATGGTTGCTCCGTTAATGCCCAAGGCGACGGCCGTGTGGCTGATCGAGAATACGGCGCTCACCTTCGAGCAGATTGCCGCATTCTGCGAGCTTCATGCCTTGGAAGTGCAGGCCATCGCCGACGAGGAGGTCGCCGTCGGCATCGTCGGCATCGATCCCTTGACCAACGGCCAACTGACCAAGGAAGAGATCGAACGCTGCGAACAGGATCCCAGCGCGCGGCTGGAAATGGCGGATTCGACGATGCCGCGCCCGGCGCCCAAGACCAAGGGCCCGCGTTACACGCCGATCGCCAAGCGCCAAGAGCGGCCCGACGCCATCGCGTGGCTGTTGCGCCATTACCCCGAGCTCTCCGACGCCCAGATTTCGCGCATCGTTGGGACCACCAAGAGCACCATCAACGCGGTGCGCGACCGCACCCACTGGAAGGGCGCCAATATCTCTCCCGTGGACCCGGTCGATATCGGCATGTGCTCCTACGAGGAATTGCTGGCCGAGGTCCAGCTCGCACGCAAGCGAAAGGCCCGGGCCGAGGCGCGGGCGGCCAAGGAGGCGGCCAAGCGCGACCGCGATACGGCGACGGCCGAGGCCGCGGCCGAGCCCGCGCCCATGGCCGAGGAGGCGCCGGCAACGGCGGTGAACCCCTATCACGAACACCTGCCGATGGCGCAGCCGGAACCCCAGCCGTCGAGCGGGCAGGAGTCGAATCTCCCGGAGGCGGTGCCGGACACGCCGGAAGGTTCAGAAGACGACAAACCGGAGAATGAGTCGTCGGACGCGGGCCCGGGCGGGCCCCAATCGGACGCCCCGCCCGACGGCGCCAGCGACGACGGCAAAAGCGGGCGCTGAACCAGCCGGGAACCAAACAACGCGCCCCCCGGGGCGCGTTGTCTTTGAAAGGTCAGGCGTTTTCCAGCCGTGCTAGCTCATCCTTGATCCGCAGTTTCTGCCGTTTGAGATTGGCGATATGTTGGTCATCCGGGTAAGGTCGGGAAAGCTCTTCTTCTATTTCTTGTTCTAGACCGGCATGGTCGGACTTCAGCTTCTCGATTTGCTCTTCCAACACCATTCGCTTCTCCTTTGCGCCGAGGCACGTCTTCGCGTCATCTGTCAGAGACGCGCCTAACGCCAAAAGGTGCCCCCCAAGCCTTTTCCACCCCGTAGCACAGGCGCGGGACTGATGACAGCCATCAAATGCTAGCGCAATCGGGGCCCGAGTCCAAGACAGTTCGGCGCGCCCGGCTCACATCAGCACTTCGGCGAGATCGAGGGCGCGCCCGGGGCTCAGCCCGGGAAAGGTCTGGCCCAGAATGTGCGCGAATTGGACCGCATCGGCGGGCTCGAAGGCGATACCCAAATCGTCGAGGTAGAGATCGAAATTTAAGCTGGCCGCCCGCGCCCCAGCATCATCAGCCTGGTCGTCGGCGGTCGGCGGCCGGTCCACCGCCGCAGCCATCATCAGCTGTTCGAGGTGTTCGGAGTCGATTTCCACCGCCTGGACCTGGCCGCGCAGGCGTTCGCACAAGTCCTCCGGCGCATCCGCGAACCCGTCCTTCAGCACCTGGCGGACGGCGCGCAGTCTCCTGACCACATTCCGGTGCCAATTGGCGGTCGCCGCGTTCAAGGCCTGGAGCTCATCGCCGGTCATCACGCCGCGCCCCGAGGCGCCCAGCCACAAACAGAACAGCATGACATTGACGTCGACCCCATGGCGGTCCTGCAGATGCAGGCAGGCCGCGCCGACCCCCTCGCGGCGGTAAACGTCGAGGGCGAAATCCCAAAACGGGTGCTCGGGGAATTCCATGTTGGCGCCCTCTGGCCTACTCTTCGCCGAACGAGATGCCGAGCCCGCGCGCGGTCTGCATCAGGGCGCTATCGAGCTCGACACCGCTGGTCACACCCGCCACGTCGGCCAAGGGCATATCTGCGACGCGGCGGTTTTGCCACACCACGACGCGGCCGAAACTGCCTTCGCCGATGAGGTCGACGGCACGGACCCCGAAGGCGGCACCCAAGACCCGGTCAGTGGTCGACGGCACCCCGCCCCTCTGCACGTGTCCGAGGATCGTGACGCGGGATTCCCGGCCGGTCGCCCGCGACAGCCGGTCCGCGAGGTAATGGCCGATGCCGCCGTAGCGCGGCGAGCCGCCCTCGTCGGAGACCGTTACCTTGTGGCCCTCTTCGGTGCCGCAGCCCTCGGCCACCGTGACCAGGGCGAAATCGCGGTCCCACTGGGTGTCGACCTCCTCGATCTTCCGCGCCAGGGCGGCGATGGTATAGGGGATCTCCGGGATCAGGATGATGTCGGCACCGCCGGCAACCCCTGCTGCCAGCGCGATATGGCCTGCGTCCCGGCCCATCACCTCGAGGATCATGATCCGGGAATGGGACGCGGCCGTGGTCTGCAACCGGTCGAGCGCCTCGGTCGCGATGTTGACGGCGGAGATGAAGCCGATGGCGTTTTCTGTGTGCGGCACGTCGTTGTCGATGGTCTTGGGGATGCCGATCGCATTGATCCCGCCCTCCTCGGCGAGGCGGCCCAGAATGCGGAAGGAGCCGTCGCCGCCGACGACGATCAGGGCATCGATGCCGAGCGATCGCACGTTGGCATAGAGCTCGTCCGAGCGGTCCACCCGGCTGCCGTCTTCCATGGGAAAGGCAAAGGGGTCGGCGCGATTGGACGTGCCGATCAGGGTGCCGCCCATGCGAAGCACCTCGCCGTGGAACATTTCCAGGGTCAGGGGGATGACGTCCGGCGGCGAGGTGAGCAACCCGAGGGTGCCACGGCGGATGCCCAGGACCTCCCAGCCGTAGCCATGGATGGCGCGAAACACGACGCCGCGGATTACCGCGTTGAGCCCGGCGCAGTCGCCGCCGCTGGTGAGAATCCCAATTCGTTTGGGTGTTGCCATGAACGCTTCCAGGAACCGATGAACCGGCTCCCAGGATTACCCAATTGCCCCAAGGCCATCAATAGCCAAGCGGCGAAAATCCCCAAACCCCAGGGACGAAAGCCGCCCGGATGGCGGCACAGAAGGAAATGGCGTGGCGCCGGCGGCGCGCAGACCTCGCCGTCAGCCCGGCAGCCCGAGCGCCACAGGCTTCTGGGCGTACATCGCCTGATCGGCCTGGTCGAGCATGGTTGACGCATCCTCGCCCCCTTGAAGGGCGTAGGCACCGGCCGAGATCGCCACGGAGATCGTCTCGCCCTTCCATTGGAACGGCGTTTCCGTGATCAAGCGGCGCAGGTGCTCCGCTTTTTGCACGGCCTCCTCCTCCGGCGCATTGGCCAGGATGACCCCGAATTCATCGCCGCCCAGGCGGCCGACGATATCGGATTCGCGGATGCTGCCGGTAAGCAGCGCGGCGACATGGGTGATCGCCGCGTCGCCCGCGGCGTGACCATGGCTGTCGTTGACCGACTTCATGTCGTTGATGTCGAAGTAGAGCACGCTGATATCGCCGCCGTAGCGCTGGGCATAGGACAGCATGCGCGACAATTCGCGAACGAAGGAGCGGCGATTGGCGACCGGCACCAAGGTGTCTTCGTCGGCAATCTTCTCGAGCTGGGCGATGCGCTTCTTGCTGTGCTCCAGCTCCTGGCGCAGCTTACCCACTTCGTCGAGGAGACCGGCAATGGCCGCCCGCACCTTGGGGGTGAATTCCGCCTCGGGGATCCCGAGGACTTCCATGGTGTCGCTGACGGCGCGCGTTGCGCCGCCCTGACCCGCCCGTTCGGCTCCGGATGCGGGACGCAGGCGGGCAACCCCGGCGCTGCCCCCGACCTGCCGTGTTTCGCCGATCTTCATTGCGGCTCAACTCCTTCGTAGGAATTTTCCGGTTCGAAACCGCCGCGGCACGCGAGCGCGGCGGCGGCGATACGATCTGTTGACAAGGGCTTAAAGCCCAATTCCTAACCACCGGTTAATTCGGCACGGTGGAACGCACCGAAGGGTGCCGCCGAAACGCGCGCACCACTGCCCCGGGCTCCCCGGTTGCCTTAAGGAAGCGCCTCCCTATAATGTCCGCTTCCGCGCGCGGGGCGGTCACCGCCGAGGGCGTCCAAGGGCGCGAAAAAGAGAGGCCACATGGCAGAAACCACGCCACCCGTCGCCATCATCATGGGCAGCCAGTCGGACTGGGACACCATGCGCCATGCCGCGGAAACCCTCGACAAACTGGGCATCGCCCACAGCGCACGCATCGTTTCCGCCCACCGCACGCCGAAGCGGCTCTACGACTTCGCCACCTCGGCCCGGGATGCGGGTTACAAGGTCATCATCGCCGCCGCCGGCGGCGCCGCCCACCTGCCCGGCATGGCCGCGGCGATGACGCCGCTGCCGGTGTTCGGCGTCCCCATCGAGTCGAAGGCGCTCAAAGGCATGGACAGCCTGCTCTCCATCGCCCAGATGCCGGGCGGCGTCCCCGTCGGCACCCTGGCCATCGGCCGCGCCGGCGCCATCAACGCCGCCCTCCTCGCCGCCGCGGTCCTGGCGCTCAGCGACGAGGCGGTGGCGCGCGCGCTGGATGCGTTCCGCCAAAGCCAGACCGAAGCGGTGGCGACCGAACCCAGTGACGACGACTGATCCGTATTGTCCGTGACCGAGCCTCCCTTCCCTGCCATCCCCCCTGGCGCCACCATCGGCATCGTCGGCGGTGGCCAATTGGGGCGCATGACCTCCCAGGCGGCGGCCCGTCTCGGCTACCGGGTGCATATCCTGACGCCGGAGGAGGACAGCCCGGCGGCACAGGTATCGCCGGTGGCGACGGTCGCGGCCTATGACGACGACGCGGCCCTCGCGGCCTTCGCCGAGACGGTCGACGTCGCCACCTTCGAGTTTGAGAACATCCCCGCCGAGTCCGCCGAGTTCCTCGCCCGGAAGGTTCCGCTCCGGCCCTCGGTGCGCTGCCTCGAGGTGGCCCAGGACCGCATTCGGGAGAAGACCTTCCTCAACGCGCACGGCGGGCCGACCGCGCCGTTC
>JAWWBR010000188.1:0-5935 GCA_033720855.1 Alphaproteobacteria bacterium
CCCTCTATCCGCTCAGCTACAAGCAGGAAAAGGAGATGCAGTTTCGCGACACCGTCGTGACCCTGCTGATCGACAATTCCGGATCCATGCGGGGGCGGCCCATCACCCTCGCCGCCATGAGCGCCGATATCCTGGCCCGCACCCTCGAACGCTGCGCCGTCAAGGTCGAAATCCTGGGCTTTACCACGCGCGCCTGGAAGGGCGGGCAGTCACGGGAAAAATGGCTGTCGGCGGGCAAACCGTCGCGCCCCGGGCGCCTCAACGACCTGCGCCATATCATCTACAAGGCGGCCGATTCGCCATGGCGGCGGACGCGCAAGAACCTCGGCCTGATGCTGCGCGAGGGCCTGCTCAAGGAGAATATCGACGGCGAGGCCCTGATGTGGGCCCACAACCGGCTCATCGCCCGGCCCGAGCAGCGCCGCATCCTGATGGTCATCTCCGACGGCGCGCCGGTCGACGATTCCACACTGTCGGTCAATCCCGGCAATTACCTGGAGCAGCATCTGCGCGCCGTAATCGATTGGATCGAGGCCTATTCCCCCATCGAGCTGGTCGCCATCGGCATCGGCCACGACGTCACCCGCTATTACAAGCGAGCGGTGACCATCGTCGACGCCGAGCAACTGGGCGGCACCATGATGGACAAGCTGTCGGAGCTGTTCGACGAGGATTTCGTCCCTGTTGAGGAGGTCCAGGTGCGGCAGAGGGGCGCCCGCCGCTAGGCTCCGGGCGCCGCCCGCGGGGCGGAAACCGAACACAATCTGGTCACAATCCTGAACAAGACTTGCCGCTCAGGCCGGTATGCCGGCAGGGGGGCTGCGGGGAAGTTCACGCATCGACGCAAAACGGAAATCCCAGCCGTGACGGCCGGGGCGTCCCGCGGTGAGCGGCGGGGCAGCGCCTCGGCGGATAAGAGGAGCACTTCCGATGAGCGATAAATTCATCGATCTCTACGATTCCTATATTCACAGCGCGGAGCCCAGGCGCGTGTTTCTGGAGAAGCTGGTGAAAGCCACGGGCGGCGTTGCGGCCGCGGCGGCGGTCCTGCCCTGGCTCGAGGGGACCGGGGCCGAAGCGGCGATGGTGGCGCCCGGCGACAAGCGCTTAACCGCCGGCGAGGAGAATTTTCCGGGGGCGACCGGGGAGATGACCGCCTACGTGGTCCGGCCCGCCGGGGCCAGGGGGCGACTGCCGGCGGTGGTCGTGATCCATGAGAACCGGGGATTGACGCCGCATATCCGCGATGTCGCCCGCCACGTGGCGCTGGAAGGGTTTCTTGCCGTGGCGCCGGACATGATCTCTCCGGTGGGGGGCACGCCCAAGGACCGCGACAAGGCCCGGGACATGCTCTACGGCATGAACAAGAACGAACACGTTCTCAACCTTGTGTCGACCGCCGATTTCGCCGCCAAGCACCCGCGCTCCACGGGCAAGGTCGGCTGCGTGGGCTTCTGCTGGGGCGGGGCACGCGCAAACCTGTTGGCGGTCAACTATCCCGACCTCAAAGCCGCGGTCGCTTATTACGGCTCCCAGCCCAACAACGGCATCGACAAGATCAATGCCGCCCTGCTGCTCCACTACGCGGAAAACGACCGCCGCGTGAACCGGGGCATCGCGGGCTACGAGAAGGCGCTGAAGGCCGCGGGCAAGTCCGTCACCATCCACACCTACCCCGGCACCCGCCATGCCTTCAACAACGATGGGCGCCCGGCGCGCTACAACAAGGCCGCGGCAAGCCTGGCCTGGACGCGCACCATCGCCCATTTGAAGAAACACCTACGCTAATTGCAACGACCTCGAAGGGAGGCTGACCATGCGTATCTCTGACCAAAAGAAAGACCAGTACATCGCCCTGTTCGACCACTACGTCCACAGTGAGCAGCCGCGCCGCGAGTTTCTGCAGAAGCTCGTGCGGGCGGCCGGCGGCGTTGCGGCCGCGGCGGCGATCCTGCCCTGGCTCGAAGGCACCGGTGCCGAGGCGGCGATGGTCTCGCCCCAGGACAACCGCCTCGATATGGGCATGGAGAGCTTCGTCGTCGGCGGCTCGCAGATGAGCGTCTACGTCGCCCGCCCCAAGGGCGCGCAGAAGCTCCCCGCCGTGGTCGTCATCCACGAAAACCGTGGCCTCACGCCCCACATCCAGGACGTCGCCCGGCGCCTGGCGCTGGAAGGCTTCGTGGCGGTGGCGCCGGATATGCTCTCGCCCCGGGGCGGCACGCCGAAGGACCGGGATCTCGCCCGTACGATGCTGCGGAAGGAGAACAGCAAGGAAATCGCAAGCAATATGGTGGCCGTTTCCAAATACGCCCGGGCCCATCCCAATTCGACCGGCAAGGTCGGCGTCGTCGGCTTCTGCTGGGGCGGCGGCCAGGCGCTCAACCTTGCCGTGAACGATCCCCAGGTCAATGCGGCGGTCGGCTATTACGGCAATCCGCCGAAAAACAAGCTCGAACGCATCAACGCGCCGATCCTTCTCAACTATGCCGAGGACGATCCCAAGCGCACCAAGCGCGTCAAGCCCTTCGTCGCCGCGCTGAAGAAGCTCGGCAAGCCGCATGAGCTCTATTTCTATCCGGGCACCAAGCACGCCTTCAACAACGACGCGCGGCCAGCCCGCTACCACAAGGAGGCGGCAACCCTGGCCTGGAAACGAACAGTCGCCCACTTCAAGAAGCATCTGTAGGGAAGGGTGTATGACCGGGCGCCGCAGCGGGCGCCGCAGGGGGGCCGGGTTTCCCGGCCCCTTTGTTCTCCGCCCACGAGGGTCGGCCGCCCCTCGCGATGCCCGCCGCCGGTCATGCTGATCCCTAATCCGGCGGCGTGCGTATATACGGTATGACCCTGCTGCGCGTCTCCGCTTTCGCGGCGCTGGCAAGCCTGTTATCGGCGTGCTCGCCGCTTTACGCCCTCGACCTTCTGGTACCGGACTCCGGCTACAAGTTGGTCGAGGCCATCGCCTACGGCCCGGGCCCGCGCCGGAAGCTCGATCTCTATGTTCCGGTATCGGCGCCGGGGCGCCCGGTTCCCGTGGTCGTGTTCTTCTATGGCGGAAGCTGGAAAAACGGCAAACGCGGCCACTACCGCTTCGTCGGTCAGGCCCTCGCCAGCCGCGGCATTGCCGTCGCCGTTGCGGATTACAGGCTCTATCCCCAGGTGCGCTTCCCGGCCTTCGTCGAAGACGGCGCCCGCGCGGTTGCCGCGGTGGTGGCCAGGACTGCCGAGCACGGCCTCGACCCCGAGCGCGTGTTCCTCATGGGGCATTCGGCAGGCGCCCATCTTGCCGCCCTATTGGCGCTGGATGCGCGCTACCTCCGCACCGCAGGCCTGAGCCAAAGAGCGATCGCCGGATGGATCGGCCTCGCCGGTCCCTACGCCTTCGATCCGCTGGCCTACGACGCCTCGCGCCCGGTCTTCGCCTCCGCCGCCGACGATATCGATCGGGCCCGGCCCATCACCCATGTCAGCGCCAGCGCGCCTCCGGCGCTGTTGCTGCACGGTACGGCCGACAAAACCGTGGTGCCGGACAATACCGAAGCTCTCGCCGCGGCGTTGCGGAAGCGCAGGGTCAAGGCGGAAACGAACCTGTATTCGGGTGTCGGCCATGTCGGCATCATCGTCGCGGCCGCAAGCCCATTCCAGGACCACGCGCCGGTGATCTCGGACATCCTGCGGTTCGTTGGGGCCGCTCCGGAGCCGTCAAAACTTCAGCGCTCGGCGCAGCGTGGCCCGGCTCAGCCGCGATTCGCACGCTGACCCGAAAGGACATGTTGCCGGGTCCGGTTTGATCGCTCTCGGACTATAATGGGCGCGATGCAGCCGATCATTTCCATCTCCCACCTGTCCAAGCGTTACGCCGGCGGCTTCCAGGCGCTGGACGACGTCAGTCTCGACATCCGCCAGGGCGAGATCCTCGCCCTGCTGGGGCCCAACGGTGCCGGCAAGACAACCCTGATCAACATGATTTGCGGCATCGTCACCGGCGGCGGTGGGCGGGTCAGGGTCGGTGGCCACGACATCGCGGCCGATTACCGCAAAACCCGGGGCATGATCGGGCTCGTCCCCCAGGAGCTCTCCACCGACGTCTTCGAGACGGTCTGGCATACGGTGAGCTTCAGCCGTGGCCTGTTCGGCAAGCCCCCCGACCCCGGCCACATCGAGGCCGTGCTCCGCGACCTCTCGCTCTGGGACAAAAGGGAGGAGCGCATTATGACGCTGTCCGGCGGCATGAAACGCCGAGTATTGATCGCCAAGGCGCTGGCCCACGAACCGGAGATCCTGTTTCTCGACGAGCCCACGGCGGGGGTAGACGTCGAACTGCGCCAGAGCATGTGGCAGACCGTCGACACCTTGCGTCGATCGGGCGTCACCATCATCCTCACCACCCACTACATCGAGGAAGCGGAAGAAATCGCCGATCGGGTCGCCGTGATTCACAAGGGCCGTATCCTCGTGGTCGACGAGAAGGCCGAGCTCATGCGCAGGATGGGGAAGAAGGTCCTGGTGCTCGATCTCAATCGGCCCCTCGATGCGCTGCCCCCTGACCTGGCGGACCTCGGCCTGACTTTGTCGTCCGACCGCCGGCAGCTCGTTTACGTCTACGACAGCCAGGCCGAGCGCACCGGCATCACCCGGCTGATCGCCGCCATCGGCGATGCCGGCATCCGCTTTCATGATCTCTCTACCAGGCAAAGCTCGCTGGAAGAGATCTTCGTCGATCTGGTGCGCGGGTCGTCATGAACCTGCAAGCGATAAAAGCCATCTATCTCTTCGAAATGGCGCGCATGCGGCGGACCCTGACGCAGAGCATCGTCTCGCCGGTGCTCTCGACCTCGCTCTATTTCGTCGTTTTCGGCGCGGCCATGGGTTCCCGCATCACCGAGATCGAGGGCGTTTCCTACGGCGCCTTCCTGGTGCCCGGGCTGATCATGCTGATGTTGCTGACCCAGAGCGTGACCAACGCCTCCTTCGGCATCTACCTGCCGAAATTCACCGGGACGATCTACGAGCTCCTGTCGGCGCCGCTGTCCCCGGCGGAGATCGTTCTCGGCTATGTCGGCGCCGCGGCGACCAAATCCCTGGTCGTCGGTATCATCATCCTGGCCACGGCGGGGTTCTTCGTGCCCCTGGAAATCGCCCATCCCTTGTGGATGGCTGGGTTCCTGGTGCTGACGGCGGTGACCTTCAGCCTGCTCGGGTTCATCATCGGCATCGTATCGAGGAATTTCGAACAGCTGCAGATCGTTCCGCTTTTGGTGATCACGCCCTTGGTCTTCCTTGGCGGCAGCTTCTATTCGATCAATATGTTGCCGCCGTTCTGGCAGGGCGTGACGCTTCTCAATCCCGTCCTCTACCTGATCAGCGGCTTCCGTTGGAGCTTCTACGGCATCGCCGATGTCGCCATCGGTGCCAGCCTGGCGGTGATCATCGCCTTTCTTGCGATCTGCCTGGCCCTGGTGTGGTGGATCTTCACCACCGGCTACCGCATCAAGAATTAGGGCGGAACGGGACCCTGATCCCGCGGGACGGCGCCAATGAAAAGGCCCGCCGTTGGGCGGGCCTGTCGATCGCTCTTGCCGGACGGGGTCAGGCCGAACCCGCCGCCGCGGCCTTTTTCTCGATCTGGCGCTTCAGCTTGCGCACGGCGGGATCGAGGCGCGCCGCGGGGGTCGCCATCAGGAAGGCATCCAGACCGCCGAATTTCTCCATGGTACGGATCGCCGAGGTCGACAATTTGAGGCGCACCAAGCGGCCCAGCGATTCGCTCAGCACCGAGGTCTCCTGGACATTGGGTAGGAACCTGCGCCGGGTCTTGTTATGAGCATGGCTCACATTGTTCCCGGACATCACTCCTTTACCCGTGATCTGGCACCGCCGTGACATGACGCATCCGTCCTTGCTTGTGTATACAATTCGTCCCTTCGACACCGGAGCG
>JAWWBR010000189.1:0-5932 GCA_033720855.1 Alphaproteobacteria bacterium
AGCTTACCCCGCCTGGTCGCGCAGGTTCAATTCGCGCAGGCAGTGGTCGATCCACTGGGCGGTGAGCTTCTCCTGGGTGCGGTTCTGGCCCAGGCGCTGGTGCAGGCCCTCGAAGTCGACCACGTCCAAGGGCTGGTCCTGGTTGTAGCAGGAGAAGATGACCTCGTGCTCGCCGGTCTTGGGGTCGACGTGGTGCTGCAGGCACTGGGCGCAGATTTCCTTCATCATGCACTGCATCGGCGAGTTGATCGAGCCGATGGCCCTGTGCCCGGGCTTGAGCAGGTCCTTCAGCACCGTGTGCCGGGCCCGGGTCACCGCCGCCATCATCACGTCGGAGCCGATGGTGACGATGCGGTCGACCTGATCGAGATCTATCGGCCGGGGCCCGAGGTCGCCGGCGCCGTAGGCGGCGATCGCCTCGACGATATTGCCGACGAAGGCGAGGTCGCCGTCGCGCTCGGGCGTGAACCCAGGCGCCTCGTCGCAGCACCAGACGATGGTATCGGCGGCGGCTTCGATCTCCTCCACCTTGTAGCGGTCCTCGATCTTCCGGTACGCGGCGAAATAGAGCACCTTCGAGCCCGCGGCGCGCAGCGCCTGGCCGACCGAGAACAGCACCGCGTTGCCGAGCCCGCCGCCGGCCAGCAGCACGGTCTCGCCGCCCGGCGTCTCGGTGGGGGCGCCGGTCGGGCCCATCAGGACCACCGGCTCGCCGGGCTTCAAGAGCACGCAGAGGTCGGACGAGCCCCCCATCTCCAGCGCGATCACCGAGACCAGGCCGGCGTCGCGGTCGACCCAGGCGCCGGTCATGGCCAGGCCCTCCATGGCGAGCACGGTGTCGGTCGTCCGCGGCGCCAGCGCCTCCAGGTTCTGCAGGCGGTAGAACTGCCCCGGATTGAAGGCGCGGGCGGCGGCGGGCGCATGGATCACCACCTCGACGATGGTCGGCGTGAGGCGATTGACCTCGCGCACGGTGGCACGGAGATCGGCGTTCATGGCGGCGATCAGCTCGTCCGGCGCGATATCGGTGGGCGCGCGCTTTTCCATCACCCGGCCGATCACCGGATAGCCCTGCTTGGCCGAGGCCATGGCCTTGACCACGTTGCCGGCATAGGACGGGTGCAGGTCGCCGAAAAACGAGATCGCCCGGCCGTCCTCTTCCACCGCCGTCAGCACGCTGGCCCGGGCGGGCTTGGTCGAGCGTTCCGGTTCGACCGGGGTGCCGTCCTCGCCCAAAGCCTCGAAATACTTGCCGTGGATGGTGAAGCGGCCCGGATGCTCGCGGGCCAGCACCGTATTGGGCTGGGTGCCGGCGGCGACGATCACGGTGCGCGCGGGGATCACCTCGGTCTCGCCGGTATCCTCGATGCGCCCGCCGTCGGCCGTGGCCATGCGGGCGAGGCGCAGGCGGGCGGCATGGCCGTACTGGTCGAGCTCCACGTCCACCGGCGACAGGCCCTCGGCGAAGCGGATGCCCTCCTCCATGGCCTTGGCCACCTCCTCGTGGTTGAGGGTGTAGGAGGGGCTGTCCACCATCCAGCGGCGGTAGACCACGGTGGAGCCGCCCCATCGGTCGACCAGCGCGCCGATGGCGGGCGCCCGCTGCTCCTTCTCGGCCGCCGCCCGCTCGGCGGCGATGGCCCGGCCGTGGGCGAGGAATTCATCGGCGATCTCGGCCTCTTCCTCGGTCCAGGCGGCGCGCACCGCCGCCTCGCCGTTCTCCGCCACCAGGGCGTCGTAGCGCTTGAGGAACTTCTCCACCTGCACCGGGTAATAGGCGCGCGCCTCGGTGGCGGCGTCGATGGCGGTCAGGCCGCCGCCGACCACCGCCACCGGCAGGCGCACCTGAAGATTGGCGATGGAGCTGTCCTTGGCGGCGCCGGTCAGCTGCAGCGCCATCAGGAAGTCGCTGGCCGCGCGCACGCCGCGGGCGAGGCCGTTGCGCATGGAAAGAAGCGTCGGCTTGCCGGCGCCGGCACACAGCGCGATGTGGTCGAAGCCCGCCTCGAACGCGCTTTCCACGGTCATGGTGCCGCCGAAGCGCACGCCGCCGAACATGGCGAACTGGCGCCGGCGCTCGAGCAGCAGGCGGATCAGCTTCAGGAAGTTCTTGTCCCAGCGCACGGTGATGCCGTATTCGGCGACGCCGCCGAATCCCGCCATCACCCGGTCATCCAGCGATTCGTAGAGGGCGTCGACGGTGCGGATAGGCTCGAAGGCGACGCGCGCGCCGGCGGCGTCGACGCCGGAGACCACCGGCGGCAGGGGCTCGATCTTGAGGCCGTCGACCGCCACCACCGTATGCCCCTCGTTGATGAGATGATGGGCGAGGGTGAAGCCTGCCGGCCCCAGCCCCACCACCAGCACCTTATAGCCGCTCTCGGGCTTGGGCACCGGGCGCTCGAGGTTGAGCGGATTCCAGCGCGTCAGCAGGCTGTAGATCTCGAAGCCCCAGGGCAGGGCGAGGACGTCCTTCAGCGTCCGGGTCTCGATCTGGGGGATGTCGACGGGATCCTGGCGCTGGTAGATGCAGGACTTCATGCAGTCGTTGCAGATGCGGTGCCCGGTGGCCGCCACCATCGGGTTGTCGACCGCGGCCACGGCCAGGGCGGCGACGGTGAACCCGTCGGCCTTGAGCGCGTTCATCTCCGAAATCTTTTCTTCCAGCGGGCAGCCGGCCAGCTTGATGCCGAAGGGCGAGTCCTGGAAGCCGCCCTGCTTGCGGTCGATCAGCCCGTGGGAGCAGGAATCCTTGCCCTGGTTGTGGCAGAAGATGCAGTAATTCGCCTGGTCCAGGGCCTGGGTCAGGTCCATCCCGGAATCGGTGAGGGCGAAGCCTTCGCGGGCGCGCGCGGGATGGTCGGCGGCGAGTTTCAAGCGCTCGACGCCATCGACCACTTCGGGCTCCACGTCGACCAGGTTCATGGGATCGACCCGTTCCGGCACCTTGAACAGGACGCCTCCGGCGAAGCGCTTGCGCCCCATGGCGGACAGGGTCGCCCAGGCGGCAAACTGCTCGGCCACGGCGATCGCCTCGGCATTGGCGTCCTCGTCCTCGAGCCACCCCATCACCGCCTCGGCGAAGGCCTGCTCGGAGAACGGCCCGATCATCTTTGTCAGCGTGACCTCGAGGGTCGGCCCGTCGATGGCCTCGGCCGCGTCGGGCTTCACCGCCTTGACGGCGCGGCGCTGAACGAAGAGGCGCTTGCAGCGGTAGAGCGGCGCCAGCACGCTGTGGCTGCGGGCGAGCGCGGCGACCTCGGCCTCGATGCCGAACAGGATGGCGATGAAGTCCTCGAGATGGGGGCCGATATCGACCAGAAGCTGGGAATGGGCCTTGGCGTCGAGCGTCCCGGGATCGGCGCGGGCGGCGCGCAGCCGCGCGCCGAGATCCGCGTCCGCCGCCTCGAGGTGCGCGACGAAGGCGTCGTCGACGCGGCCCAGACCGGCGCGGTCGTACAGGTCCTCGAAAACGAGGCCGAAACCCGGGTCAAGTTCATGCATCGGATTCGCTATCCGTCTCTCCCGGCCCAGCCCGCGGACCGGAATGCCGTTCACTGCCGCCTTCCCGCGCTCGCCGGGGCGGCACCCGCCGGCGGCGGGCCGCTGTGTTTTAGCCGAACCAGCCCCCGCGGTCGATGCATTCCTGCAATCGGCGGGATAGGGGGCCAATATCAGCATCTTAACACCCGAAAGCCCCGCCGCAACGGGGCCAGAGGGCGGCGCGCCCGGCGGGTTCGGGGCCGAAAGCGGCGCCGCGTGCCTGGCGCGGGTCCCGGGCGCCAAGCGCGGCGGCGAGCTCGGGGGCGCCAAGACCCGGCTCTTCGGCTAAAATGGCGCCGAGATTGCCGATAACGCCGAGAGACGACCGGGCCCGCCGCGGCCCTCAGGAGAAACCCCGTCGATGACCCTAGGCCCGAGTGCGCGCGCGCCCCAATCCGTGATCCTGTGGCTGGTGGTGATGATCGCCATGATCTTCGCCATGGTGGTGATCGGCGGCGTCACCCGGTTGACCCAGTCGGGGCTGTCGATGGTCGACTGGCGCCCGATCATGGGCATCATCCCGCCGCTCTCGACCGAAGAATGGCAGGCGGCGTTCAACGCCTACAAGGCCTATCCCGAATACAAGGCGCTGAATTACGGAATGACGCTGGCCGAGTTCAAGGGGATCTTCCTGATGGAATACGCCCATCGGGTCTGGGGGCGGATGATCGGCATCGCCTTCATCGTCCCCTATGTCTGGTTCATGATCAGCGGATCGGTGCGCGGCGGCTTCGCCTTGCGGCTCGGCGCCGTACTGTTGCTGGGCGCCGCCCAGGGGGTGCTGGGCTGGGTCATGGTCAAGAGCGGCCTGGTCGACGACCCCTCGGTCAGCCCCTACCGGCTCGCCGCCCACCTGTCGCTGGCGCTGGTGCTGGCGGCGATCCTGCTGTGGATGGTGCTGAACCGGGTGAATGCCCCCGTCTCCATCCACCCCGACGCCCGGCGGCGCGCCACCGCCCCCCTGCACCTGGCCCTGACCCTTGCCGTGTTGACGGTGCTGACCGGCGCCTTCGTCGCCGGGCTCGACGCCGGCATGACCTACAACACCTTTCCGCTGATGGACGGACGCCTGGTGCCCGACGGCCTGCTGGCGCTGGAGCCAATTTGGCGCAATCCCTTCGAGAACGTCGCCATGGTCCAGTTCAACCACCGCCTGCTCGGCATCCTGACGATGCTGGCGGCGCTGGCCCTGTGGCTGCGCAGCCGCGGGACCCACCTGCCGCCGCGCCTTCGGCTTACCGTCAATCTGATCGGACTGATGGCGCTGGTGCAGCCCGGCCTCGGCATCGCCACCCTTCTGCTGGCCGTGCCGGTCGGCCTCGCCGCCGTCCACCAGGCCGGGGCGATGGTCCTCCTCGGCCTCCTAATCTGGCTGCTGCATACCCTCAGGCGGTCGCCGGGCTCCCTTGATTAAGGCCGGCGCCGGAGATAGTGTGGCCGCGCACAAGCGGGGGAAGAACCGCGCGAAACAGGGGGTTCCCGTTCCATGGCGTTGAAGATCACCGTCGCCGTCACCTATTACGACCGCACCCGCGCGCTGCTCGACGGCCGCGCGAAGATCGAGGGCTGCGACGCCACCGTGCTCGAGCTCGAGCCCGAGGAGATGTTCCACCGGGCGCTCCATTACCAGGAGTTCGACGTCGCCGAGCTGTCCTTTTCCAACTTCCTGACGCTGACCGCCGAGGACCGCTGCCCCTATCTCGGCATCCCCGTCTTCCCCGGCCGCAAGTTCCGCCATTCGGGCATCTTCATCAACACCCGCTCGGGCATCGAGAAGCCCGAGGACCTCAAGGGCCGGATCGTCGGCACCCCGGAATACCAGGTGACGGCGGTGACCTGGGTGCGCGGCATCCTCGAGGACGAATACGGCGTCGCCCCCGCCGACATCTCCTGGCGCTGGGGCGGCCTGCAGCAGGCGGGCCGGGGCCAGAAGACCGATTTCGTGCCGCCGGACGGGCTCGAGCTCGAACCCATCCCCGAAGGCGCGACGCTGCAGGAGATGCTGGCCGACGGCGACATCGACGCCCTCATCTCGCCGCGCTCGCCGGCCTGCTTCGATGCGGGCCACCCGGACATCAGACGCCTGTTCCCCGATTACGTCGAGCAGGAAAAGGCCTATTTCCAGCGCACCGGCATCTTCCCCATCATGCACCTGGTCGGCGTCCGCAAGGCGGTGGTCGAGGCCAATCCCTGGCTGCCCGACAGCCTGATGAAGGCGTTCGAGGCGGCCAAGGCGCTGGCCATCGAAGAGGTCGCCTACAACAACATCCCGCGGGTCACCAACCCGTGGATGGAGGCCCATACCGCCGATGCCCGCGCGGTGATGGGCGAGGACATCTGGCCCTATGGCCTTGACGCCAACCGCACCGGCATCGAGGCCTTCCTGCGC
>JAWWBR010000190.1:0-5913 GCA_033720855.1 Alphaproteobacteria bacterium
CCTGGAGGAGTATCTCGGCGAGAAGATGCTCCGGTATTTCGACCGCGTCTTCGACGGTCGCACGCTCAAGGTGCTGGGCTATTCGCGCCAGCGCATCCGCTCCAACTGGAAGGTCAAGTTCGAGAACCTGAAGGACCCCTATCACGCCTCGCTGCTCCACGTGTTCCTGGTCTCCTTCGGCCTGTTCCGCGCCGACACGCCGTCGCGCACCGAGATGGACGCGACCGGCATGCACGCCGTCCAGGTTGCGCAGCGGGGCGAGCAGAAGGCGGCCGAGGGCACCGAGGAGATGCGCGCCATGAAGGCCGACCTCACCCTCGGCAACCCGGAGATGCTGAAGCCCTACCCCGAATGGGCGGAGAAGGGCGACGAGACCGTGGTGATGCAGACGATCTGGCCCAACCTGATCGTCCAGCAGCAGTCCAACACCCTGGCCATGCGCCAGATCCGCGCCTTCGCGCCGGAGGAGTACGAGCTCCACTGGACCTTCTTCGGCTACGAGGACGACGACGAGGAGATGACGCTGCGCCGCCTGCGCCAGGCCAACCTGATGGGCCCGGCGGGCTACGTCTCGGTCGACGATTCGGAGGTCATGGAATCGGCCCAGTCCGGCGTCTCGCGCTTCCCCGACGCGCAGGCCGTGGTCGAGATGGGCGGGCGCGGCACCGAGGACACGCCGCACATGGTGACCGAGGGCGCCATCCGCGCCTTTTACAAGCACTACATCAAGGTCATGGGCTTCTAGGGGGCGGCGGGCGATGGCGTCAGACACCAGGAGCGCGGTCGAGCTCCGGCTCGAGGTCGAGGACTTCCTCTTCGCCTATGCCGATTGCCTGGACCACGGCGACATCGCCCAATGGGTGGAGTTCTTCGCGGACGGCTGCACCTACAAGCTGATCAGCAAGGAGAACTGGGACCTCGGCCTGCCGCTCGGCACCATCTTCGCCGAGGGCCGGGGCGGCATCCGGGACCGCATCGCCGCCGTCACCCAGACCACGGTCTATCACCAGCGCGCGCTGACCCACATGATCACCAACACAAGGGTGCTGGGGAGCGACGGCGATAGGATCGAGATCACCGCCAATTACGCGGTGCTGGAGACGCTGCCCAACCAGTACACCAAGATCCTCAATTCCGGGCGCTACCTCGGCACCCTGGTGCGCGAGGCGGGCGCGCTCAAGATCAAGGACCTCACCTGCGTCTTCGATTCGGCCCTGGTCCCGGCCTCGATCATCTATCCGATCTGAGACGGGCGCAGCCCGGGCCTGCCCTCACGCCCCGCGCGGGCCGAACAGGATGACCGCCGCCCCGCCGATGCAGATCAAAGCACCGATGGCATCCCAACGATCGGGCCGGGTGCTCTCCACCGCCCACAGCCAGGCCAAGGAGGCGGCGATATAGACGCCCCCATAGGCGGCAAACGCGCGGCCCGCGAAAGCGGCATCGATGCGGGTGAGCAAATAGGCAAACAGCACCAGCGCGCAAATGCCCGGCACGATCCAGAGCGGGCTCTTGCCGAGCCTCAGCCAGGCCCAGAAGGCGAAGCAGCCGCCGATCTCGGCCAAAGCCGCGGCGATGTAAGTGGCAAACGCGCGCATGACGTCCCCCGATGCCCGTGAGAGGCGGGAGCTTAGCAGATGGGGCGGCGAAGGGTAGGAACGGCCAGCATATACTTTGATACTTTTTTATAAAAAAGTATTGACATTTTTATAGCAACGTTGCATGGTGCCACCAAGCGAACGGCAAGCAGGAGGTTCAGATGGAAAATACGGTGAAGGTTTTCACAGCAAAATCGGTCGACCGCATCTTGAAAGAAGGCGGCACGTCTTCTTGGAAACTGAATCAACGCCGTGCACGGCAAATGGAATACGCCGTCTGCTATCGAAATGTTAACCGAACAGATGAACTCGGCGGCGGTCCAACGCCTGAACGCCAGCATGAATCGTTTCTAATCGGGCGTATCCGGGACATCGTGCCAAGTCCGAGTCATCCAGATCGGTGGCTCATCAGGTTCGGTGAATATGCTCGGCTTGACGGGGAGGAGAAATGGGCCGGTGATCGAAACCCTGTCATCTATGACGATATCGAGGAATTAGAAATCGATCTTACCGATCTGGAATGGATGCCAATGCCCCAAACTGAGCCAATCCCTGAACGGCCCTCGCACGAAGTCTCTACTCCCGATGGGATGAGCATCGACGACGCCAAGAAAGGGTTAGCTCAACGCTTTGGAGTTAGAGAGGATCAGGTGCGTATTACCATAGAGGCTTAGAGATGTACCTCTTCGCCCGCCTAGAGGGTAGAACTGCTGGTGGTCTGCTCAAGGCCCCGGACCAAAGTATCGATTTCGATTCGTCGCTGGTCCTGGTCCCGATCACCTATCCGTTTTAGGAACAGGCCCCACTAACCCTTTGATCGCGAATCACAATTTCATCTTGAGAATCAAGTGGTTGACTTAGAAGAATCAACCATGCGATTCTTCAGAAATGATGCGGCGTGATTGGCTTCTGGCAGCAATCGCCCAAGCTGGCGAAGCCGGATTAAGTCCAATAAAAATTCAAAAGACAATGTTCTTGCTGCGTATGGAAGCAGCAGAATATGTCGGTGAACGATTTTATACGTTTAAGCCCTACAACTATGGTCCTTTTAACCCCACGATTTATCAAGACTTGAACCGCCTTGTGTTCTCGGGATTCCTGCGGGTGGAACCATCAGGAAATTACAAGCTCTACATGGCAACGGACGCAGGTAAGGCAAAAGCATCGGAATTTGCCAAGAGCCTTGACGATGTTCCGAGAGAATATTTAAAGAAATTAGTGGGCTGGGTTTCTCAAGTTGGATTCAGTCAGCTATTGCGGTCTGTCTACGCCAAATATCCCGAGTACGCCAAAAATAGTGTCTTTCAAGACTAGCAACTTAAACCATATCGTCCTATACAGACGATATGACAGTTGTTGTTGGCATACTGTGCGAAAACGGGGTCGCGATAGCAGCAGACCGCCAGACAACAAACACTGTATTCTTGCCGGTCCTCTCCCCAAAACCTATTCAAACATCAACGGGTGTCACTACGAAGGTATCCCGCATCGGCAACGGTACGCTTTTTGGTATTTCCGGAAGTTTGGCCGTTGGCCAGGAGTACGAACAGCTAATTATTAAATGCGAAAATAATTTTTCCAAAAATAACTACGACAGGGCCGTGAAGAATCTTAAAAATGATGTTGTGTCCAATGTTAAATCACGATTTGAGACAGCAAAAGTAATGAAGGAAGCAGTTGGAGAAATACAAGCTTATTGCCAAAGTGTATGTGAGTGTGTATTTGCTACCAATTTTAAAGATGGGCATAAATTGGTTCAAATAGTAAACGATGGTGTTTTTGACGTCGCTGACGACAGTAACCCCGTTCGTGTAATCGGAAGTGGACAACTTCACGCAGACCCATTTGCAGCGTTCCTGAAAAATACCTTTTGGCCTAATAAACTCCCAACTTTAGAAGAAGGCATTCTGGCAGCTGTATGGGCAGTTGACTATGCCATTGAAGTGGGCGCTCAAGATGTAGGGCAGGGTATCGACGCGTTTGCTGTCAATGTTGATGGTCGCAAATCAACAACACGCCAATTAAATGACTCTGATTTGCAGGGACATAAAGATTTCATTGGCGAAGCAAGAGAACAATTGCGTGAACTTGCTAATTTGCGCATAGGAAGTAGCTCAGACGCAAAGCGTATTCCGACTATTAAGAAATGAGATAAAAACTAGGGATATTTTACCTCTATCTTCAAAATACTCGAGTCATTTCCAAATTACAAATTTTTGGAGAACGAATAAAAAAGGCCC
This sequence comes from Alphaproteobacteria bacterium, assembly GCA_033720855.1. Lineage (GTDB taxonomy): Bacteria > Pseudomonadota > Alphaproteobacteria > SMXQ01 > SMXQ01 > SMXQ01. The sequence goes on from JAWWBR010000190.1 coordinate 3,839, forward strand.
GGCGATGCCGGGCCTTTCGGTGTTTGGGGCGCGCCGGGATCAGGCGCGCGGGCCTTATCCTCAGGCGGCCTTGCGCAGCGCCGGCTTCCTGGCGGCTTTGCGCTTCGGCGCCGCTTTACGCTTGGCCGGTGCGCGCTTGAGCCCGGCGCGCCTCATCACGCCGTCGAGCCGCTTGGCGACATCGGGGCTGGCCGGGGCCATGGGCAGGCGGTGGTGGTTCTTGGCGATCAGGCCCATGCGCCACATCATGTATTTGATGGGGATCGGGTTGGTGTCGTAGAACACCGCCTCGTTCAGCTCGGCCAGCTCGTAATGCAACTGCTTGGCCCGCTTGAGGTTCCCCGCGTCCACCGCCTCGCACATCTGGCTGAGCTTCCTGGGGTGCAGGTTGCCGACCGCGTTCATCAGCCCGCAGGCGCCGACACACAGCATCGGGAAGGAGAGGTCTTCCAAGCCGACGAAGACGCGCCAGTCGGGCCCGAATTCGCGGATCATGTTGGTGCAGAAGCCCAAGTCGTTGAAGGCGTGCTTCATGCCGACCATGTTGGGCGCCTTGGCGGTGATCTGGCGAAGCGTATCCAACTTCATGTCGACCGCCGCCCGGCCGGGGATGTGATAGATCATCACCGGCAGCGACGTGCGCCTGCACAGGTTGATGTAATACTGCGCGAGCCCCCGCTGGGGCGGGCGGATGTAATAGGGCGTGACCACCAAAAGCGCGTCCGCCCCGGCCTTCTCGGCCGCCTCCGTCAGCTCCATGGTCTCGCGCTCGGACTGCGAGCCGGTGGCGCAGACCATGGGCACGCGCCCGCGCCCGACATCGATGCCTTCCTTGTAGACGGTGATGCGTTCGGCGATGGTCATGGACGACGGCTCCGACGTGGTGCCCGAGAGCAAAATCCCGTGGGAGCCGTTCTTGATCGAGAAATCGACGCAGCGGCGCAAGGAAGCCACGTCGAGGTCGCCGTTGGCCTTGAACGGGGTGATGATGGGCGGGTAGGAGCCCCTGAGGAAATCCTTCTTCAGCTTGATCACGTCATGCCACCTTTTCGCGGTTGGTTTCGAACCCGGCATGGGAGCCGAGCAGGGAGATCGGGCCCTTGAGATCCTCCTGCCACAAGAGGCTGTCGGCATTGATCATGAAGGGCATGTCCTGGATCGTCATCTCGTAGACCGGGCCGACGTCGGATGCGTGATTGTGGATGGCCCAGCCGGGGGCGGACAGCATCAGGTCCCCCGCCTTCCACTCGTAGCGCTTGCCCTGGACCACCGAGTGCCCCTCGCCGCCGAAATAGTAGTTGATGGCGGCGGACGCGTGGCGGTGCGGCCGGTCGACGATGCCGCCGGGGCGGATGGTGATGCAGGAGAAGAAGTTGGGGTTGGTGCCGTTGGTGCGCCCGGTCACCGGATCGTAGAGGAGATAGAGCCGGCGGCCCTTGTACTTGGAGCCCAGGGCGGCGAGCTTGTCGAGCTCCTCCTTGACCTTCTCCCACGGCCAGTGGTGGGGCTTGATCTCGATGGGCTCGGGGTTGATCAGCTCCTCGTAGGGCTTCAGATACGCGCCGTCGTCGGTCAGCTGGAAGGTGCCATAGGGGCTCTTGGGCGCCTCGCCCGCCTCCTCCGCCGTCTCGGTGACGTCGTATTCCTGCTCGCCGGGCAGCGGCGGGTCCTCGTCGAGCCAATGGACCTTGAGGCGTTCCAGCATCGGCGCGTTGGAATAGCGCAACCGCATCTGCACCTCGTCGGTGTCGTTGACGTATTTATGCACGGTCATCGACGGCACGGTGAGGAGGTCGTACTGCTTGATGTCGAAGGTCTGCTCGCCCATCACCACCTTGCCGCCGCCCGAGATCGGGAAGTCGATGACCGATGCGTTCTGGCGCACGAAGGCGGTCTCCTCGCCGGGGTTGAGCACGTCCAGCGAGCACGAGATGCCCGGCGTGAAGCTGAGCGTCCCCTCCTCGGCCCGGGGGTGGACGAAGTTGGTGCGCCGGACCCCGTTATTGGGCTTGGGCAGGGATGCCAGGCGCTCGGCCTCGGCGTCGATCTGCGCCTTGCGCACGATGAAGGGCTCC
>JAWWBR010000191.1:0-5877 GCA_033720855.1 Alphaproteobacteria bacterium
GATCCGCGCCGCGCCGCAAACGCCGCGGCCTCTGCCGCGGGGTTCTCAAATGGGGCCTCATCCTCTCGATCTGGGGAGGGCTTGCGGCGGGCGCGGTGGTCGCGTGGTATGCCTATGATTTGCCGCCGCTCACCGATGTGCCGGCCCTCAAGAAACGCCCCCTGGTCACCTTGGTTGCCGCCGACGGCAGGCCGTTCATGCGCTTCGGCGAGGCCGTCGCCCGGCCGGTCACCATCCGGGAGCTGCCGCCTTTCGTCCCGGCCGCCGTGATCGCCGTCGAGGACGCGCGCTTCTACCGCCATTTCGGCATCGACCTTCTCGGGCTCGCCCGCGCCATGTTCGTCAACCTGCGCGCGGGACGCATCGTCCAGGGGGGCTCCACCATCACCCAGCAACTCGCCAAGAACCTGTTCCTCGGGCCCGAGCGCACCGTCAAGCGCAAGGTCCAGGAGATGATCCTGGCGCTGTGGCTGGAGAACCGCTTTACCAAGGATGAAATCCTCGCCCTTTACCTCAACCGGGTCTACCTGGGGGCGGGCAATTTCGGCATCGAGGCGGCAGCCCGCAGTTATTTCTCCAAGCCGGCGAGCCGGCTGCAGCTGAACGAGGCGGCGATGCTGGCGGGATTGCTCAAGGCGCCCTCGCACTACGCGCCGACACGGAACCGGGGCCGTGCCGCGCGCCGTGCCGCCATCGTGCTTGATCGCATGGCCGCCACCGGCGCCATCACCGCGGCCCAGGCCCGGGTGGTCAAGCGCAATCCCGCCCGCCTCGGCCGCCAGCAGGTGCGGGTGGGCCGCTACTTCGCCGATTGGGCGTTGGATCAGGCGCGCGGGTATGTCGGCGCCGGGCGCGGCGACCTGACGGTGAAGACGACCCTGGACATCGCCCTGCAGAGAGCGGCCGAGGCGGCCGTGAAAAGCCTTCTCGCCGGTCCCGGGCGGCAACGGGGCATCGGTCAGGCGGCCGTGGTGGTGCTGTCGATGAACGGGGCCGTGCGCGCCATGGTCGGCGGCGGCGACTACGGCAAAAGCCAGTTCAACCGCGCCGTCCAAGCCTTGCGGCAGCCGGGATCCGCGTTCAAGCCCTTCGTCTATCTGGCGGGGCTGGAGGCGGGGCTCGCGCCGGACACCGTGATGCGAGACGCGCCGGTGCGCATCGGCGATTTCCGTCCCAAGAACTACGGCAACCGCTATCACGGCGAGGTCACCCTCACCGAGGCCCTTGCCGGCTCCTACAACAGCGTCGCCGTCAGGGTCCTGCGCCGCGCCGGCATCGATCGCACGATCAATTGGGCGCGCCGGCTTGGCATCACCACGCCGCTCCGGCGCGAAGCCGGGCTGGCGCTCGGCACCTCGGAAGTGACCCCGCTGGAGATGGCCCAGGCGTACGCGGCCTTCGCCAACGGCGGCAGGCCGGTGTTCGCCCACGGCGTGCAGGACATCCGCGATGGGCGCGGACGCCGCATCTATCGCCGCATCGGCTCGGGCCCGGGCGGCCGCATCGATCCCGACACGCTCTATCGGATCAACCTGATGATGGCGGCGGTGCTGGACCGCGGGACCGGACGCAAGGGACGCTTCGGGCGTCCCGCCGGGGCCAAGACCGGAACCACCCAGGACTACCGGGACGCCTGGTTCATCGGCTACTCCGCCGATTTCGTCACCGCCGTGTGGGTGGGCAACGATGACGGCAGCCCGATGCGGGGCGTCACCGGCGGCGGGCTGCCGTCCCGGGTTTTCAGGGAGGTGATGACGGCGGCGCACCGTGGCCGGCCGCCTCGCCCCCTTCCCGGCGCCCGGCGCACGGTGGGATTCTGGGGCCGCCTGTTCGGCGGCGGCGGGGAAAGCGCCGGATGGGGAATACGGCCCGACCACTCCGGCCCCGAATATCCCGAGTGACCGCAAGGCGGCGATCCGCCCCTAGCCTTTAACCGCGGCCTCCCGTCCGGGAAGAATCACGGCGAAGCACAGCAAGGACAGCAGCGCGCCGAGCAGGATGCAGCCGGCCATGGGAAGCGCGGTGCCGTCCACCAGGATCCCCAACAGCGCCACCATGGCGGCGCCGGCCGATTGCTGGATAAAGCCCAGCAGCGCCGATGCCGCGCCGGCCTTTTCGGGGAAGGGCGCCAGCGCCCCGGCGATGGCGTTGGGAAGGATCAGCCCGATCCCCAGCATGAAGACGAACTGGGGCAGCAGGACCGTCGATGCGGCGGTTAGGCCGGCGAGCACGACCGCCACCAAACCCGCCGCCGAGACCGCGCAAATGGCAATCCCCGCGGCGACCAAGCGGCGGACGCCGAGGCCCGTGGTCAGCCTGGTGGAAATCACCGAGCCGATGAAATACCCGCCGATCACGAAGGCGAAAAACAGGCCGAATATTCCCGGGGAAAATCCGAGCAGGGTGATGAAGACGAAAGAGGAGCCGGAATGGAAGGCAAACATGCCGGCGAAGGCGGCGGCGAAAGCCAGCGTATAGCCCATGAACACCCGGCTCGTGCAGAGGTTCCGGTAATTGGCGACGAGCCGTGCCGGGGCCATCGCCTGCGGGTCCCGTTGGGCTAAGCTTTCGGCGAAGCGCAGCCCCACCACGATGAAGGTTCCGGCGCCCAACACGGTGAGGCTGAGGAAGACCCCCTGCCAGCCCAACCACCCGAGCGCGAGTCCGCCGGCGAGAGGGGCGAGGGCGGATGCGAAGGCGAAGGCCGCGGCCATCAGCGAGAGCACCTTCGCCGCCCGCGCCGGGGTGAAATAGTCGCGTACGATGGCCCGGGCGAGGACCTGGGCGGAAGCCGCCGCCAGACCTTGGACCAGGCGCGCGGCGATCAGGGTCTCCATATCGGGGGCCACGGTGCAGGCGGCCGAGGCCAGGGTATAGAGGGCGAGCCCGGCGGTCAGCACCGGGCGCCGTCCGAAACGATCGGAGAGCGAACCGTAGAACAGCTGGCCGACGCCGAAGCCGATGAAAAAAAACGAAACCGTGAGGATGGCGACGCCCGGGGGCGCCCCCAAACCGGCGGAAAGCGCCGGCAGGCTCGGCAGCACCATGTTGTTGGAGATGGCGCCGAACGCGACCAGCACGGTCAGCAGCAACACCATGGCGAAGGACTCGGGCGCGATCGGCGATCGCGGGACCGGTCCCGCCGGCGCGGGAACGGGATCAGCCATAGCGATGCAGGCCCGACCCCTCCCGCGCGAGCCAGCGCCGCGCTTCGTCCTCGGCATCGGCCAGGCGGCCCACCACCTCCCTGAACCCGCGGCCGTGGTTGAGGTGCACCAGATGGGCGACCTCGTGGGCGACCACGTAGTCGAGCACCAGCGGCGGCGCCATGATCAGGCGCCAGGAGAACGACAGCCGCCCCCGGGCGGAACAGCTTCCCCAGCGCGCGCGCGGGTCCCGGATCCCGATCGGCGGCGGCGCGCGTCCGATCGCCCGGGCCTTTTCCGCGGCGGTCCGGTCCAGGGCATCACGGGCCTGGGCCTTCATCCAGTCGGTGACCCGAGCGGGGATCCGTTCGGCCTCTCCCGGCACATAAAGCACGTCTTCGGCCCTGACCGGCTCGCGGCCCGCCAAAGGAAAATGGCGGATCAACAAAGGCGCGCCGCGGAAGGGAACGGTGGCGTCATCGGCGAAAGGCGTCAGCGGCGGCAAGGCGGCGAGTTTGCTCGCCAGCCAGCCGGCCTTCTCCCGTGCGAAGCCGATCCCCTTCTTGAGGCTGGTGCGGCGGGGCAGCGTCAGGATGGCGCAATCGCCGCGGGCATCGACGCGCAGGGTGATGCGGCGCGCGCTCTTGTTGCGGCGGGGGCGGACGGTGATGGTCCGGCCATCGACCTCGATCACCTGATCGGGAAAGCCGTTCCCCGATACGGCGGATGCTGGCGTCATGGCAGGGTCAGCCCGGCCGCCCCGACGCGGGCGACGAAGGCCTCAGCGTCGGCCTCGGCGAGGGGGGACAGCGGCGGCGCCACGCGGGCCAGCCCCGACTCCCCCCGGTGGCGGGCGATCAGGGCCTTCATGGCGGCGATCATGGGGGCCCCTTCCAGGACGTCGCGAAGAGCCGTCACCTCGGCCTGGAGGTCCTCGGCCCGCTTGTCGCCACCGCACTCCCGCCAATGGGCGTAAAGGCGGCCGATGGCGCTGGAGGTCACGTTGCCGCCGGCGGTGATGCAGCCGGCGCCGCCGGCCTCGAGCACGGGCAGGAGAAATCGCTCGGTTCCGGAGAAGATGCGGAGGCCGGGAAAAGCGCCGATAAAGCCCAGCATGCTGTCGAGATCGCCCGACGAATCCTTAATCCCGGTGATGACGCCGGGGAAATCCTCGATCAGGCGTGCGATCGCGGTGTGCGGGATGGGAACCGCCGACATCTGCGGGAAATGATAGAGGAACAGCCGCAAATCATCGCGACCCACCCGCTCGATCAGGGCGGCATAGCTGGCGTAAAGACCATCGTCGCTCACGCCCTTGAAATAGAAGGGCGGCACCACCAGGCAACCCGCGACCCCAAGGGAAGCGGCGTGGGCGGTCAGCTCGGCGGCGTCGGCCAGAGCCGCGGCGCCGGTGCCGACGATCAGCCGGTGGGGGGAAATGCCGCCACCCAGCACCGCGTCCAACAGGCCCCGGCGCTGGGCCACGGAAAACGAAGGCGCCTCCCCGGTGGTGCCGAGCAGGCCGATCCCGTCGCAGCCGTTATCGAGCAGCCAGGCGCAGTGATCGACGCAGGCGGCGGGATCCGGGCTCAGCTCGGCATCGACAAAGGTGAGGGCGGCGGTGAAGACACCCTTGATGTCCTGGGGGGCGGGCGGCGGCATGGGGGGATTTTAGCCCAGGGCGGCAGGGTGCACAGCTATTTCGGCCAGTCGACGATGAAATCCTCGAGCGCGTCACTGGCGTCCTCCTCGGATACGGCGCGCCCGCGAACCGAAATCCCCGCCTCGTGAACCGAATTCGGGTCACCCGATACCAGCGGATGCCAGTCGGCGAGGTCCTTGCCCTCGGCGATCAGCCGGTAGGCGCAGGTCCCGGGCAGCCAGGAGAATTTCTTCACCATCTTCGGTTCAAGCACGATGCAGTCGTGCACCTCCTGTTTGCGCCGGGAATAGAACTTGCAGCGGCAGGTGTCGAGATCAAGGCCGCGGCAGGCGACGGACGTGTAGGAGACCTCGGCCGTGTCCCAATCTTCGAGCTTGAGCAGGCAACACTTGCCGCAACCATCGCAGAGCGACTCCCACTCCTCGCGGCTCATCTCCTGGAGCGTCTTGCGCTTCCAGAACGGGGTCTCGCCGTCGTGACCCTTTTTCTCCACCGGTTTTATCCTCGCTGTGGCCGGGCTCAGGGATTTTGGCCCCGATCTCGGTCCGGAGGAAGGCCCAATTCCGGGATGGCGCGATTCGTGGCCGGCAGGGACTTAGGACCGGCTCGGCCGCGGTGCCGGGAATTCGTGAACATGGACGTCATGGGCCGAATGGCCTTCGACGGCCCCACCCGCCCGCCCTACGCCCAAGCTTACGAGGCAAGCTGCCGAATGGGACCGTTCCGTGCCGGAGCGGTCGGGAGGTGGCCTGGGGCGGGAATTGGATCCCCCTCCTCCAAACAGCCGGTCAAGGACGAAACCGGTTTCCGGTTTACCGCCGTGGGGGCGCGGGCTATTAAGGATCGCGGGAAAGCGGCGCCTGCGCCGCTCGGGGCACCGGTCGGAAGGCGGCCGGCGCCCCGTGACCCAGATCGGAGGGCGCCGCAACATGCCCGATGTCTCGCCCCACGCCGCCGCTGCCGGTGGTACGCCCCTGATGGTCCTGCTCGCGGTTCTGGCGCTGACCCTGGTGTTGAGCTTCGTCCCCTCGGCGGCGCGCCTCTATCCACAATTTTCCGGGATACGCC
>JAWWBR010000192.1:0-5761 GCA_033720855.1 Alphaproteobacteria bacterium
CGCGTCGAGGTCTGGCATTACGCCCGCGGCCGGGTGCTGTTCGAGGACGGCATCGTCACCTCTGTCACGACACCGGCGCCGCCCCCGCGGTGAGCGGGCGGCGGCGAATTGCCAATCGGGGCTTGACAGGGGGGCGTGTCCGTGACGAAGTTGCGCCGCAGTTTCAACAACGGAAAGGAGGTGATCGGATGTCTAAACCCTTGGTGAAGGTATTCGCCGTCGAGGCGATCGTGGGTGGATTGGACGCGAAGACTTCGATCACGCCCGCTGGATAATCGCTGACGACAGCGAATAGATGCGCCTGGGGGCCAAGAACCCCCGCGCCACCAAACGGTTTCACACTGGCGCCCCCGCATGGGGGCGCTTTTCTTTTGCGCCCGTTTTCGCCCCCATGGGCCGGGGACGGAAGAAGACGACACGCCCAGGGGAGGCAGGCCATGACCTTGATCATCACCGGCGCCGATGTCGAGCGCCTGTTGCCCATGGGCGAATGCATCGATTCGATGGTCGGGGCCTTCAAGGATTTCGCCGAGGGCAGCGCCAAGAGCCCGCCGCGCTTGCGCTACCTGGCGCCCCACCCCGAGCCCGAGAAGCGCTATTGGGCCAATGTCCATATCGGCGCGGTGCCGTCTGCAGGGATCGCCTGCGTGCGCGCCGGCTCGCAAATCAAGGTCATGCTGGGCGAGGGCGAGACCACCAATTCGCGCAACGAGAACCCGAGGCCCTTCAATTGGGGGCTGGTGATCCTGTTCGATCTCGCCACCGCCGAGCCGCTGGCCCTGATGCACGAGTTCGAGCTCTCGGGCCTGCGCGTCGGCGCCACCACGGGGGCCGCGGTCGATCACGCGGCGCGGGCGGACGCCTCGGTGCTCGGCATCTTCGGCACCGGCAAGCAGGCTCATACGGCGCTCGAAGCGGTGGCCGCCATCCGTCCCATCGAGCGGGTCACCGTCTTCAGCCCCAGCGCCGAGCACCGCGAAGCCTTCGCCCGGGACTTCGCCCGGCGCAATTACGAGGTCGTCGCCGTCGACGATCCCAGGCAGGTGGTCGCCGGCGCCGACGTCATCTGCTGCGCCACCAATTCGGCCCAACCGGTGTTCGACGGCGACTGGCTCGAGGACGGGCAGATGGTGGCGACCATCGCCAATTCCGACCCCAACCACACCCGTTTCGAGGTCGATCGCCGCACCGTCGAGCGGGCCGGCGCCATCATCATCAACGATTGGGAGAGCGTGACCAAGAACAAGCAGGTGGAGTTGCTGGGCCCGATCGACGACGGCGCCGTCGACCGGGAGAGGATCATCGAGCTGGGCGACCTCTTCGCCGGCACCCGGACCCTTGCCGATGCCGCCGCCCACGGGCCCGAAGGCGGCATCGTCTATTACAAGAACAATTCCGGCCTCGCCATCCAGTTCGCCGCCGCCGGCGGCGTCATCTACCGCAAGGCGCTGGCCGAAGGAAAGTGTTTCGAGATCCCCACCGACATGCTGGGCAGCGACCTGAGCGCCTGGCTCGAGGCCGGATTCCACCCCTCGCCCTAAGGTGCTTGGGTAACGGACTGGAGCGTTCATGGCACAAAAGACCGCGGTCGTTTTGGGGCATCCCGACCCGGGGCCCAGCTATTGCCGTGCCCTGGCCGAAGCCTATGAGAGCGGGGCTCGGCGCGGGGGAAGGGAGGCGCGCCGCATCGACATTGCCGCCCTGGACATTGAGTTCCTGCGCCACGCCGAGGACTTCCGCAGCGGGCAGCCGTCGGAGGGAATCCGGGGGGCACAAGAGACTATCGCCTGGGCCGAGCATCTCGTCGTCCTCTACCCGCTGTGGCACGGGACCATGCCGGCATTGCTCAAGGCTTTCTTCGAACAGTGTTTCCGGCCCGGCTTCGCGCTCGACTACGGTACCGGGAATGGGTGGCCTCGCCCATTGTTGGCGGGCCGCTCGGCACGGGTGGTCATTACTATGGCCATGCCGGCGCTGGCCTACCGCTGGTACTACGGCGCCCACAGCCTGAAAAGCCTTGAGCGCAACGTCCTAAGCTATTCCGGCATAAAGCCGGTGCGCGAGACCCTGATCGGGTACGTCCATCGCCTACCCGAGACCAAGCGACGGCGCTGGCTCGCCCGTTTGGAAGAGCTGGGGACGAAAGGCGCCTGAGCCGATGCTTTGATCCCGCGCGCGACACCAACGCGCCTGGATTTTTCGTTGCGCCGCAGGCCAGTCTTGCCCATAAAAAGGGGACTATGCGGACGGCGGCCGGCCCAGGGCGCGCCGCGCCGGCCGCCCATCAGAACGAGGAGAACCCATGCCGTCCGACACCCAATTCACGTCCGAAATCGACATCACCGATAAGTTTCTGGTCGATCCCTACCTCAACTGGGCCGAGGGGGAGGGCATTCCGGTCCATCTCGACTTCGGCCACGACCTGCTGGCGCTCGAGACCGGGGACTGGGACCGCTACGAGGCCAGGGGCTGTTTCGCCCACACCCACGGGCGCGGCGACTTCATGGCCAATTACGTGCTCGAGGTGCCCGCCGGCGGCAAGACGCGGCCGGTCAAGCACCTTTATGAGGCGTTCTTCTACGTGCTCGCCGGGACCGGTTCGACCACAGTAACGATGCCCGACGGCAGCCAGCGCACCTTCGAGTGGGGCCCGAAGGCGGTCTTCGCGATCCCGCTCAATTGCCAATACCAGGTCTTCAACGGTTCGGGCCAGGAGCCCGCGCGCCTGTCGTGCACCAACGATGCGCCGCTGACGCTCAACCTCTATCACAACGAGGATTTCGTCTTCGACAACCCCTTCGCCTTCCCCGAGCGCGTCGGCGACACCAAGCACTTCGACGGCGACGGCGACCACGTCCGCATCGACCGGGGCGAAAAGCTCTCGGCGACCAATCTGTGGGAGACCAACTTCGTCCACGATCTCGCCGGGTTCAAGCTGTACGAGGCCAATTCGCGGGGCAAGGGCTCGATGACGGTCTCCTTCATCCTCGCCGACGGCACCATGCACGCCCATTCCTCGCAGATTCCCACCGGCCGCTACAAGAAGGCCCACCGCCATGCCGCCGGCACCCACGTGCACGCGGTCACCGGCGAGGGCTACAGCCTGCTCTGGTACGAGGGCGATTCGGAATTCAAGGAGATCCCCTGGCGCCACGGCATCATGTATACGCCGCCGTTCTGGATGTTCCACCAGCACTTCAACACCGGCGATGCGCCGGCCCGCTACCTCGCCTGCAGCCTCGGCAGCCGGCGTTATCCCTTCATCTCGCTGCGCAAGAAGAGCGCCGAGGGCGGCGGCGCGACCTCGATCCAAGACGGCGGCCGGCAGATCGAATACGAGGACCAGGACCCGCGCATCCACCGCAAGTGGCTGGAGGCCATCGCCGAGAACGGCGTCGAATCGCAGATGGGCGACGTCTTCGACGAGGACGCGATCATGGCACTCGACCCCAAGACCTTGACCGGCGTCATCCAGCAGCCGCGCTCCATCGGACCGGCGATCTAAAGGGGTGGCCGCTCCGCCCTGGCGCCGTGGCCGTGCGGGCGGAGATTTACGGTTCCGCGCAACCGGTCTATAGTGACCGGCAATCGCGGGCGCCCCGGGATCGGGGGCGATGGCGCGAAACAAGACCAAAATCAACGATCAGGGAGAAAGACATGCGAACTCATCTCATCGATTGGCGTTTTGTCCTCGCCGGCCTTGCCGCCCTGGGGACGGCGGCGGCCCTCAACCCGGCCGCGGCCGAAGTCTCGCTCAAGGGCAAGCGGGTGCAGCTGATCATCGCCTCCAGCGCCGGCGGCGGCACCGACCGGGTCGGCCGGCTGGTGGGCCAGTACATGGAGAAATACCTGCCGGGCAACCCCACCATCGTGATCCGCAACATGGGCTCGGGCGGCGGCAAGATCCGCGCCGCCAACTACCTCATGAACAAGGCCAAAAACGACGGCACGGTGTTCATGCAGAGCGACGGCACCGTCATCTCGCCGGGCACGCTGCGGCGCCGTTCGGCCCGCTATGACCCGCGCAAGTTCGAATTCATCGGCTCGCTGAACCGCGGCGGCGCCATCATGTTCATCAACAAGAAGGCCCATCCCCGGCTCAAGGACAAATCCCAGAAGCCGGTGATCGTCGCCGCCATCTCGGGCACCCGCTCGTGGCAGGCCATGCCCATGTGGGGGGCCGAGTTCTTCGGCTGGAACGTACGCTGGATCCCCGGCTACAGGGGCGTCGGCCAGATGAGCAAGGCGCTGCGCCAGGGCGAGATCGACGTCTTCGCCACCAACAACGCCTATATCATCAACCAGCTGAAAGCCGACGGCGTCATCGACCTTCTGGTCCAGGACGGGCAGGTGATCGACGGCAAGGTCGCCCCGCGGCCGTCCTTCAAGGAGGTCCCGGTCTTCTCGGACATGCTGAAGCAGGCGAACATCTCCAAGGTCTCGTGGCAGGGCTTCCTGTCCATGACCCAGCCGTCCCGGGTGGACAAGTGGATGGGCATGCCGCCGGGCACGCCCAAGGCCTATGTCGAGGCCTACCGCGCCGCCTACAAGAAGTCCGTGCACGACCCCAAGTTCCTCGAGATCGGGCGTAAGCAGTTCTCCAAGGAGATCAACTACATCGACGGGGCGACCGTGGCGAGCATGGTCGATGAGGTCATCGGCGCGCCCTCGGAGGCGGTCGATTACGCCGAGAACATGAAGAAGAAGTACGGCCTCGCCGCCTTCAAGAAGAAGCGTAAGAAGAAAAAGAAGAAGGCCAAGGGCAGCTGATCTAGCCGCTCCGGCCTCGAACCCTCAGGCCGGCGGGCCGCCGTGCCCGCCGGCCTTGGCTTGCAGGTTCCTTGGCAGGTCCCATGATTGACGCCCTCCTGACAGCGATCTCGGAGATCATGCGGCCCTGGCCCATGTTCCTGATGCTGATCGGCATCGTGGGATCGTCGTTCTTCGCCGCCCTGCCGGGCATCGGCGTGCTGCTCCTGATCACCATCGTCATGCCGTTCGCCTTCACCCTCGATCCCTATCCGGCGATCGCCTTCCTGCTCGGCATCGGCGCCGTGTCGAATACCGCCAACACCTTTCCCTCGGTGCTGATCTCGGTGCCCGGCAGCGCCGGCAGCCAGGCGACCATCGTCGACGGCTTTCCCATGGCCCAGAAGGGCGAGGCCCGCCGCGCCTTCGGCGCCGCCTTCGCCGCCTCCCCCTTGGGCGGCATCTTCGGCGCCATGGTCCTGCTCCTGAGCCTTCCCATCCTGAAGCCCCTGGTCTTGAGCTTCGGCTCGCCGGAATTCCTGATGCTGGTGATCTGGGGCTTGAGCGCGGTCGGCGTGCTCAGCGGTAACGCGCCGATCAAGGGGCTGATCGCGGCGATCTTCGGGGTGCTGGTCTCGACCGTCGGCATGGACAACAAGACCGGCATCGAACGCTTCGCCTTCGGCGGCGAATACCTGGTCGACGGCATCAGCCTGATCCTCGTCGGCCTCGGTATTTTCGCCGTACCGGAGATGATTGCGCTGGCCGTGCGGCGCTCGTCCATCGCCGAGACCGAGGGCCTCGGCCACGGCACTTGGCAGGGCATCAAGGACGTCTTCCAAAACTGGTGGCTGGTGATCCGCTGCTCCCTTGTCGGTGTTTGGGTCGGCGTTCTGCCCGGTTTGGGCTCGTCGGTGGCCGACTGGTTCGCCTACGCCCATGCGGTGCAGACCGAGAAGAACACGGAAAACTTCGGCAAGGGCGACGTGCGCGGCGTCATCGCGCCCGAGGC
>JAWWBR010000193.1:0-5630 GCA_033720855.1 Alphaproteobacteria bacterium
GACGTAGGTTTCATCAACTTCCACAACCTTGTTGTCCCCACCAACCGGACCGGGGCTGAACTCGCGCATTCCCTCGCGCAGCCGATGGCACATAAACCAAGCCGTCTTGTAAGTGACGCCAAGAATGCGGTGGAGCTGGTGGGCGCTCATGCCTTTCTTGGAAGCGCAGAGCAAATATGCGGCCTGGAACCAAACGTTCAACGGGACGTGGGATCGCTCAAAGAGAGTGCCGACCGTAACCGTGAATTGCTTGCGACATTCCCCGCACTTCCGAACGCCCTTTCTGACCTTCTTGGATTTGACCTTGTAAATCTTCCCGTAATTACCGCAGTGCGGGCATACGGGACCGTCCGGCCAGCGCAAGCTTTCAAGGTGCTCGCGGGCCGCTTCGGCGTCTTGGAAGATGGGATTGTTCAAAATGCTCGTCATCGGCTCTCTCCAAAGGATAGAGAGATGTTACTAACTCAAATTGGTTTCGTAAAGTATATAATGCCCAATTTATACTATAAAAGTACCAAATAACATATATGGCTCAACAGAACAAAAATAAAACATAAATTTCGCTTTGATTGAAAAATGAAAAATTGATCGACTATGTTTTCCTCAAAATTTTTACAATTAAATAAATATTTTAAGGTATTAATTCCGAACTTTGCTATCCAGGCTCGCGATTTCACTTAGGCCCTGGATCAAGCCACTCACAAAAGCACGACGCTTTTCTCTCCCCCAATCAGATTTCTTGTTTAGTTCCCGTATTAAATTCAGTGCATTGGGGCCAAGGGCAAACGCACTGGCTCCGATAGGTAGCGACTTTCTTAGTTCTTGTCCGAGTCGAGTATTTTGGCTCACACAACTAAAAGCGGACTCGTATCCTTCCTTCCATGCAACTTTTTCATTGTTCTCGCTAACAGGACTCTTGTCATTCATGACACACGCCTCGCAATCAATTTTTCACTCCGATCGAATGAGTCGTAAGATATAATAAATAAATACATGAGGGTAGTTTATTGGCATACATATATACCGAAATCTCCTCAGCAGCGTTGACGATTACGTACCCCCGATTTGCTAGCGAGGGATCTCTATAATGGTGCCTCCAAAACCCATATCTGTTGGCGCATCCGCCACGCGTACCAGGAAAATTAACAGATTTTTAAGCATGGCGGTCCAACATGCGCACGTGGCCCGTGCGCAGGATGCGTGCGATTGACGGAAGCGCAGGTAGTGCGCATCTTGAGGAAACTCGCGCGTGCGCCCATCAAGCGAAGACACCGGCAGCGAAACCCCTGCAGATAACGGGGACAATCTCGGCGAAACCGCGTCCCAACGGGAGATCGCCGTCGCCCTCCAGCATGAGCGCGATGGAGACGGTCTGCCACGGGTCATCGCGTCGGGACGTGGCTCGGTTGCCCAGCAAATTCTGGAGATCGCCTTTGCCCGCGGCATCAAGGTGCGCGAGGACTCGGATCTCGCCGAAATCCTGGCGGCGGTGGATGTCGATTGCGAGATCCCCCTTCCCGCCCTCGCGGCCGTAGCGGAGATCCTCTCATACATCTATCAAGAATCCGCAGGCCAACAGACCGCCCCGCCTGACAATCAAGCATCGTGAGGGAGCCCGTGGCCGTACAAAACGACATCCTTCAGGAAATCGCGAAGATCAGCGACGTCATCGGCGCCGCACGCAACTTGGTCGAGGACAACCAGGTGATCAATCTCGAGCCGCTGCAAGGCGCGATTCAGAGCCTGTGCGACCAGCTCGCGGGCGTCGACGGCGACACGGCGCGCAAAGTCAAGCCGATCCTTCTCGGGCTGGTCGAAGAGCTCAGCCACCTCGACCGGACTATGGCCGAACGGCACGAGGAGCTGAGTACGGCGCTTCGCGCGCTCTCCAGCCACGGCAGCGCCGCCAGTGCTTACAGCACCCAATCACCGCAGCCGAAGAAATCCTCTTAACCCAATCCCCTTGGATGGGACGGGCACGTCAACGCCCCCGAAAAAGCGCATAACATATGGACTTCAGCACCTATTTTCAGTTCCTCCTGGCATTGATCTTCGTACTCGCCCTGATCGGCCTGATCGCATGGGCGTACCGGCATTTTGCGCTGGGCGGAAAGGTTCTCGGCGGCGCGCGCAAGACGGGGCGCCTTGAGGTCATCGAATCCAAACACGTGGACGCCAAGCGGCGCTTGGTCCTGCTGCGCCGCGATTCGGTCGAACATCTCATCCTCCTCGGGCCCAACGGCGAGACGGTGGTGGAAACCGGCATCGCGAGCGCGGGCGAGGGGCGGCGCCCTGGTGCCCCGACGGAATCAGACAGATGATCAGGCTGCCTAAACATCGCTGCGCTGCGGTGAGACGCTGGGCGCCCCTGGTTGCGATGGGGGTCGTCGGGCTGATGTCCGACGGGGCCCAGGCACAGAGCATCAATCTCGACCTTGGCGACGGCGCGGGGGTGACCACAGGGCGTATTCTGCAGCTAATCGCCCTGCTGACGGTGCTTTCGCTGGCGCCAGCGATTCTCATCATGGTCACCTCATTCACGCGGATCGTCGTCGTCCTCTCATTTCTGCGGTCCGCCCTCGGAACCCAGCAAACCCCGCCCAATATGGTGCTCGTGAGCCTCGCGCTCTTTCTCACCGGCTTCATCATGGCGCCGGTCATGGAGAAGTCCTACAACGAAGGCATCGCCCCCCTGATCGAAGAGCGAATTCAGGGTCAGGAGGCGTTCGATAAGACGATGGCACCGGTCCGAGGGTTCATGTTGTCGCAGGTCCGCGAGCAAGATCTTGCTTTATTCGTTCGCTTGGCCGGAAGCCAGCCTCCCGCCGAGGCGGAACGGACACCCCTCAAGATCCTGGTCCCTGCCTTCATGATCAGCGAGTTGCGCCGGGCCTTCGAGATCGGCTTCCTGATTTTCCTGCCGTTTCTCATCATCGATATGGTGGTGGCGTCGGTTCTCATGTCGATGGGCATGCTGATGTTGCCCCCGGTGATGATCTCACTGCCGTTTAAGCTGATCTTCTTCGTCCTGGTGGACGGCTGGTACCTGCTCGCCGGCAGCCTGGTTCAGAGCTTCGGGCAATAGCCCGAACGCCGGGCTACGGCACCTTGCGGGGACGGTGACCACCGCCGCGAAGAACGGCTGTCCGAAGGATCTTGGGTCATGGCTGGAAAGCCTGGCCGCTCCGGCCGCTGGTGCGTTGGCGCGGCGCCGTTGCCTGACCCCCGTCCATGCGGAAGCCACCGCTTGAAAAGGCAACCTAGAAGCTGCCAGACGCGGTCCGGGCGGACCTTTCCGTCTTGGACAGGCCTGGGGACCCGTTTCGCGAAGATCGATCAGCCTTCGGCGGGCCGAGGAGAGGCAGAGGCCGCCTGCTGATCGCCCTTGGCGGGAGGCGGTAGCAATTTTTCACGATAGGTTTTCATGAAGGTCCGGAACAGATCCACTTCGGAAACTTTCTGGGTGATGATCCGGTAGTCTTCAGGAACCGGGCCCGAATGGCCGCTTACCAGATTGAACGCTTCATAGTACCGGCTCTTGGCCATTTCCGGGGCGAAGCGCTTGCGCACGTTTGCCAGGCCATAGACGTTCCCCGAAAGGGCATGGGAAATGGCGAGACTGAGGATGTAGCGTTGGCGCGAATCCGCAGCGTCGGCTCCTTTCTCAGTGCTGGCCGCAATCAACGCCTCATAAGCCTTGGCGGCCGCCCGCCAATTCTTCAGCCGCCAATACATTTCCGCGCGGAGCAACGCTGCATCGCGGCTGTCGTCGCCCGTGAGCAAGGCGAGGGCCTTATCATATCTGGCCAACTCACCCAGCGCCCGGGCCTTCAGGTGACGGCGCGACGTCGCCACCTTAGGGGCGATGTCCTTAGGCAGAGCCCCGCTCAGGGCGGCGAGCGCCTTTTCAGGTTTGCGGTCCAGGATGTACACGAGCCCGAGACGGTTGGCCGCATCGAACCTCTCGGTCCCGGTCAGGCGACGATCAACCAGGTGTTTGAGAAGACGCGCGGAGCGGTCGAGAAGATCAACGCCAACCAGACGACGCGCCAGTTTCGCTATGAGGTCATCGCCGACCTTCCCCGGAGGGGTCAACTCCCTGAATTCATCGTAGAGCGCGAGCGAAACCAAAGGCGGAAGCTTGTCCGCACCACCCTGGACATACAGTTTGGTAAAGGCCGCCCGCATCCGATCCACCACGTTACTCGTCTCCGGGTGTTCGGGATAGAAACGCGCGGCATCGCGTAGGGTGAGAAGGCCATTCTTGAAATCGCCGCTGGCCAAATAAGCCTTGCCAAGACGGACGAGAACTTCGAACTCGAGATGATCCCCACGCCACATGTAGCGCAGCTTTTCCATCTCATTCGCGGCAGTTCCGACGTCAATCTTGCCGTGCTTGAGGAGCGATTCGGCCTTGGCCAGCGCAGCCTGCACGCGCACCTTTGGATCGGCACCTCTCATCGCCCGGGTCCAGGCCTCGACCGCGGCCTCCGGGTCGAGGGTCTTGGCCAGCAAGTGGCCGCGAAGATATTCGAGCCTTGGACGAACCGAGCGGCTCGGTTTCAGAGCCTGAAGCGTCTCCAGGTAATACTTGGTCAAAGCGACGTCACCGATCCGCAGTGCCGTCTCCGCGGCCAGCAGTCCGAAGTAAATGCGAAGCTGCCGAGGGTAAGAGCGCATGACGTCTTCAGTGCGCGAAAAATGTCGGGATGCCGCGGCCCAGTATCGATCCTGCGCCTCAATCGCACCGCGCCAAAGTGAGATTTCCTTGTAGGCATCAAGCGAGCTGTGGAACAGATCACGGCGCGCTTTCTTGGTTGCACCCTGCAGCAATAGGCTTGCCCCGCGCAGTGCCCTGAACACAGGGTCCTCAACGAACTCTGGCTCATCCGCCTGGATCACTTGCAGAACGCCTGTAACTTCCGCGTAATTGCCATGGGCAAAATGGAGCTGTGCCAAACGCAGCCTAGCCTTGCTCTGCTCTGCCGGTTGTGCCGTGTAGGCCGCCTCCAACAGCTTATGTCTCACCGCCGCAAAGCTGTCGGCGCTCGCCTGATACAGTTCGGCAATATCGAACAACCAGCTCTGGCCGGAAACCTTCCTCGATGCAGACTTTCCACGGGCAGGGCGCGGCAGTGGCGCCCGCGCATTGGTTCCCGAAAGAGTCAGTCCGCCGGGGGCTGTTACACGTACTCCTTGCCGCAGGGTCTCAAATTTCACGCCGTCCCGCAGGGCGAAACCGGCAATGCCCTGGACCGTGGGCAACAGGCGCACTTCCACGAATCGCCGCGCGATGCCAATGCCTTTGCCGCCGCCGACCATCGGAACCACCCAGATTTGGTCTCCCGCTTCTGGATCCTGCAGAGGCATCGCCGCCCTGGCGTCATGAGCGGTCAAATGCAAACTCGCCGCCCCTCCTGGTTGGAAATGGGGCTCCACCGGAATTCCCGCGACTGGCGCGGGGATCTCATCGTTCAAAGTGACGATCCAAGTGTGCTCGTCCTTGACCACCCGTGGATGCACACCTTTAGGAACAGCCACACGAAATATAGAATAGCCGTGCTGCCTCTGTCCGATCGGCGCGCCAAGGCGTTTTATCCATCCGGGCACTGATTTCTTGAGCTTTCTGC
>JAWWBR010000194.1:0-5542 GCA_033720855.1 Alphaproteobacteria bacterium
AAAGGGCCGTTACAGGGTCTGGAGACGCCCGATGGCCAAGCTGGATATCATCACCGCCCCCGATCCGCGCCTGAAGATCACGGCGCGAGCGGTCGAGCGCGTCGATGACGAGGTGCGCGCGCTGATGGACGACATGCTGGAAACCATGTATGCGGCGCCCGGCATCGGCTTGGCTGCGCCCCAGGTCGGCGTCGCCAAGCGGGTGCTGGTGCTCGACGTCGCCGGCAAGGACGAGCCGTCCGCCCCCTTGCGCGTGGCCAACCCGGAAATCGTCTGGGCGTCGGACGAAACCCTGGTGGGCGAGGAGGGGTGCCTATCGGTGCCCGATCATTACGCCGACGTCGAACGCCCGGCCAGGGTGCGGGTGCGGTTCATCGATTACGAGAACGAGATCCGCGAGCTCGAGGCCGAAGGCACCCTGGCGACCTGCCTGCAGCATGAGATGGACCATCTCGACGGTACGCTGTTCATCGACCATCTCAGCCTGCTCAAGCGCAACATCATCCTGCGCAAGCTGAAGAAGACCAAGCGGGCGGGGGCCGAGGCCGCCTTGGCGCGGTCCTGACGGGAGACCGGCGCGGCGCCAAGCACGCGCCGGGCCGCGCAAGGAGGGAGAGGCGGTTGCGCGTCATCTTTATGGGCACTCCCGATTTCGCCGTCCGCGCGCTCGCCGCCATCCTGGAGAGCCACCATCGGGTGATCGCCGTCTATACCCAGCCGCCCAGGCCCGCCGGGCGCGGCCACGGCGCACGCCGCTCGCCGGTGCACGAGCACGCGGTTCGCCATGAGATTCCGGTGTTTACGCCCGAAAGCCTCAAGGATGCGGACGTCCAGGCGGAATTCGCCGCGCTCGGCGCCGATGTCGCCGTGGTCGCCGCCTATGGGCTGATCCTGCCCGAACCGGTCCTGGCGGCGCCCAAATTCGGTTGCATCAACATCCACGCCTCGCTCCTGCCGCGCTGGCGCGGGGCGGCGCCGATCCAGCGCGCCATCCTCGCTGGCGACGAGAGGACCGGCATCACCATCATGCAGATGGACGCCGGGCTCGATACCGGCCCCATCCTCGCCGCCGAGGAGATCGAGATCGGCCCGGCCGTTACCTGCGCCGAGCTCCACGATCGCCTTGCGGTGCTGGGCGGGCGCATGGTGGTCTACGTCCTCAACGGGCTCCAGTCCGGCGTCATCGAAGCCCGGCCCCAGCCCGAGGCGGGGGCGGTCTACGCCAAGAAACTGACCCGCGAGGAGGGGCGCATGGACTGGCGCCGGCCGGCGGCCGAGCTCGAGCGCCAGGTGCGCGCCTTTTCCCCCTGGCCGGGCGCCTGGTTCGAGGTCGAGGGCACCCGCATCAAGGTCATCGAGGCCCGGGTGATGGCCGATGCCGCCGATGCCGAGCCCGGCCAGGTGATGGACGACCGCCGGACGATCGCTTGCGGCGGCGGATGCCTGCGTATCCTCTCGCTGCAGCGGGAAGGGCGGAAGGCCCAGGGCGCGGCCGAGTTCCTGCGCGGATTTCCGATCGCCCCGGGCGTCCGGTTGCCGTTGCCGCGGGATACCGAGACCGGCGGCGCCCCGGAGGGGGCGGCCAGGTGAGCCGCTGGCGCATCACCGTGGAATACGACGGCGGCCCCTTCGTCGGCTGGCAGCGCCAGGAGAACGGCCCCTCGGTGCAGGCCGCGCTGGAGGAGGCGATCGCGGCCTTTTGCGGCGAAGAGGTTCAGGTGACCGGCGCGGGGCGCACCGATTCCGGCGTCCATGCGCTGGCCCAGGTGGCCCATTTCGATCTCGCCCGGGCGACCGACGCCGATACCGTCCGCGATGCCCTCAACTTCCACCTCAAACCGCGACCGGTGGCGGTGCTGGCGGCGGCGGAAGCTGCCGATGACTTCCATGCGCGCTTTTCCGCCGTCGGCCGCGATTATCTCTACCGCATCGTCAACCGCCGCGCCCCCCTGGCCCTGGATGCGGGCCGCGCCTGGCAGGTCTCGGTGCCATTGGATGAGGCGGCCATGGGCACGGCCGCCGGCGTCCTTGTGGGGCGGCACGACTTCACCAGTTTCCGCGCCGCCCAGTGCCAGGCCGAGAGCCCGGTCAAGACCCTTGACGCGGTGACCGTCGCGCGGCAGGGCGAGACCATCGAGATTCGCGCGCGGGCGCGCTCGTTCCTGCACAATCAGGTGCGCATCATCGTCGGCACCCTGCGCCAGGTGGGGGAGGGCAAGTGGTCGGCGGGCGATGTCGCCGAGGCGCTTGCGGCGCGGGACCGGGCCGCCGCCGGGCCGACGGCGCCGGCCTGCGGGCTCTACCTCGCCGCCGTGCGCTACTGAAGGACCGGCGCTTCGCGCCGAATGTTGGTTACCGCACCAGGGAGAATCCCCAAAGCCCGATCATGAATCCGAGCAACAGGTTGATGGCCACCAGCAGCGCCGCCTGTCCGCCGGTGACCTCGAGCGCCGTCTTGGCGACGAACCAGTGATAGACCAGCACCGCCACCATCAGGATCAGCCGCAGAAGGGCACCCATCGCCAACGGGTCGCCCATGCCGACCATCGCCGCCGGCATCAGCACCACCAGTTCCAGCACCCGGGCCCAGTTGAGCGCCGGAATGTAGCGCAGCACGCGGTCGTCGAAGCCCATCATCGGCGCGAGCCGAAGCACGGCCAGGGGGAAGGCCGCCCAATCGAGGGCGAAGGAGAGCAGGAACACCACCACCACCATCGCCACCGGCGCCGTTATCTCCTGGCGCCCGAGATCGAGGGCGAGGTAAACGGAGGCGATCGGCAGGGCGATGAGCGCCGCATGGAACGAGCGCAGCGCGCCTTCGGCGGTGGCGTCGAAATAGGTCAGGCCGCTTTTGTCGCCGAGCGCCAAGCGCCAGGCGCCGTAGATGCCGGTGGATATTTCCCGGACCGTGATCACCTTTGCTCCCGGTGCCCCATGCTCGTCCCGCGCGCGTTTCCGGCCTTAAGCGAAATAGGCGTCGAGAACGCCCTTGTAGATATCGGCCAGCGCCTCGATGTCGCCGACCGCCTGGCGTTCATCGGCCTTGTGCATGGTTGCGCCGACCAGGCCAAACTCGGCGCAGGTGCAGGCCTTGTGGATGTAGCGGGCATCGGAGGTGCCGCCGGTGGTCGACAGCTCCGGACGCCGCCCGGTAACCGTCTCGGCGGCGTCGGCAACGATCTGGGCCAATCGGTCGGGTTCGCACAGGAAGGCTTCGCCGTTGTCCTGGGCGCGGAAGTCGAAATCGCCGCCGATGCCCTCGAAGATCTCGGTGAGCCGCGCCTTGAGACTCGCTTGTGTATGCAGGTCGTTGAAGCGGATGTTGAAGGTCGCCCGCGCTTCCGCCGGGATCACGTTGGTCGCCGGATTGCCGACATCGATGGTGGAGATCGCCACCGAGGACGGCTGGAAATGTTCGGTGCCCTGATCCAGCGGCTCTTCGGTAACGGCGGCGAGCATCTTGAGAAGCCGGTCGATGGGGTTGTCGGCGAGGTGGGGATAGGCGGTATGGCCCTGGGTGCCGTAGACCGTGAGATAGCCCACCAGGCTGCCGCGCCGCCCGACCTTGACCATCTCGCCAAGCTGGGTGGGATTGGTCGGTTCCCCCACCAGGCAATGGGTCAGGGTCTCGTCATGGGATTGGAGCCAGTCCACCATCTTGCGGGTGCCGTTGATGCCGACCCCCTCCTCGTCGCCGGTGATCAGCAGGCTGATGGAGCCTCCGAAACCGGTCCCGCGCTCGTCGAGGAACCGCGCGACGGCAGCGACGAAGGCGGCGATGCCGGCCTTCATGTCGGACGCCCCGCGGCCGTAGAGGACGCCGTCGATCACCTCGGCGCCGAAGGGGTCGACGGTCCATCCCGCCGGCGCGCCGACCGGCACCACGTCGGTGTGGCCGGCATAGCAGAAATTGGGCTCCTCGTCGCCGATCCGGGCATAGAGGTTGTCGACATCGTCCGCGCCGTCTTCGGAAAACGGCAGACGCGTGCAGGAAAAGCCGAGCGTCTCCAGCGCCTCCTGCAGCACGTCGAGCGCGCCTTCGTCGGCCGGCGTCACCGACGGGCAGCGGATCAGGCGTTGGGCGAGGTCGAGGGGGTGTTCAAGCCCTTGGGCCATCAGCAATCAATCCCTCAAGAGGTCGTTGATGGAGGTCTTCGACCGCGTCTGGGCGTCCACCTGTTTGACGATCACCGCGCAATAGAGCGACGGCCCGGGCGATCCATCGGCCAGCGGTTTGCCCGGTAGGGTGCCGGGAACGACCACCGAATACGCAGGTACCCGGCCGGTCAGAACCTCGCCGGTGTCGCGATTGACGATCTTGGTCGAGGCGCCGAGGAACACACCCATGGAGAGCACCGCGCCTTCCTCGACGATGACCCCCTCGGCGACCTCCGAGCGCGCGCCGATGAAGCAGTTGTCCTCTATGATCACCGGCCCGGCCTGCAGCGGCTCCAGCACGCCGCCGATGCCGATCCCGCCCGACAGGTGGCAGTTCGCCCCGATCTGCGCGCAGGAGCCCACCGTCGCCCAGGTGTCGACCATGGTGCCGCTGCCCACATGGGCGCCGAGATTGACGAAACTGGGCATCAGCACCGCGCCCGGCGCGATATAGGCCGAACGCCTGACGACGCAGGTCGGCACCGCGCGAAAACCGGCGTCGCGGAACTGCTTGTCGCCCCAACCGGCGAATTTCGACGGGATCTTGTCGAACCACGGGCTCTCGCCGCGCTCGGGATCGGTGGGTCCGCCGGGGATCGGGGCCATGTCGTAGAGCCGGAAAGACAACAGCACCGCCTTCTTGGCCCATTGATGGACGATCCAGTCCCCGTCGATCTTTTCCGCCACCCGCAACTTGCCGGTATCCAACAGGTCGAGCGCCTGCTCGACGGCGTCGCGCGCCTCGCCGCTGGTCTCGGGGCCGATGCTGTCTCGCTCTTCCCATGCGCCGTCGATGGCGCGCTCCAGGTCTTCGTAAGCCATGTCTATGCGGTCTTCGTCTTGTTGTTCGGGCCGCCGGCACCGTGCTCGGGCGGAGGCGCAAAGATGGTCGAGAGGCGGGCGCTAGTCAACCTTGGGGGAAGGGCCGCAGGTGGCCGGCCTGACGGGCGCCCGCGCCGCCCCGCAGGCGGGCCCCTCAGGTGGATATGCCGCCGTCGACGATGATGGTTTGGCCGGTGATGAAATCGGCCCCATCGCCGAGCAGGAACAGGATCAGCGGGGCCACGTCCTCGGCCCGGCCCAGGCGTCCGATGGGCGTGCGGTTGACGATCTGCCGCCGCTGCGCTTGGGCCAGTCCTGCCGACATCTCGGTGTCCAGATAACCGGGCGCCACCGAATTGACGGTGATGCCGCGCCGCCCGACCTCCCGGGCGAGCGCCCGGGTCATGCCGTCGAGCCCGGCCTTGGAGGCGGAGTAGGCTGCGAGCCCGGTATAGCCGCGGGCGCCGATGACCGAGCTGATATTGACGATCCGCCCCGGCCCGCCGCGCCCCAGCATGTGGCGCAGCGCCAGACGGCTCATGCGCATGGCGCCGACAAGATT
>JAWWBR010000195.1:0-5508 GCA_033720855.1 Alphaproteobacteria bacterium
GTCTCGCCCCTGCGCGGCGCGGTCGATGCCGCCCTCGATCTGCTGCTGCCCCGCCAGTGCCTCAAATGCGGCGCCGTCGTCGCCAGGGACGGCGCGCTCTGCGCCGCCTGCTGGTCCGAGATCAGTTTCATCGCGCCCCCTTTATGCGCGCGTTGCGGCTATCCCTTCGAGCTGGAGCATGGCCGCGGCAGCGACGAGGTCTGCGGCGCCTGCCTGCGGGAACCACCGGCGTTCGACCGTGCCCGTGCCGTGTTTCGTTACGACCACCTCTCTCGCCCGTTGATCCTCGGCTTCAAGCACGGCGACAAGACCCATGGCGCGCCCGCCTTCGGCGCCTGGCTCGCGCGGGCCGCCGGTCCGATGGCGGCCGAGGCGGATCTCGTGGCGCCGGTGCCGCTCCACCGCTGGCGGCTGTTTCGCCGGCGCTACAACCAGGCCGCCCTGCTGGCCCACGCCTTTGCCGTGACCGCCGATCTGCCCTGCCTGCCGGACCTCCTCACCCGGGTGCGCGCCACCCCGTCCCAGGGGCGTCTCAGCCGCGCAGGCCGGCGGCGCAACGTCCGGGGCGCCTTTGCCGTGAGCCCGCGGCACCGGGCGACGGCCGAGGGTCGCCGGGTGCTTTTGGTGGATGACGTGATGACAACCGGTGCAACGGTAGAGGCGGCGGCACGCTGCCTCGGCCGTGCCGGCGCCGCGGCGGTCGACGTATTGACTCTTGCCCGGGTGGTGCGTCCCGTGCCATGACGGGGGCCACAACGTCGACCGGAGAGCGTCCCAGGGCCATGGCGGAAATCGAAATGTACTATTCGGAATGGTGCGGGTTCTGTCACCGCGCGCGGGCGCTTTTGGATCTGAAAGGCGTCACCTGGACCGGCTACGACGTCGACATGATCGCCGGCAAGCGTCAGGAGATGGTCGACCGCGGTGGCGACCGCACGGTGCCGCAGCTGTTCGTCGACGGGGTCCCGATCGGCGGCTGTGCCGAACTGTTCCAGCTCGAGGCCGAAGGCCGTCTCGATGCCGTATTGGGGTTGGCGCCGAGTGCCGCCGTCGATGGCGCGGAGGATGAGGATGGCGACGGCGCGGACTGAACCGGCGCCGTTCCGCCTTGCCTGCGTCCAGGTCAATGCCGGCGACGACATGGCGGCGAACCTGGCGGCGGCCGCCGATCTTGCCCGAACCGCGCGGGACGACGGCGCGGCGCTGATCGCGTTTCCCGAGAATGTCGCCTATATGGCGCCGGATGGCCTCGGCGTGCGCGAAAACGCCCGGCCCGAGGCGGATCATCCCGCCTTGGCCGCCTTCCGGGAGCTTGCCGGCGAGCTCGAGGCCTGGCTCCTGGTGGGGTCTCTCGCGGTCGCCACGGAGGACGCCGCCGGGCGCGTCGCCAACCGCTCTTTCCTGCTGAACGCCGAGGGCGAGGTGGTGGTCCGCTACGACAAGATCCACATGTTCGACGTCGAGCTCGCGGGCGGCGAAAGCTACCGCGAATCGGCGATCTACCGCCCGGGCGGGGACGCCGTGGTGGTCGAAACGCCGTTCGGCCGTCTCGGCCTGAGCATTTGTTACGACCTCCGATTTCCGTATCTCTACCGGGCCTTGGCCAAGGCCGGGGCCGAGCTGATCGCGGTCCCGTCCGCCTTCACCCAGGTGACCGGGCGGGCCCATTGGCATACCCTGCTGCGCGCACGTGCGATCGAAACCGGCTGTTTCGTTTTCGCCCCCGCCCAGTGCGGAACCCATCCCCGCGGCCGCAAGACCTTCGGCCATGCGCTGATCATCGATCCCTGGGGGACGGTCCTTGCCGAGGCCGGCGAGGGGCCGGAGGTGATCGCGGCGGAGATCGATCTCGCCGCCTGCGCCCGTGTCCGCGAACAGGTGCCCTCGCTCAGTCACGACCGCGATTTCGCAGGTCCTTAGTGGGCCTCTCGCGCGCCTTCAATCTTCGCCCATGGCCCGGGCGGACGGACTTGGTCGCGTCTTGTATTGCACCCGTTTCGGCCTATCTCTATAGGGCGCAAGGGCCCGCATGAACGCAACAGGCGCTTGATATTTAACGAGTTTTCGGGGTATCCCTGGAGCACCATGATCGTTTTCAATCTCCAATGTGCCGACGGCCACGGAT
The DNA here is from genome assembly GCA_033720855.1 of Alphaproteobacteria bacterium. Taxonomy (GTDB): domain Bacteria; phylum Pseudomonadota; class Alphaproteobacteria; order SMXQ01; family SMXQ01; genus SMXQ01. The sequence continues at coordinate 2,126 of JAWWBR010000195.1, forward strand.
TCGAAGCGTGGTTCAAAGACGCTAAGGCGTATGACAGCCAGCGGCGCGGCCGTAAGGTCGCGTGCCCGGTCTGCGGCGTGACCAAGGTCGGCAAGGTGCCGGCGGCGCCACGTATCGCCACCGGTGCGGCGGACCGACCGGACGAGGGTCAGCGTGGGCGCTCGCCCAGCGCGGATTACATTAAGGCGCTGGATCAGCTGCACAAGCATGTCGAGGACAATTGCGATTACGTCGGCCCGCGCTTTGCCGAGGAGGCGCGCAAGATCCATTATGGCGAGGCGGAAGAGCGCGGCATTTACGGCGAAGCCACCAAGGACGAGGCCAAGGAGTTGAGTGAGGAGGGCGTGCCCTTTGCCGCCATCCCCAAGCTTCGGCGCAAGGACGCCTGAGGCCGGCATTGTTCATCGTCGGCCCGTATCTGTTTTCCGGAGAGGAACTGGATCTCTATCTCAGGGGCCGCAAGGCCGAGGCCCTGGCCGCGGCCGAGGATGAGGCCGCCGGTGCCGGGGGCGCAGAGTTGGTGCGCCGGCTCTATGACCGTTTTTCGATCCCCGATACCCAGATGCACGTCGACAAGGCCCATTTCACCGAGGAACGCCCGCTCAACGACGAGGAATGCGAGGCGATCGGGGTCGCCGACGAGGATCGCGCGAAATACAAGCTGATCAGCATCGCCGTTCCCTATTCGGGCGACGCCCACCTGTTTACCGATCAGCCGACCATCTATTCCGCCCACCAACCCCAGGCCGAGGTGAAGGACGGCGCCCTGCACATGACCTGGTTCCTTGCCGAGGTGGAGGAATACCAGCTGGAGAACAACTTCAAGCGCCAGGTAGCGCTGATCGAACGGACCCTCGAGGTCACACAGTGGCAGGCCATGGGCTGCAACCAGGAGATCATGGCCGAACTCAAGGCGGCGCTGATGGGGGCGGGTGCCGGCGGTTGACCCGGCGACCAAGGGCGCGCTGCGGCGCGCCGGTGTGGGGCGGTCTGGACCGGGGCTGCGGTTTTCGATCGACCGCGATGGAAAAGGAAGCCCGGGGCGATGTGGATTAGGGGAACCCCGGGCTTCACTCTCCTGGACGCCCAGGTGGGATGCCGGGCCCTGAGGAGGGGGAATAATAGGTATTTCAATTGCCTATTTCATACCATCTTGGTCGACGTTTGGGGAAAGTTTCATCGGGAATTTGTCTCAAACTGCGGGCAAAGCGGGACCGCCGTTAACCTCTTATGTACCCTGACGATGCCATGATGACCGCAGTGTTGGCACTAGGGGTAAACCACCATGCGACGACTGACCTTCGTCCTAGCTCTCTTGTTGGCGGCGGCGGCGACGCCGTCCGCGGCCGGCGATTTCGAGAATGGCCTTGCCGCCTACAACCGCGGCGCCTACAGCGCCGCCCTCGACCACTGGCGCGGCTTGGCACGGAAAGGCCATGCCGCGGCCCAGTTCAACCTCGGACTGATGCATGACCTGGGCCAGGGCGTGGCCCGCGATTATGCGGCCGCCGCGCGATGGTATCGCAAGGCCGCCGACCAAGGCTTCGCCAGCGCCCAGAACAATCTCGGATTCCTCTACGCCAAGGGCTTGGGGGTCAATCGCGATTATCCGGAATCGGCAAAGTGGTATCGCAAGGCGGCAGAGCAGGGGAACGTGGCGGCGCAGTTCAGCCTCGGTCTTCTCTACGCCAAGGGACTGGGCCTCGTCCAGGACCACCGCGAGGCGGCGCGCTGGTACCGCAGGGCGGCCGAGCGCGGTCACGCCAATGCCCAGATCAATCTTGCCGCGCTCTATCAGAGCGGCCGCGGCGTGCCTCAGGATCATGCGGAGGCGGCGAAGTGGTACCGCCGCGCGGCCCTGGAGAAACGGGTCGGAAGCAAGAACATCCCGGTTCCGGCTGCGGTTGAGCCGCGGGGCTACGTGGTCGCCAGGGAAGGCGAACAGAGGCGGTTGTCCCGCGTCGGGCGCGGCACCGCGACGCCACTAGCGCGGGCCCGGTCATCGGCCGGGTCGCAGATCCTCAAGACTGCGAGAAAGGAATTCACCCTGACGCGGACGGACACCGAAGCTCCGCCGCGGAACCAGGACGCGCGGAGCCGGGCGGCCGAACCGTCCGCGCCTGCGGCGGCACCGAAAGCGGCTGCCGAACATGCGCCGGTGATGGGTGCGGACACGCCGCGCCGGGCCGCGGAGGCACCCCCATCCGTTCCCGCCCAGGGGACCGCGGCGGAGCATGCGCCGGTGGCCGACGACGACACCGGTTTCCGCGTCCAATTGGGCGCCATCAGGTCCGAGGCTGCGGCGCTGGCCGAACGTGAGGCCGCCCGCTTGACCCGCGCCCACGAGGATGTCCTCGGTGCGCTCACCGTCGCCGCCGTCCGTGCCGAGGGCGCGGACAACGCCATCGTTTACAGGTTCCGGGCGGGTCCGCTCGCCGACCGCGATGCCGCCGAAACGCTCTGCGACGCGCTGTGGACCCGGGGCCAGGTCTGCCTCGTCATCTGGCCCGCGCCCTCCACGGCCGCGCGCCGCGAGGCCACCCTGACGGCGGCTGTCGACGAGGCAACCGGTTCCACGACCAAGGCCCCGGGACCGCCCACGGCCTCACCCTAGCCTCCTCCACGGACGATCGGCCACTTGGAGGCCGGCGCCGGTTTTCGGTCCCAACCGCCGGACAAAGAAAAGCGCCCCCAAAAGGGGGCGCTTCAAGGCTTTCGTTTTGGGTCGGTCTCAACCCTTGCAATCGACCCGTTTGGCCTCCATGCCGGCACCGGGATAGATGAAGGTACAGGTCATGCCGACCTTGACATTCTTGCGCTTGGTCTTCTGGCCGTTGATGGTCACCGTGGTGCGCGAGCCGGACACCTTGGCGGTGACGTTCTTGCCCTTGTAGTCGATAATGATGCGACGCCCGCCGCGTTTGGTCGCCGTGACCTTGCCGGTGTGCTTGGCCATCTCGACCTTTGCGACCTTTGCTTTGCCCTTATAGGTCTGGACTTCTTCCAGCAAATTGAGCGTTGCCTTCGGCGTCGCCGCCATCTGGTTGACGATGCCCTGGATCTCGTCGCCGGTCACCAGGAAGATATCGCGTTTCTGTTTATCCGCGTCCGCCAGGAACTTGGGATCCTTGGACATGTTGTTGAAGGCGGTGCGGATCGCCTTGACCCGCTCCGCCGGCACCCCGGGTCCCATGGCGAAGGGGCGGCCCATGGTCTTGGCGGCGTATGTCAGGTCGAAGAGCTGCCTGACCTGTTCCACTGTGTAGGGCGCCTGAACGCGGTCTGCCGTGATGTATTTGTAGATCTGCGGCACGCCCAGCTTATCCAGCTCCGGGTGGGACTTCATGCCATGCTGGATGATGGGGATCATATTGCCCTCGGCA
>JAWWBR010000196.1:0-5319 GCA_033720855.1 Alphaproteobacteria bacterium
GGATCGCGCAGCGCCATATGCCCCTGGGTGCGGCTGCCGTGGCCTTCCATTTCGAGGATGCGGCAGGCCACCGCGAGCTTGTCGAGCGCGCCGGTGAGGCTATCGGTCAGAACGTTGGACAATTCCGCCATGGCTTACCCCTCCCTCAGTCCTTTTCCTCGGCGTTGGCCTTCAACATCGACTCGTACCCGCCCTTCTCCAGCACATCGACGATCGACATGCCGTCGCGCACCGCCTTGGCCATGGCCGCTTCCCGGGCGGCGATCTCTTCGCCCGCGGCGATCACCTCTTCGGCGCGGTCCCGGTCGACGATGATCACGCCGCTGCCGTCGGCGACGACGAGATCGCCGGGATGGACCTGGGTGCCGGCGAAGGCGATTTCCTCGTTCACGCTGTCCTGGACGACGCGCCCGCGGGCGGTGATCGGCACCACCGCCCTGGCGAAGACCGGGAAGCCGACCTCGGCGCTGTCGTCGATGTCGCGGCAGGCGCCGTCGATGACGATGCCGGCGAGCCCCTTGACCTGGGCGGCCAGGGACAGGAGGCCGCCCCAGCCGGGCACGTCGGTGCGCCCGGAAAGCTCCATCACCAGGACATCGCCCGGCGCGGCCGCATCGATGGCCTCGGTGCCGAGATGGCGGGTCGGCTGCACGCTGCCCTGGGGCTTGAGCTTCACCGTCACGGCGCGGCCGCAAATGCGCGGACACGGCCACATCGGCCGGATGCCCAGCGTCGCCCCCCTGAGGCCGAGCCGGTCGAGGGCGTCGGAGACGGTGCAGGCATCCAGTTTGGATAGGCGTTCGACAAGTTCGTCCATGATCTACGCACACCTCCTCGATCGCGCCACCAACCGGCAAGGCCGGCGGCCGCGATCGGTTTGCACCGTCGTTGTCGGGCCCCTATTGGGCGGCCGCCATGATCGCCGCCTCGTCGAAATACTTGCCCATCTGGGATTTGACCCCGTTCTTGGCGAGCTCTTCCAGGAACATGCGGTGAATGCGGGGGTCCTGATCCTCGTAATTGATCTGCCGGCCGCCTTCCTTGACATCCACCTCGGCGTTGGCCCCTTGGTCCTTCTTATCCTGCGTCAACGGGTAACGGATGGACCCCCAGTTCATGGCGATGTAGCGCGCCGGCACCGGGGACGTGCAGAAATGCTGATGGAACATGCGCTCGGGCGGCGTGAACACGACGCCGTGATGCCACGGGTGGCGCACGTAGTCCTCGTCGCCCTCGTACCACAGAAGCGAATACCCGTGCCCGGTGATGCAAATGACGTGCGCGCCGGGCCGATGCCAATGCGCCTTCTTATACGACCCCACGGCCATTTCCGAGCTATGGACGTGCATCACGCTTTCGGCGAGGATGAACTTCATGTTGGAGCTTCCCGCCCCGCGGTTCTCCCAACCCTTGAGCTCGAAATTGACCATGTCGGGCACGAAATTGGTTTCCCACATGTGGCGGCCCGGAGTCATGGGGACGAAATCGCCTTCACCGGCGAAGTGGTCGGCCTTGCCCGTGCGTTCGGGAAATTTGAAGGGATTGTCGAACAGGAAGTCCTCGTTGCGGTAGTTATTGAAGAGAATGGGAAAGTCGGAGCAGACGGCGAGGCGCGCGCGCTCGCTGCCCGAGCCGTTGAACAGCCGGTAGCGCGCATTGAGCGGCGGCGAAAACATGGCGTTGGGGCCCCACTCGAATGTGTGCTGCTCGCCATCCGCGGTCTCGATGGTGGCGCTGCCGGTGCCCGACAGAACGAAATACACCTCGTCGAAGACATGGGACATGGGTTCGCTCGCCCCGCCCGGCGGCAGGTCGATCACGAACAGGGTGACGAAATCGCCGCGGCCCTTGGTATGGATGATGGCGCCATCGGTGCCGAACCGCGCCCAGGGTTTGGTCTCCACCTTGTGCAGATCGACGGCGAAATCGTCGACAATGGGGACACCCTCGCCCGCCGCCCAATCGAGATACGGGTCGATACAAAATTTGCCATCCGCCGGTTCGCTCATCGGTTACCCCCCTGGTTGGACGCGGACCCCATCGCACCGGCCGCCGAAGCGGCGGGCGGCGGTCCGCGAATTCTTTGCCAAAGCTTAGCATATCCGGCCGCCCTGTCACACGCGGCCCGGCAGGCCTAACCGGTCGGCAGCAGCGGTTTCTTTCCCGGCCTGACCTGCATGTCGAAGGCGCAGAGCAGGACCGCCGTGCCGGCGTAATTGCCCATCAGCGACACCAGGTCGACCAGGGTTCCAGCACCGAACTGGCCGAGCGCCCGGGCGTAGGTCTCGGCGCTGACCCGCCGGTCGATGAAGATTTCCCGGCCCAGCTGAATGATCGCGGCTTCGCGTTCGCCGACGCCGTCGAGCGGTTTACGGTGCTTGATGACGTCGATGGTCTCCTGGCTGACGCCGGCCTCGAGCGCCACCGGCTCATGGGCGGTCCACTCGAACTGGCTCTCGCATTCCCGCGCCGTGATCAGGATGGCGATCTCGCGGTCGGCGGGGGTGAATTCCGCCTCGTGCCGGAAATAGTGGGTCTCGTCGCGGGTGACCCGGGAAATCCCCGGCGAGTGGAGCTTGATGCCGCCCGGCCCCCACAGCCCGGCGATGGAACTCTGCCCCGGCACCACATGGGCGTCGTAGATCTCCTTGCCGACGTCATCCAGGGCCTCGCGGTCCACCGGCGGCAGGCGACAGCCGGATTCGGGATGCACGTCGGGGGGATAGGGCTTGTCGCTCATTTCCGTCTAACCTTTCCGTCGCGGCCGATGGTGACGCCGTAATCGCGCCGGGCCGCCTGGGGGGTGATGTATCCGCGAGCCAAATCGCGCTGGATCAAGCCGAGGTCGCGCGCCTTGGGGTCGCCGTAACCGCCGCCGCCGCCGGTCTCGAGCACCGCGGTGTCGCCGGGCTCGAGGGGAAAGCCCTTGGCCTTGCACCTGATCTCGCCCTTGCCCTTGCCGCCCTTGTAGACCGTGACCCGGCCGGGCTCGGCGGGTTTGCCGCCACGGACGCCCCAGGGCGGGTTCTTGGTGCGGTCGAGATTGGTCTGAAGCAGGCACGGCGCCAGGAAGGTGTAGCGCTTGCGAAAGCCGAGCCCGCCGCGGAAGGTGCCGGCGCCGGCCGAATCCTCGCGCAGGGAAAGCTCCTCGATGCGGAAGGGCAGGATGGTTTCCTGCAGTTCCATGGGGATCAGCCGGGTGTCGCCATGGGCCATGGTGCGGAACGGCCCGGCCCCGTCATGCCAGGCGCAGGCGCCCCAGCCGCCATGGCCGCTGTCGTGGCCGTTGAAGGCCTCGCCGCTGTCCTCCCAGCGGCCGTAGATGCGGAAGCCGGAATGGGTGGCGAAATGGCCGCCGGTGACATGATCCGGCATGGCCTGCTCGAAAGCGCGGATGACGGCGTCGATCACGGTGGGAAAGGGCATCGAGTAATTGCCCATGGGTGCGGTCGGCGGCGCGCTCAGGATCTTGCCCTCGGGCAGGATCAGCTTGAGGGGCCGGAAGACGCCTTCATTGGCGGCCTCCTTGGGAACCACCAGATACTTGAAGGCGACCCGGGCGGTGGTCACGCCGCCGCCGAAATAACCCGAATTGATGCAGCCCGGCGCCGCCTCGCCGATACCCGAATAGTCGACGGTGATCTCGTCGCCTTCGACGACGATCCTGATGCGGATCGGGATCGGCGTGTCGAAGTCGCCGTCGTTGTCGAGGAAGGTTTCGGTCTCGTAGACGCCGTCGGGCATCTCCCTGATGCGCGCCCGGGCGACCGCCTCGCCATCGTCGAGGATCGCCTGGACGGCGCCGAAGAAGGTCTCGAGGCCGTAGCGGTCGGCCAGGGCCAGGGTCAGGTCGCGGCCCAGCAGGCAGCCCGCCAACTGGGCCGATATGTCGCCCATCAGCTCCACCGGCAATCGCGTGTTGTTCTCGATGATGCGGTAGACCTCGTCGATGGGCTCGCCCTTGGACCACAGCTTGATCGACCTGAGCTGCAGCCCTTCCTCGAAAATGTCGCTGGACCGCGGGGTCGAGCCGCCGATGTCGATCCAATGGACGTTGATGGCGAAGAAGCCGATCAGCACCGCGCCGTCCGGGCCGCCGAAGATCGGCGTGTACATCACCGTGTTGTTGAGGTGCTGGCCCTGGACGGCGGCGTGATTGCAGACGATGACGTCGCCCTGGAACAAGCGGTCGCGGCCGTAGACCTTGAGCCCGTCGCGGACGGCGGTGCCCACCGAATCGGCGACAAACGGCGGCATGCCGCCGGTCGACTGGGCCACCAGCTGGCCGCCGGCGTCCACCAGGCCGACGGCGAAATCCTTGTATTCGTAAATGTAGGGGCTGAACGCCGTGCGCGTGATATTGGCGTCGATCTGATCGGTGATGCCGATGATGCCGTGGCGGATGACCTCCAGGGTGATGGGATCGATGCCGTGGCCGGCCGCGCTTTCGGTTTCCGCTTCCACCGCTCTCACCCCTCCCCGCAGTGAATCCGGATCTCGCCCAAGGCGCCCATTTCGAAGCGGTCTCCGGGCCCGACCAGGGTGGTCGAGCCGTATTCCTCGATCACCGCCGGCCCCGGGGCGGCGAAGCCCGGCGCCAGGGCGGCGCGGTCGTAGATCGCCGTTTCGACCAGGCCGCCGGCAGCGCCGAAATAGACCGGGCGCACGGTTTGCCCCACCGCATCCTCGCCCGAGCGCGGCAGGCTGGCGATGTCGGGCCGCTCCAGGGTGGCGAAGGCGGAGAGGTGGAGCGCCTGGAACTCCGCCTCGGCCCTGGCGTCGGCATGGCCATAGCGGCGCTTGTAGTCATGGGTGAAGGCATCCCGGATCGCCGCCACGTCGCGCAGCCCGGAGACCGGCACCTTGATGTTGTGACGCTGCCCGCAATAGCGCATTTCGGCATGGTGATGGAAATAGACGTCTTCGGCCCCGAAGTCGCGCTTCAGCGCCGCCGCCGCCTCGTGCTCCATAGCCAGGAAGCGGCCCTGCATCTCGGCCACCAGGGCCTCGTCCAGCGGCCCGGTGAAGGTCTCGGCGGCATCGATCCGGGCATCGGCCAGGAGCATGCCGATGGCCGAGAAATTGCCCGGCTCCGGCGGCACGATGACCATCGGGATCGAGAGCTCGCGGGCCAGGGCCGCGGCGTGGAGGGGCCCGCCCCCGCCATAGCTGAACAGCGCGAAATCGCGCGGGTCCAGCCCGTGTTCCACCGATACCCGCCGGATCGCCCCGGCCATGGTCACGATGGCGATGGAGAGGATGCCCTCGGCCATGCGGATCAGGCCGTCCTCGCCGGTATAGCCCAGCGGCGCCGCGACC
>JAWWBR010000197.1:0-5313 GCA_033720855.1 Alphaproteobacteria bacterium
CACGAAGATTCGACCATGAGCTACGCCTACGCGTATCAGAATCTTCAGCCCGCGGCCGATGCCGATTTCATCGATCCCAGCCGCGGGGAAATCACCGCCGAATACGACGAGGGCGAGGTGATCCGCGTTACCCTCCACGACGGCAGCAACATCCTGCTCAAGAAGGCCGGTGACGACTACGATCCCCGCGACCGGGGGCGCGCCTTCGACTATGTCCTGCGTCATCAGGAGCAGGGCCAGATCGTGACCGGGCTGCTCTACATCGACGAGGCCCGCCCGGACATGCACGAGGCCAACAAGACGGTGGCGGCGCCGCTGACGGAAATTCCCTTCGAAGACTTGTGCCCCGGCGCCGATGAGCTGGCCGCGTTGCAGGCGCGGTACCGCTGACGCGCCGGCGCAGTGTCCGAGGGGGGCGGACCGCCTCCCCGGTATTTCCTGAATTGCCGATTTAAAGGTACTATCGCGATAGTTTTTGCGCAGCGTATGTCGAATCAAGAGCCGGGATAGACACGGGGCACCGTCTGGCGCCATGACCAAGAAGCTTCTCATCGTTGATGACGAACAGGACTTCGCGGATTTCGTTCTGAGCGCGAGCGAAACCTTCGGCTACGAGGCCAGGGTATGCCATGACTGCGCCTCCGCCCGCGAAGCCCTGGATGACTTCAGCCCCGATCTCATGGTGCTCGACATCGTCATGCCCGGGGAAGACGGGATCGAGTTCCTGAGCTGGTTTTCGGCCAAGCCCTTCGACACCAAGGTGATCCTCGTGACCGGCTACAATCCCCATTACATGGAAATGGCTGAGAAGCTCAGCGCCTTGTCGGGCACGCAGGTCGTCACCACGCTGCAGAAGCCGGTCCACCTGCAGGCCCTGCGCGAGGCCTTGGAAGGCTGACCCCGGAGATCGCCGTTTTGCCTCGGGAGGGCAGAGATTCCCGTCCCCAATCACTTCGTAAAGGTGTATCCCGTCTGTCGGCGAGTGCACGCGCCGCGGCGGCGAACCAGCGTCCCGGCGCCAAGCGAAAGGTTGCCTGATCCATGGGCGAAGAGATCACAGTAACCGATTTCCTGCCGGACGATTTCCAGCGCTTCCAGGAGCGTCTCAGGGACGAAACCGCCCTCGCCGCCGACTGGTACCAGGCCGGCCGGTTCGAAAACGAACGCTACGTATTGGGGTTCGAGGTGGAGGCCTGGCTGCTCGACCACAATTATTACCCCAACTCCATCAACGAGCGGTTTCTCAGCACCCTCGACGATCCCCTGGTGGTGCCCGAGCTCTCGCGCTTCAACGTCGAGCTCAATTGTCTGCCCGTGACGGTCGGCGGGGACACCTTCAGCCATGCGGAGAAGGAGTTGGAGGCGCTCTGGCGGCGCTGCAACGCGACCGCCCACGGCATGGATGCCAACATGGTGATGATCGGAACACTGCCGACCGTCCGCGAAGAGGATCTTTCGCTCGGCAACATGTCGCCGCTCAAACGCTATCACGCCCTGAACACCGAGGTTTTGCGTCAGCGCGGGGGGCGGCCGCTTCGGATCGACATTTCCGGCGCCGATCACCTCGCCGCCGAGCATGGGGATGTCATGCTGGAAGCGGCGACCACCTCGTTCCAGGTCCATCTGATGGTCCCCGCGTCGCTTGCGCACCATTACTACAATGCCTCCCTCGCGGTCGCCGGCCCGGCATTGGCCTCGGCCGTGAACGCGCCGTTCCTGTTCGGCAAGCTGTTATGGGACGAAACCCGCATCCCCCTGTTCGAACAGGCGGTGGATTTGAAGGGCCGCGGGGGCGAGGCGCGGCGCGTCACCTTCGGCTCCAGCTATCTCGCCCATGACCTGCTCGAGTGCTTCCGCGAAAACCTGCACGAGTTTCCCGTCTTGCTGCCGCTCTGTTTCGACCAGGGGCCCGACGCCCAGCGTCACCTGCAGCTGCACAACGGCACAATCTGGCGCTGGGTGCGGCCCCTGCTGGGGTTTTCCGACAGCGGCCAGCCCCATCTGCGCATCGAGTTCCGCGTCCTTCCCGCCGGGCCGACGATCCTCGACATGATCGCCAATGCCGCTTTCTATGTCGGCGTCATCCACCAGTTGGTGGGGCGCCGGTTCAACGAAGACGGGGCGCTTGCCTTCGACGACGCACAAGCCAATTTCTATGCGGCGGCCAGATCGGGGCTCGATGCCCGCCTGGTCTGGCCCGGAGCCGGCGAGGTCGGTGCCCGCGAGCTGCTGCTGGAGGAACTGATTCCCACGGCCCGTGCCGGGCTTGCCGCGCTCGAGGTCGATGACGACGATCGCGACCGCTATATCGGGGTGGTGGAAAACCGCGTCACCCATGGCCAAACCGGGGCGGCATGGCAGAAGGCCGGGTTCGAGGATTGCGGCCGGGATTTCTTCCGGCTCATGGCGGCCTATTGCGAACGCCAGCGCAGCGGCATCCAGGTAAGCCAATGGAAAATTTGACCGGGGCGGGTGGACGATGCCGAAACTGACCTATCTCGACCGTTTGCCCGATGGCTTGCTCGACTGCGAGGCGCCCGATCTCCTCGGCATACTGGACGGCCCGACGCTGATCGACCTGCCCGGCCGCGCAGCCGAGCCTCTGTTCATTTCGGTTCTGCTGCACGGCAACGAGCGGACCGGCTTCGATGCCGTCCGCCGAATCCTGCGCCGCTACCGGTCCGCCGAACTGCCGCGCGCGATATCTCTGTTCATCGGCAACGTCGCCGCCGCGGCTTCGGGCGTGCGCACGCTGGGCCATCAGCAGGACTACAACCGAAGCTGGCCCGGCACGGACCGCGGACCCAGCCCCGAAGCCGCGATGCTGGCCGAGCTGACCGAGCGCATGGCCCGCCGCAAGCCGTTCGCCAGCGTCGACATCCACAACAACTCCGGACTCAACCCCCATTACGCCTGCGTCAACCGGCTGGAACATCGCCACCTCCATCTGGCGCTCCTGTTCAGCCGCACGGTGGTCTATTTCGTCAGGCCATTGGGCGTCCAGTCGGCGGCGTTTTCGCCGCTATGCCCCGCGATAACGCTCGAATGCGGAAAGAGCGGTGCGGTCAGCGGCACCACCCATGCCGCCGAGGCGATCGAGGCCTGCCTCCACCTCTCCCATTTCCCCGATCACCCGGTGGCTCATCAGGACATCGACCTGATGCGGACCTTCGCCATCGTCAAGGTGCCCGAGGGGGCGGAGCTGTCCTTCGACGGCACGCCCGCCGATTTCCGTTTCCCGCCCGATATCGACAGGCTCAATTTCTCGGAGGTCGCGCCCGGCGAAACGCTTGCGGTCTTGCAGAACGGATCCGATGCACGGCTCGACGTGCTCTCGGCCGGCGACGTCCACGTCGACCGCGCGACCCTGGAATCCTGCTTCGATTACAACGGGTCGGAAATCCGCTTCGCACGGCGGGTCATCCCCTCGATGCTGACCCGGGATCCCACCGCCGTCCGCCTCGACTGCCTGTGCTACCTGATGTACCGCATCGGCCTCGACGGCGAGCCCGTGGACGGCGAGTTGATGGCGGTCACCGCACCAGGGCGGCGCTGATGCGCTGGACCCTCTCGGCCAAATCCTTGGCCCCGTAAGCCACCGGCTCGCCACAGCCCCAGACCGGGCCCGGCCATGCCGCGTCGCCGGCAAAGCGGGCGACGACATGGACATGAAGCTGGGCGACGATATTGCCGAGCGCGCCGACATTGATCTTGTCGGCGTCGAACAGATCGGCGAGCACGGCCCCGGTGCGGCTGATCTCCGCCATCAGGAGCGCCTGCTCTGCCGGACCGAGATCGTGCAACTCGGCGAGGCCGGCCCGTTCCGGAACCAGGATCACCCAGGGAAACCGCGAATCGTTCATTAGGAGCGCACGCGAGAGCCCGAGCCGCCCGATCATCGCGGTGTCCTCCGCCAATCGGGGGTGAAGCTCGAACCCGGTCACCGGACGACCTCGAGCCGGCCTGATGCCGCCCGTCTAGGACCCCGCCCTGCCCTCGGCGATGATGCGCCACAGGCGCTCGGGCGTCGCCGGCATCGGCAGGTCGCGAACCCCGAACTCCTTGAGCGCATCGGCCAGGGCGCTGGCGACCGCCGGCAGGGCGCCGACATTGCCGGCCTCGCCGGCGCCCTTGACGCCGAGCGGATTGGTCTCCGTCGGCACCGGATTGGAATCGACGTGCATGTCGCTGAAATCCTCGGCGCGGGGCATGGCGTAGTCCATGAACGATCCGGTCAACAGCTGGCCGGTCTCGGGATCGAAACGGATATCCTCCATCAGCACCTGGCCGATGCCCTGGGCCACCCCGCCCTGGATCTGGCCATGGAGCAGGAGCGGGTTCATCACCATGCCGACATCGTCGACGACGTTGTAATTCAGCAGCGTGACGGCGCCGGTCTCCTCGTCGATCTCGAGCTCGCAGACATGGCAGCCGTTGGGATAGTTCATCATGTTGGTGGAATAGACCGCGGTCTCGACCAGCCCCGGCTCCATGCCGTCGGGCAAGTTGGCGGGGCTGGCGGCCGCCTTGCCGACCTCCTTGATGGTCAGCGACCGGTTCGATGCGGGAGAGGAGAACACGCCGTCCTCGAAGGCGACCTCGTCTTCCGAAACCTCCAGCATATGGGCGGCGATTTTGCTCGCCTTGGCGATGATCTTGTCGGAGGCCATCAGCATCGCCGAGCCGCCCAGCGTGGCGCTGCGCGAGCCGCCGGTACCTTCGCCGTAGAACACGGTATCGGTGTCGCCGCTGACATAGGAGACGTCCGCCGGGTCCATGCCGAGACGGTCGCAGACCAGCTGCTTGAACACGGTCTCGTGCCCCTGGCCCTGGTTGACGGCGCCGGAGAAGATGGTCGCGGTGCCGGAGCGGTCGAAGCGGATCTCGGCGCCTTCGGTCCCCGGCGCCGCGGCGCGCTCGATGGAATTGGAGAAGCCGATGCCGCGCAGCTTGCCGCGGGCCCGCGATTCGGCGCGGCGCGACTCGAAGCCGGCGTAATCGGAAATCTCCAGCGCCTTGTCCATGCCGCGCTCGAACTCGCCGCAGTCGTAAGTGAAGGTGAGCCCGGTCTTGAACGGCATGGCATCGGGGGGAATCAGGTTCTTGCGCCGGATCTCGATGGGATCGGCGCCCAGCTCGGCCGCCGCAACGTCGATCAGCCGCTCGATGACGAAGGCCGCCTCGGGCCGGCCATTGCCGCGATAGGGGCGGACCGGCGGCGTGTTGGTGAAGGCCGCGGTCACGTCGGCATGGAGCGCCGGGGTCCGGTAGACGCCGGCGAGCGTCCCGATATTGCCGATGAAGGACTCGCCG
>JAWWBR010000198.1:0-5276 GCA_033720855.1 Alphaproteobacteria bacterium
CGAACATGGCCATAAAATAGCCTAGCGGGCGAAATTCCCGCCAGTCAATTGAGATCACGGTTTGGTGATGGCCCCTGGGGCGGGGGACGGGGCTCAGCCGCCGCGTTCGGTTTCGAAGCGGCTCTGAATTTCGGCGGCGATCCTGGGGGTTTCGAGCAGCGGTTCGGGCGACCAGGAAAAATCGATCTCCCCCTCGAAAATCCGGGCATGGCCCGCGCCGCGCAGGTCCTCATGAAAGGACTCGACCCGGTGGGAGGTGACATCGGCCTCGAACATCGCGACGTAGACGGGTTTGCCCGATGCCGCCGCCTCGGTGGCCATATTGACCGAATCGCAGGTGACCACCACCGCGTCGCACAGACCGAGCAGGGCGCGATAGGGATTTTCCCCCTCCCCATCCCAAAAATAGGCGCCGGTCCCCTCCAGCGTCGCGGCGAGCTTGGCCACGTTCTCCTCGCCCGTCCGGCGCGAGGTCATCACCGCGAGACCGCAGCCGGTCCGTTCGTGCAGGTCCCGCAGCTGCGCACCCAGTTGTCCCATGCTGTCGGGCCCCATGCTGAAGGCGCTGGAGGGCCCGCCCACCAGAACCGTCACCAACGGCCGCCGAAGATGGGCGAAGCGCGCGCGCATCCGGTCCGCCGCCTCGGCCAGGAGCTCGGGATTGAGAGGATGAAGGGAGCCCAAGGTCGCGATCACGTTGGGGCCGCCATGGCGGTGCTTATAGAGATTCGCGAGGTCGTGGCGCGGCGTGACCACGACATCCAGGCCCTTGACCTCGACCTGCGGGTTGAGAATCTGGATCGCGAAGGTTCCGAGCGCGCCCTCGCTCTTGCTTTTGCGGCGGATGGCGAAAGCCAGGGCGGCGGAACGCCGTCCACAGGTGATCAGGATATCCGGCCAGGGCGGTTTGAGGGGCGCCCCTTTCAACCGCGCGAAGAAGATCGGCGCCGGCCAGCCCGTCACCGGCAGCCAGCCCCACAGCAGCGGTGCCTTGACGCGAATGACCTTGGGCTTCAGGCCCAGCGCCTCGGCAAGGGCGATGGCCTGGACTTCGATACCCGGGTGTCCCTCGGTAATGACCCAGGCGCTTCTGTTTTCAAGGCCGCCGGCCAAACGGATTCTCCCGTATCGCCGCGGTCACCGCGTCAGGACCCAAGGAGATCCCGCAGCACGTATTGCAGGATGCCGCCATGGAGGTAGTAGTCGACCTCGTTCAAGGTATCGATCCGGCATTTGAGGGGGATCGTCTCGGTGCTGCCATCGGCGCGGGTGATGGTCAACGGCAGATACATCCCCGGCGTTATGCCGTCGGCGATGCCGATGATGTCGAAGGTCTCGGTCCCGTCCAGTTCCAGGGACTTGCGGGTGACGTTTTCGGGGAACACCAAGGGCAGGACCCCCATCCCCACCAGGTTCGAGCGATGGATGCGCTCGAACGATTCGGTGATCACCGCGCGGACGCCCAACAGGCGGGTCCCTTTGGCGGCCCAGTCCCGCGAGGACCCGGTGCCGTATTCCTTGCCGGCGATCACCACCAGGGGCACGTTTTCTTCGGCATATTTCATCGCCGCATCGAAAATCGACATTTCCTCGCCGTCCGGCATGTGGCGGGTCACGCCGCCCTCGGTCCCCGGCGCCATTTCGTTGCGGATGCGGATATTGGCGAAGGTGCCGCGCATCATCACCTCGTGATTGCCGCGCCGGGCGCCGTAGGAATTGAAATCCTGCACGCCGATCTGGCGGCGCACGAGATACTCCCCGGCGGGGCTGTCGACCTTGAACGACCCGGCGGGAGAGATATGGTCGGTGGTAATCGAATCGCCGAGCAGCGCCAGGAGCCGCGCGCCCTCGATATCGGTGACCGGTTCCGGTTCCCGGCCCATGCCCTCGAAATAGGGGGGCAGCCGGCAATAGGTGGACTCCTCGTCCCATTCATAGGCCAGGCTGTTGCTGGTCTTGACCGCCTTCCACCGGTCGTCCCCTTCGAAGACGTTGGCATAGCGCTGGCGGAACATTTCAGGGGTCAGCGACTGTTTGATCGCCTCGGCGATCTCGGCATTGCTGGGCCAGATGTCCCTGAGATAGACGTCGTTGCCGTCGCCATCCTTGCCCAGCGGATCGGTGACGATGTTCTTCTTCAGCGACCCGGCCAGCGCATAGGCCACCACCAGCGGCGGCGAGGCCAGGTAATTGGCCTTGACGTAGGGATGCACGCGGCCTTCGAAATTGCGGTTCGACGAAACCACGGCGGCCGCCACCAGGTTGCCGGCATCGATGGCCTTGGTGATGGGATCGTCCAGGGGACCGGAATTGCCGATGCAGGTGGTGCAGCCGAAGCCGACGAGATTGAAGCCGAGCTTATCGAGCGGCTCTTGCAGCCCGGCCTTTTCGAGGTAGTCGGCAACCACCTGGGACCCCGGCGCGAGCGACGTCTTTACCCACGGCTTCTTGGTGAGCCCCTTGGCCACCGCCTTGCGCGCCAACAGGCCGGCGCCCAGCATGACGGCGGGGTTCGAGGTGTTGGTACAGCTGGTGATGGCGGCGATCACCACATCTCCATGGGTGAGATCGTGATCCATCCCTTCGACCGATTCGGCGGCGGCGGGGCTGGCGCCGGACAGGAGGTCCGGCAGGGCGTCGTCGAAAGCCGTCGCGGCATCGGACAGCAGGACCCGGTCCTGGGGCCGCTTGGGCCCCGCCAGGGACGGCTCGACGGTGGAAATGTCAAGCTCCAGCGTATCGGTGAAAACCGGCGGTTCCGCGCCCTCGAGGCGCCACAGGCCTTGGGCCTTGGCATAGGCCTCGGTGAGGGCGATGGTGTCGTCGTCCCGTCCGGTGAAGCGCATGTAGGAAAGCGTCTCCTCGTCCACCGGGAAGTAGCCGCAGGTGGCGCCGTATTCGGGCGCCATGTTGGCGATGGTCGCACGATCGGCGAGGGCCAGATGATCGAGGCCGTCGCCGTAGAACTCGACGAATTTGCCGACCACGCCTTTTTCCCTCAGCATCTGCACCACCGTCAGCACCAGGTCGGTCGCGGTGGTGCCCTCCTTGAGGGCGCCGGTCAGGTGGAAGCCGACGACCTCGGGGATCAGCATGCTCATGGGCTGGCCCAGCATCACGGCCTCGGCCTCGATGCCGCCCACGCCCCAGCCCAACACGGCCAGGCCGTTGACCATGGTGGTGTGGGAGTCGGTTCCGACCAGGGTATCGGGGTAGGCGACGCCCTCGCCGTTGTGCCAGACCACCTTGCACAGGTATTCGAGGTTGACCTGGTGGCAAATGCCGGCGCCCGGCGGAACGACGCGGAAGTTGTCGAAGGCCTCCTGGCCCCAGCGCAGGAAGGAATAGCGTTCCTGGTTGCGTTCGTATTCCCGGATCACGTTGGCGCTGGCCGCGTTCGGGTTGCCGTAGACATCGACCATCACCGAATGGTCGATCACCAGATCCACCGGCGAGAGCGGATTGATCCGCTTGGGATCGCCGCCCAGGTCGATCATCGCCTGGCGCATGGCGGCAAGGTCGACCACTGCGGGAACGCCGGTCAGGTCCTGCATCAGCACGCGGGCCGGCATGTAGGCGATCTCGCGATCGGATTTGCGTTCGTCCAGCCATTGGGCGACGGCGCGAATGTCGTCGGCGGTGACGGTGCGCCCGTCCTCGTGGCGGAGCAGGTTTTCCAGCAGGATCTTGAGGGAAACCGGCAGCCGGGAAATATCGCCGAGCCCGCCTTCGCCCGCTTCGCCCAGACCGTAATAGGCGTAGCTTCGTCCGTTGACCTCGAGGGTCCTCTTCGCGTTGAAACTGTCGGCTGCGCTATTGGCCAAAATGCGTCTCCCGCTGTTGGAGCGGTCCACGTGCGGCCCCCGTGCCGCCCATGTCCCGACTTACGGTTATGGCGAAATACAGAAAGACAAAGGGTGTTAGCGAAGATTGCGGCAGCCGTCAAATGCGCCGTCGGCCCCCCGGGAAAAGGCCGCCGATTCAGGGGCTTAAGAAAGGCAGAGAAATATCACATTTCCGCCACGATCCCGACCAATTGGCGTCACATTAAAACGTTCTCATCCCCATGCCGGATGACCAACGCATCCACCCCCTCCCCCAGGCGCGGTCTCCGGCCCTAGCCTCCAAGGTCCGGTACACCCTTACCGGAGGTTGGCGCGGTCACCGGCCCCCCACCGGTGACCGCTTTCTTTTTGCCCCAAGGCCGCGAGGTTCCCCAGCGCCGGCCCCGCCCCGGCCGCTTTGTGCTATTAGGGAAGCCATGAGCGAGCCCAAGCCCTCCGCCGCACCGCGCAACCGGTTCATCGCCCGCGACCTCGCCTGCGTCCGCGGCGGGCGGTTGCTGTTCTCGGGCCTCGGGTTCACCCTCTCCCCCGGCGACGTGCTGGCGCTGACCGGGCCCAACGGCAGCGGCAAGTCGAGCCTGTTGCGGCTTCTCGCCGGGCTGCTGCCGGCGGCGCGCGGGACGGTCGAATATCCCGCCGAGACCGAGCGCCTGTCCTATCTCGGCCATGGCGACGGGTTGAAGCCGCTTGCGACCGTCGGCGAATCGCTTGCCTTTTGGGCCAAGGTCGGGGGGCCCCGGCCGGGCGCGCCGTCAGCGGCGGCCATCGGCAGGGCGCTGGGGCTTTTCGATCTCACCGCCCTCGCCGCGCTGCCCTGCCGCTATCTGTCGGCCGGCCAGCGGCGCCGCGTGGCGCTGGCCCGGGTGCTGGTGACGGCGGCCCCGCTGTGGTTGCTCGACGAGCCCACCACCGCATTGGACAGCGCCGGAACCGCGGCCTTCGGCGAGGCGCTGGCGGCCCATAGCGCCGCCGGCGGCATCGCCGTGGTGGCGACCCACGCACCGCTCACGCAACCGGGCGCGCAATCCCTGGAGCTCACCGATTTCATCGACCCCGCCATGACCATCGGCGACCCCTTCGACCCGGCGCCGGATATCGAGGCGCGGCCATGACGGCGTTTTTCGAACTGATCGCGTTCGACGTCAGGCTTTCGCTCAGGCGCGGCGCAGATACCGTTTTGGTGGTCGGTTTTTTCGTCCTCACCGTGATCCTGTTCCCCTTCGGCATCGGCAACGACCCGGCGCTGCTGGCGCGGATCGCGCCGGGACTGGTCTGGGTCACCGCGTTGCTCGCCGCGATGCTGGCCCTCGACCGCCTGTTTCTCTCCGACTTCGAGGACGGCAGCCTGGATTTGTTGCTGCTGACCGACATGTCGCTGGAACTCGTCGTCCTCGCCAAGGCCGCGGCCCATTGGCTGACCACCGGCCTGCC
>JAWWBR010000199.1:0-5232 GCA_033720855.1 Alphaproteobacteria bacterium
CATCGAGCTGTGGCCCGCATGGGATGCGGTCCGCTGCCCGGTGCTGCTGCTTCGCGGCGCAGGTTCCGACGTGCTGCCAGCTGGCGTGGCCGCCGAAATGCAGCGTCGCGGCCCGGAAACGAAATACGTCGAGTTCCCCGGCATCGGGCACGCGCCAACCCTCATGGGCGATGAGCAGATTGGGCTGGTGAGAGACTGGCTCCTGGACGGGCGGTAGGCCGTTCAGGCGGAGCGGGCGCGTTTTTCGGGGTCGCCTTCAGCCGTGTCGGCGCCGGCCAGTTCGCGGATGATCGCCACGCGGCGGATAGCGACGTAGCGTTCCAGCCGATCAAACAGCTTGTTATCGATGCGCAGGTAGACGACCACGCCACATTCCCGGGTGTCCTGGTCAGTGAGCGGCATGCGCCGGATGATTCTTCCTTCCGCCTCGATAGGCGCGCCGAACTCGGGATCGAGTTCCGCGATGTGGATCTTGACCGGCGCGCCCTCTTCGAAACTCTGCGCGTCTTCGTCCGGCAGGGATATCGCCAGGGAAACCACGGAAACATCGATGAGATTCCCGATCACTTCCTTTCCCTGACAGCTCATCTTCACTTCGATACTTTGTTCCGGCTCCACCCGGAGGTTCGACCGTTTCTCCGCCCCGCCCCGGCGCTGGGTAAGAAACTGGGCGAAGGAAGCCCGGCCCTGCTCGCTGTCGACGCCGGTGGCGATGACCTTGAAGGTCATCGCATGGAGCGGACTCATGATCACCGAGGTGCCCGTCCGCTCCACCGCCTTGGCCTGCAGCGTTTCGATCGAGAAAGTCACATCCTTTTGCCCCACGGCGAGCACTTTCGCGTTGCAGGCAAAGGGTACGCCACGGAAGGATGTATGAATGCGCGGTGGCGAGATCGATTCGGCAATGGTCTGGGACGCGCGATACACGTTGAACGCGGCCACCATCTGCCGGTAGCGCTTGCCGCGAAATCTCGAATCGTCGGCGGGGGGCAACAAGGATCTGCTGTCAGGTTTGGAACTCACGGGTTTTAAGCGTAAACCCTCTTTTGATTCTTGGTGATCTCGGTGCCGGCGGAGCGGCGTAGGCGCTGGTCCCCGCTTCGCGTCGCCGGACGTTGACGTTGTTATCGTTTAGCGGCGCGCTGCTCCGGACGCGGCCACGCCAGATCCGAGTATAGCGCGCGTGGCCCGGTATTTGGCCGAATCGAGTTCCTATTGGTCGGGCACGGCCGAGACATGCCCGAGCGGCCCCCGGACCCGCGGCCCGGGCACGTTGGGCCGGCCGCCGGCGGACCGTTCGGCGCGGTCCCGGAGATGGAAATCGGCGGCCGGATCGAGCAACCTTGCCCGTCCCGGGCGCTCCGGGCGCCCGGACAAAAAGCCGAGCCAGCAGGGGAATCACTATGGAGTACGTCATCCCTTTCTCGGGCGTGACCACGGTAGAGGTCAGGGGCGCGGACGGTCGCTACCCGGTCCGCCGTATTTACCTGGTGGGCCGGAACTACGCCGAGCACGCGCGGGAGATGGGACACGATCCCGACCGTGAGCCGCCGTTCTTCTTTCAAAAACCCGCCGACGTCCTGCTGGCGAGCGGCAGCGATTTTCCCTATCCGGTAAAAAGCGAAGACGTGCACCACGAGATAGAACTGGTGGTCGCGCTGGGGAAGGGCGGC
Organism: Alphaproteobacteria bacterium; assembly: GCA_033720855.1. GTDB lineage: Bacteria > Pseudomonadota > Alphaproteobacteria > SMXQ01 > SMXQ01 > SMXQ01. The sequence goes on from JAWWBR010000199.1 coordinate 1,674, forward strand.
GCGGGGATCTCCGCGAGCGAGGCCCTGGACCACGTCTACGGTTACGCGGCGGGGATCGATATGACCCGGCGCGACCTCCAGGGCGTGGCGAAGAAAATGGGCCGGCCGTGGGAAGTGGGCAAGGCCTTCGAGCATTCCGCGCCCATCGGGCCGATCTCTCCCGCCGCGTCCATCGGTCACCCGGACAAGGGCCGCATCTGGCTCGAAGTCAATGGGGCTCTGCGCCAGGAGGGTGACCTGAGCCAGCTCATCTGGAACGTGCCGGAGACCATATCGATTCTGTCAGGACTGTTCACCCTCGCGCCCGGCGATCTGATCTTCACCGGGACGCCGGCGGGCGTCGGCCCGGTCAAGCGCGGGGATCAATTGAAGGGCGGCGTCGAAGGGGTCGGCGAGGTGGAGATTCGGGTGGTGTAACGGTATCCGTCTTCTACGGGAGCGGTTAATAAACTGAGAGTGACAAGTAACAAGTGACAAGTGACAAGTAAGAAAAGCGCCAGCCGACAGTATGGCCTTACTTGTTACGTGTCACCAGTTACGTGTTACCTGAAAAAAAAGGCCGGGAAAACCCCGGCCTTTTCGTGTCGAGCACGCGGGTATGCGTCAGCCGTCGATGCCGCCCATGCACAGGTACTTGATCTCCACGAAGTCGTCGACGCCGTACTTGGATCCCTCGCGGCCGATGCCGGACTCCTTGATCCCGCCGAAGGGCGCCACCTCGTTCGAGATGATGCCTTCGTTGATCCCGACGATGCCGTATTCCAGCGCCTCGGCCACCCGCCACACGCGGCCCAGGTCCCGGGCGTAGAAATACGACGCCAGCCCGTACTGGGTGTTGTTGGCGAGCTGAATCGCCTCGTCCTCGTCCTTGAACCGGAACAGCGGGGCCACCGGGCCGAAGGTCTCGTCGTTGGTCACCAGCATGTCGGTGGTGACGTCGGTGAGCACCGTGGGCTCGAAGAAGGTGCCGCCCAGTGAATGACGCTTGCCGCCGGCGGCGATCTTCGCGCCCTTGGAAGTGGCGTCCTTGATGTGCTCCTCGACCTTTTCCACCGCCCGCATGTCGATGAGGGGGCCCTGCTGGGCGCCGTCCTCGAGGCCGTTGCTGACCTTGAGTTCCCTGGCGGCCTTGGCGAGCTTTTCGGCGAACTTGTCGTAGACCTTGTCCTGCACCAGGATCCGGTTCGCGCAGACGCAGGTCTGGCCGGTGTTGCGGTACTTGGACATCATTGCGCCCTGCACCGCGGCGTCCAGGTCGGCGTCGTCGAACACGATGAACGGCGCGTTGCCGCCGAGTTCCAGCGACACCTTTTTCACCGTCCCCGCGCACTGCTCCATGAGTTTCTTGCCCACCTCGGTGGAGCCGGTGAAGCTCAGCTTGCGCACGATGGGATTGCCGGTCAGTTCCTTGCCCTGCACGCTGGCGGGGCCGGTGATCACGTTGAGCACGCCTTTCGGAATTCCGGCGCGGTCGGCGAGCTCGGCCAGCGCCAGCGCCGAGAACGGCGTCTGCGAGGCCGGCCGTATGACCACCGGGCAGCCCGCGGCCAGCGCCGGCGCGCACTTGCGGGTGATCATGGCGGCGGGGAAGTTCCACGGGGTGATCGACGCCACCACGCCGATGGGCTGCTTCAGGACAACGATGCGCTTGCCCGGCAGCGGGTGGTTGATCACGTCGCCGTAGATGCGCTTCGCTTCTTCTCCGAACCACTCGATGAACGACGCCGCGTAGGCGATCTCGCCCCGCGACTCGGCAAGCGGCTTGCCCTGCTCGGTGGTCATGAGGATCGCCAGGTCTTCCTGGTTCTCCATCATCAGGTTGTACCACTTGCGCAGGATGTTGCAGCGCTCCTTGCCGGTCTTCTTCCGCCAGTCGTCCCAGGCGGCATTGGCGGCCTCGATAGCCGCGCGGGTCTCGGCCTGCTTGAGCGACGGAACGGTGCCGACGACCTCGCCGGTGGCGGGGTTGTTGACCTCGATGACCTCGCCGTCTTCGGCGTCCAGCCACGCGCCGTTCACGTAGCATTGCTCGCGGAACAGCGACGCGTCCTTCAAGTCGGGTTTGGCTTTTACCTTGACATCCATTTGTTGACCTCCACGGGCATAAATTCTGATCCGATCACCATAACATCTATGGGATTTTCCTTCGATTGGCCACGAAAGCCGCGGGCGGACTGGGTTTGCGGCCGGTCCCGTCACCAGTAACTGGCGGCACCGCGGTAAAGCCCGGCCAGGACGTCCGGCGTCACCTCCACCGGCGAATTGGCCAGCAGGCGCTGCTGCGCCCAGGCGCCGTCGGCGAGACCCGGGATGTCGTCGTCGCCGTAACCGAGGTCGGAAATGCCGTTGGGCATGCCGGTATTGCGCATCATCTCGATGATGCGCCCGGCCAGCACCTCGCCGGCGTCATCCGGCCCCGCGCCCCGGGTGTCGGCGCCGAGGAAGTTCGCGGATTCCAGGTGCCGGTCAGGGTCCGCGGGCGCCGTGTGGCGAAATACCGAGGGCGCGTCGATGATCACCGAGATCCCGTGGGGGCAGATGGGCTCGTCGGTCGGGTATCCGTCCGGCCGGTAGTCCCGGATCATGCCGGCCACCGAGTAGGCCATGCCGTGGGGCAGGTGGACGCCGGAGTTGCCGAAGGCGATGCCGGCGAGCGTCGCCGCGTACATCATGCCGTGACGCGCCTCGTCGTCGGTCTCGTCCCTGACCGCTCGCACCAGGAATTCGCCGGTGCGCTTGAGCGCCTCGATACAGCCCACGTCGCTCCACGGGTTGGCGCCCTGGCTCATGGGCCGAAGTCCCGGCTTCGCCGGCGCCTTGCGCTTTGTGAACGGCATCGCGGTGTAGGACTCCAGCGCATGGGACAGCACGTCGAAGCCGCTGGCCGCCACCACGTTGGCGGGCAGGGTGCGGGTCACGGTGGGGTCGATCAGGGCCAGCGACGGCCGCAGGCGGCGCGAGGCGATGCCGGTCTTGACGTGTTTCTCAAGCAGGTCGAACACCGCGATGCCGGTGCACTCGCTGCCCGTTCCCGAGGTGGTGGGACAGGCGATGTGGGGCTTCAACGCGCCCGGCACCGCCCGGCCCTCGCCGATGGGGGCGTTGACGTAGGCGAGGAAGTCCGCTGGATAGGTGGCGTAGAGATTGGCCGCCTTGGCGGTGTCGATGACGGACCCGCCGCCGACGGAGATGTAGCCGTCGAAGCTGCCCTCGCTCGCGAATTTGCTCGCGGCGATGAAGGACCGGTCGGTGGGTTCCACCCGAACCTCGTCGTAAACCTCAAAGTCGACCCCGGCCGCTTCAAGGGATGCCCTGAGGGAGGCGACGGCCTCGAGACCGCCGATGACCTGGTCGGTGAACACCGCGACCCGCTTCAAGCCCATTTCCCGGCAGTCCTCGCCGGCCTCGGCAAGCGCGCCGGGGCCGAAGCGAATCGCGGTGGGGTCGACGGCGAAGATCTGCTCGTTGCCTTCGATGAACTCGTAGTGGTGACAGCAGGCCATGACGGGGCTCCGTGTGACGGGTTTCTTTCCGGAAACGCCATTTTATCGCCGCGCGG
>JAWWBR010000200.1:0-5104 GCA_033720855.1 Alphaproteobacteria bacterium
CAGCGCACGGCCGCCGATACCATGGCCTCGGTCTGGGTCGGGGCCTCGGCCGGCACCGGCAAGACCAAGGTCCTGACGGACCGGGTGTTGAGCCTTCTTCTCGGCGGCACCCCGCCCCAGCGGATCCTGTGCCTGACCTTCACCCGTGCCGCCGCGGCGGAAATGGCCAACCGGGTCCGCGACGCCTTGGGCGCATGGGCCATCGCGCCGCAAAAGAAGCTTGAGCACTGGATCGAGGACCTGACCGGGGCGCCCCCCGATGCGGTGCTTTTGACCCATGCCCGGAGGCTGTTCGGCGCGGTGCTCGACTGCCCCGGGGGCCTCAAGATCCAGACCATCCACGCGTTCTGTGAATCGCTGCTTCGGCGTTTTCCCGTGGAGGCGGGGCTTCAACCCCATTTCCAACTGATGGACGAGCGCACCGCGCGCGAGCTCCTGAACCAGAGCGGCGAGGAGGTTCTGGCACGGGCCATGGGCGAGACGCCCGGCGCCGGTCCCGGCCTTGCCGAGGCGCTGGCGGTCATCGCCGGCCAGGTCGACGGCCGCGCGTTTCGCGACCTGATGAACCGCTTTGCCAACGACCGGCTGCGGCTGAGCCGCCTGCTGCAGCGCAGCGCAGGCATCGAGGGGGCGGCGCGGGAGATCGCCGCCGCCCTCGGGATCGATCCCGGCCGGAGCCCCGACCACGTCATTGCCGAGGCTTGCGCCGATTCCGCCTTCGACGTGGCGGGGCTGCGTACGGCGTTGGCGGTGATGCAGGAAGGATCGAAACAGGACCGTGGCCGGGCCGAGCGGATCGCCCCGTTCCTCGCCGCCGATGCCGGAGAGCGCCCGGCGCTGTTGGGCGATTACCGCAAGGGGTTTCTCACCGATAAGGGCGAGCCCTATTCCGCGTTCATCACCAAGGGCGCGCTCTCGGGCCACGACGATGCCGAAGCTTTGCTTGCGACCATGGCGGCGGAAGCGAACCGCCTTGCCGCGCTCAAGGACGCCGTTGATGGCATCGGCAACTATCTGACCACGGTGGCGGCCGTGACCCTGGGCGCGGCACTGATCGCGGCTTATGAGGCCCACAAACAGGACCGGGCGCTGTTGGATTACGAAGACCTGATCCTCAAGACGGGCCTCCTGTTGGAAGCCAGCGGCGCCGCCCAATGGGTGCTGTTCAAGCTGGACGGCGGCCTCGACCATATCCTCGTCGACGAGGCCCAGGATACCAGCCCCGCGCAATGGGCGGTGATCGCGGCGCTTGCCGACGATTTCTTTGCCGGCGCCGGCGCCCGGGAGGGCGAGCGCACCGTGTTCGCCGTCGGCGACGCCAAACAGTCGATCTACAGCTTTCAGCGCGCCGATCCACGCGCCTTCGAAGAGATGCGTGCCCTCTTCAAGCGCCGCGCCGAGGAGGCGGAAAAGCGCTGGCGCGACGTCGATTTGCACGTTTCGTTTCGCTCCACCGCCGCGGTGCTCGGTACCGTCGACGCGGTGTTCGCCCGCGATGCCGCGTATTCCGGGCTTGGCCCGCCGGACTCAAAGATCAGCCACCGCGCCCATCGCGAGGGCCAGGCGGGACGGGTCGAACTGTGGCCGGTGCTCGCCTCGGACCGGCCCAGCCCCGCGGATCCCTGGGCGCCCGGGACGGAAATCGAGTCCGGCTTCGATGCATCGGAGCGCCTGGCCCGGGTGATCTCCGCCACCATCGAGGGCTGGATCAGGGATGAGGAAATGTTGCCGGCCCGGGGCCGGCCGGTGCGCGCGGGGGACGTCATGGTTCTGGTGCGCAGGCGCACCGGGTTCGTTGAAAACCTGGTGCGCGAGTTGAAACGCCTCGACGTTCCCGTGGCCGGGGTCGACCGCATGGTCGCGACCGACGAACTGGCCGTGAAGGACCTGATGGCGGTGGGCCGCTTCGCCTTGTTGCCCGATGACGACCTCAACCTCGCCTGTGTGCTCAAAGGACCGTTCCTGGGCTTCGACGATGACGACCTGTTCGAACTGGCCTTCGAGCGATCCGGCAGCCTATGGGCGGCCCTGACCGAACGCGCCGGGACCGACGCCCGTGCCCGTCGCGCCCGAGAGTGGCTGGGCGAGGTCCTGGCCCGGGCCGACCGGGTGCGGCCCTTCGAATTCTTCGCCGCCATCCTCGATCAGGACGATGGCCGCGACAGGCTGCTTGCCCGCCTCGGCCGCGAGGCCGCCGATCCGGTCAACGAGTTCCTGGAGCTTGCCCTGGTTTACGAACGGGGCACCGCCCCGTCGCTTGAAGGTTTCCTCGCCTGGGTCGGTGCCGGCGACATCGAGATCAAGCGCGACCTCGAACAGGCGGTCCGTGACGAGGTGCGGGTGATGACCGTCCACGCCGCCAAGGGCCTGCAGGCGCCGATCGTGTTCTTGCCCGACACCACCCATGGCGTGAAGCCGCCGGATCTTCCCTACTGGACCCGGCCTGCCGACGGCAGGAACGTGGAGGTTCCGCTGTGGGCGCCGCGCGTCGGCGAATTCGGCGCCGAACTCCGCCGTCTTCGCGACGCCGCCGTTGCCGATCAGCGCGATGAATCCCACCGGCTCCTTTACGTCGCCATGACCCGTGCCGAGGACCGGCTCTATGTTTGCGGCTGGCGGGGCGTGAACAAGCCCGCCGAGGGATGCTGGTACGAACTGGTGCAGGCCGGGGTCGAGGCGATGGAGGGCTGTGAGGAGGTGGCGGTTGATTTCTCGGCGGGCGTTCCCGGCCTGGTGGGCGCGGGACTGCGCGTTTCCTGTCCCCAGGAGGCGCCCCCGGTTTCCGATGCCGAGGCCGCCGATCGCCCGGTCGCAGCCTTCGATGACGGATGGGCGGATCATGCGCCGCCGGCGGAGCCGCCGCGCGCCCAGCCGCTGGCGCCGTCCGACCCGGGGGCGGAGCCGCCGGTCCTGAGCCCGGAGGGCACGGGGGGCGACTGGTTCCTGCGGGGCCGCGTGGTCCACGCCTTGCTGCAACATCTCCCCGGGCTCGATCCCGCAGAGCGGACGGCGGCCATCGACCGCTACCTCGCCCGGCCGGGGCTCGCCCTCGACCCGGCCACGCGGAAGGAGATCGCGGAGGAGACCCTCGCCCTCCTCAACAGCCCGGATTTCGCCGACCTGTTCGCACCCGGCGGCTTGGCCGAGGTGCCCGTCACCGGCGTGGTCGGAGATCACGTCGTCGCCGGCCAGATAGACCGTCTGGTTGTCGGCGATGGCGAGGTGCTGGTGGTCGACTACAAGACGGGACGGCGCTGTCCTCGGGACGAATCGCAAGTGCCGCCCGCCTATCTGCGGCAGATGGCGCTCTATCGCGCCCTGGTCAAGGCGGCTTTCCCCGGCTTGCGGGTGCGTGCAGGCCTCGTCTTCACGGCCGCCCCACGGCTGCTCGCGCTGAGCGATGCCGCCCTGGATGAGGCTCTCAAGGCCCTCGACCGGCCAACTTGACGCTGCCCACCTGCCCCCCTAAACTCGCCGCCGTCTTGGGGGCCCATAAACCCACGCAATCAGGGGAACGAGATGAGTTCAACGCAAGTTACCGACACCAGTTTCGAGGCCGATGTTCTCAACGCCGACGGGGCGGTGCTGGTGGATTTCTGGGCCGAATGGTGTGCGCCGTGCAAGCAGATCGCGCCGATCCTGGAAGAGGTCGCGACGGAACTCGAAGGCAAGCTCACCATCGCCAAGGTCAACATCGACGAAAACCCGCAGACGCCCAGCAAGTATAACGTCAGGGGCATTCCCACCCTGATCCTGTTCAAGGACGGGCAGGTCGTCGGCACCAAGGTGGGCTCGGTGCCCAAGGGCGCCTTGATGGACTGGATCCAGTCGGCCCTCTAAAACCACCGCGACATCGCACCCGTGACGGCTCCAGCATCCTCCTGGGGCCGTTTTCCTTACACCGCGGCGCCGTCTTCGGCCAACACCGCCCCGGCGAGGTAAAGCGAACCCGTGATCAGGACCCGTCCCGGGCGGCGCCGGCCCACCGCGTTCAGGGCCGTCTTCACGCTTCGCGACCGGCAGGCCGGAATCCCGACGCGCCTTGCGCTGTCGGCCAACTCCGCCGGCGGAAGGGCGGCGGGCGCAGCGGGAACCGGAACCGCCCACAGGCCCCGGGGCTTGCAGCGCGCAAGGGGGGCAAGGAAACCCTCGGCATCCCTCGGCCCGACCATGCCGACGATCAAATAAAGCGGTCCGGTGTCGGCCTCGGCCATGGCGCGCGCCAGCGCCCGGCCCGCGGCCGGGTTGTGGCCGCCGTCGAGGAGAACGGTGAAGCCCTTGGCCGCCAGCGCTTCGGTCAAGGGGCCGCTGCCGAGGTGTTGCAGGCGCGCCGGCCATGTCGCCCGCTCGAGTCCGCGCGCAATGCCCTCGACCCCGATTTTCGGGCGCTTCAGCGCTTTTGCCGCGGCGATGGCGACGGCGGCATTGGCGATCTGATGGGGGCCTGCAAGGCGCGGCTTGGGCAGGCGCAGCTCGCCGTCCCCGTCACTGAAGATCAAGCCGTCAGCCGACAGGCGGGCGGTGAACTCGCGCCCCCAGCGCGAAAGGGGGACATCGAGGGCCGCGGCGCGTTGCGCGATCGCCTCGGCCGCGGCCCGATGCTGGGGGCCGATCACCGCCGGCACCCGGGGCTTGAGAATGCCGGCCTTTTCCTGGGCGATCTGCGTCAGCCGGGTGCCGAGGAAGCGCTGATGGTCGAGGGAAACCGGCGTGATTACCGAGAGCGCCGGGCGGGCGACGACGTTGGTCGCATCGAGACGCCCGCCGAGCCCGGTTTCCAAAAGGGTCAGATCCGCCCGTGTCCGGGCGAAGGCCAGGAAGGCGGCCGCGGTGGTGATCTCGAAAAAGGTGATCGGGGCCCCGTCGTTGGCGGCCTCGCATTGGCGCAACAGGCGTGCCAGGGCGCGGTCGCCGATTATCCGGCCGGCGGGACGGATTCGTTCGGTAAAGCGGACGAGATGGGGCGAGGTATAGACATTGGGGCACAGCCCCGCGCTTTCGGCCATCGCCCTCAAAAAGGCGATCACGGACCCCTTTCCATTGGTTCCGGCGACGTGGACGACCGGGGCAAGATCGCGTTCGGGATGGTCGAGCGCCGCCAACA
>JAWWBR010000201.1:0-5024 GCA_033720855.1 Alphaproteobacteria bacterium
CTTTGGGTCAAAAGGAGACATCAGGTTAACGTCCGCTAATAGCCAGAAGGAGACATTACGACCTTTTATCAACTGCCAACTATCTTGTAACGCTGGACTTGGAATTGCGAATGTTGGTCGCAGACTCTTCTTCAATCAACGATGAATGCCGCGGATTACAAAATCGTCATTATCCGCAATTTTCATTATTGCAACTTGGCGGTTTCTGCGGCCAGTACGGCAGCTTTTTGTATCTAATTAAAAAATTCCCGGATCCATGTGTAAATCAAGGGTTCCGGCCAGACCACCTTGATCAACAGTTCGAACACTGCCAGCAGAAGGGCCAGGGCCAGGACGCCGCACGAGCCCGCCAGTAACCAGCTTCCGCCTTTGAGGCGAATATAGAGGGTCGGAAACAGAAAGAACGCGGCGTGGAAGCCTAAGAGGAAACAGGCGGCGACGAAACCCAAGGCCCAGGCTACGGCCTCGCGCTCCCGGCGCTCTGCCGCCACCTCCGCAGCGGTGGTCTCCGTCGCGGCCGTGGTTATCATGCGATAGAGGTTGAGGCCCAGTTGAATGACGGCGAGACCGATGCCGGTCCCGGCAACGATGTAAACCGCGAAAGCGGCGCGGGGCGGCCATTCGGAGGCGACCCACAGGCCAAAAAGCAGCACCGCGATGAGGGCGGCGAGCGCAGCCAAATCGCCCACGGGCGGGCGCTCTTTCGTCGCCTGGGCGCTCCGGCTATGCCGTTCCCGGAAGGTTTTGATGTGGCGGACCGCAAGGGGAAGAAAGATGGTTACGGCGATCAGGGCGAGGACGATGAGCACGCCGGTGCGGCCGATCCATTGAAATCCGTAGCGATCGGCGCTGAGCCAGAGGTAGGTCTCGAACTGCGGTCCCAGCACCACTGCCAAGAGGAGTGGCGGGCGGGGCCAGTCGTAGCGCTTCATCACGCAGCCGATGGTGGAGAAGGCGACCAGGGCGATCAGGTCATAGGGCGAATAGCTGACGCTATAAGCGCCGATGAAACAGAGGACCAGGATCATCGGGAAGATAAGCTTCGGCTCTATCAGGGAAATCTTGGCGAAGGTCCCGGAGAAACCGATGGCGAGCGCCGTGGCCATGAGGTTGGCGATGACGAGGACGCCGATCATGGCGTAGAGGTAGGGAAGCTGCGTCGTCAGCATGTTTTGGCCGGGCTGAATGCCGACGGCGATGAAGACATAGAGGATGATGGCGAAGGAGGTGGAGCCCGGGATGCCGAATAGGGTGGTGGGGATGAGCGCCCCGCCTTCCTTGGCGTTGTTGGAGCTTTCGGGGCCGATCACCCCGCGCACGTCGCCTTTGCCGAACCGCTCCTTATCCTTGGAGGACTGGACGGTGTGGGCGTAGGCGAACCAGTCGGCCACCGACGAGCCGAGCCCCGGCATGGCGCCCACCCAGACGCCGATAGTCGAGCAGCGGATCACCAGCCACCAGTTCCTAAAGACGTCCCTGACCCCACGCAGGGTGCCGCTGCCGAGCGTCCCGGTCGAGGACACGCTGGTCCCGCGCCCGGCCAGGGCGATCAGTTCCGGCACCGCGAAAATCCCTAGCGCGACGACGATGAGGTGCACCCCGTGCAGCAGATAAAGGCTCTCGAAGGTGAAGCGTTCGATGGCGGTGCGTTCGTCGCTGCCGATCAATGCGATGGATAGGCCGATGACCGCCCCCAGCAGGCCCTTGATCGGGGCATTGCCACCGAGCAGGGCAACCGCGCAAAGCCCCCAGAGAACCAGCATCATCAGCTCCGGCGAGCCGACCGCCAGCACCAGCGGGCGCACCACCGGCAGGCAGAGGACGAAGACCAAAGCGCCGAACACGGCGCCGCAGGCCGATGCGGTATAGGCAGCGCCGAAGGCGCGCCGGGCTTCGCCGTTCCGCGCCATGGGATAGCCGTCGACGATGGTGGCCTGGGACCCGGTGCTGCCGGGCACGGCGATCAATACAGAGGAAAACGTGTTGGCGGTGTTGGAAACGGTGGCGATGCCAAGCACCAGGGCGATGCACTCGTAGGGAGTGAGCGTCATCGCGTACGGCACAACCATCGACAGGAACAATAGTGAGCCGACGCCCGGAACGGCGGCGAAGACGCTGCTGATGGCCATGCCGCAAACCATCAACAGTAAGGGCTTGGGCTGCAAAATGCCCGAGAGGCCGTCTAGGACAATGCCTAAATCGTACATGCGGCTGGTTCCTAGGCCTCCGACACGGCGTGTCTCAAGGGAGAAGGCGGGCGTCGCTCACGGGAGGCGGCCTGTCCGTTGCCGCCTCCCGTTGCCTTAAGGCATTAGGGCCGGTGGGCCCACGCGCTTATCAGCGGCAGTCCACCGATTTCGCCGTCTTGCCCTGGCGGTACTGCAGCTTGCAGGTCATCCCCGCCTTGAGGTACTTGCGCAGCGTTTCCTTGCCGTTGATCTTGACCTTGGTGTTGGAGGAGCTCACCCGGGTCCATTGGTCCTTGCCATTGACCTTAAACATCAGGATGCGTCCTCCGCGCTTGACCTTGTCGAGTTTGGCCTTAGCCTCAAGTAGCTTCGCCTTGACCTTGGCTACGGGAAGCCCGTTCTTCTTCTTCAGCGTCTTGATATAGGCCAACGCCTCATTCGGTGTGCCGGCCACTTTCTGAATCATGATGGTCTGATCCTCGGGCAAAATCGCCTCGAAATCCTGGCTGACCATCTTGCGGCCCTGCGCAAGAAAATCCTTGTCCTTTACTGCCGCTGTGAAAGCCGCGCGGTAAGCTTTGACGACTGCCGCCGGTGTCTGGGGTGGCAGTGCCAGCCATTTATCCAAAGCATTGATCCCTTCCCAGTAGGCAAAGGCTTTTTGGGCCACCGGGTTTTTGATTTTGGGCTGCACTAAGACGGTGAAGATCGGTACATTGGGAAACTCGCTGCGCGGGACCAGCTTGCCGCCAGCGAGCGTACCTGATTGCACCAAGGGCACCGCCTTCTTGGCGTTGATCATCTCCTTGATCAGAAACAGATTGCCGGTGGAGGACATGTCCACCTCGCCGCGCTGTAGCGCCAGCGCGATCTCCGAGGTACCCGGATAGCCAATCACCCATTTGAGGTTCCAGCCGAGAAACTCCGCTCCCCATAGGGCTACCTGCATGCTGGAGCGGGTGCCGTCCACCGCGCCCATGATGACCGGCTTCTTGGACTTATCGAGGAGCCGCGGCTTGGCCGCCGGATTTATCATCATGACGGTGGAGCCACGGGCGATTCCGCCGATGTAATGGAAGGCTAGAGGATCGTACTTGGCGCTCTTGCGGCGGAAGCGCAGGGGATCGGGCTGGGTGCTCGAGCCGGTGGTGATGGTGGACCCGTCCCGCTTGGCCTGGTTGGCGAAGTAGTTCATCGAGGTGATGCCGCCGCCGCCCGGCATGTTGCGGAATATGATCTGCGGCTTGCCGGGCAGGTGCTGGACCAGGTATTTGCCGGTCAACCGGCCGACCGCGTCGGTGCCGCCGCCCGGCCGATAACCGATGATCATGGTCACGGTCTTGCCTTTGAAAGACACCTCCGCTGCAGCAAGGTCTATCCCGACAAAACAGCCAAACATCAACGCTATAGCCCCAGCGCTGTAAACAAAGCGACTAAACTTCAACCTGTTCATGTGATGTCTCCCGATTGATGGTTCATTGTCAAAATAGACTTCACGGTCGATCGCTTGAGAGATTCCTCGGCCGGCAATTTGAACTATCAAAGCAATTGGTTGGTTCCGGAGTACAGCTCCTTTATAAATCCTGAATCGTCTATTCGACGCAGATGATGGAGATCCCAAAGTTCCATAGGGTTAACCTTTGCCGCGTCACTGTCCTGGCGAATCGCCTCCTCGTAGACATTGGCGATCGATTGCATGGCGGGGTAGAGCTTCGGCTCCAAAATCCCGGCTAGGTCTTGGTAGATTGCGGCGGCGGCCTCGTCGTCCAACTCGCCCTCCTCGTAATACATTTTCTTGATGATGGCGGTGCTTTCATCAGGATTGGTCTTGAAGTACTGAATGCCTTCCATGATGCCTTTGAGCATCCGCTCGACGATATCCGGATGTTTCGCGACAAAGGTGCTGGAACTGGATACCGTAGTGAACCAGATCATCGGCAGAGGGTCGATCTCGATCACTTTCAGACCCGCGCGCTGACCAAACACATTTAGGGGTGGCCAAACCAGGGCCGCATCGACGTCACCATCCACGACCCATTGCCACAGCGGCTTTGGCTTCTCTGCCGCCGTCGGGTCCATGTTTCCGCCGTGTTGGTTGATGATCTTGACGTCTTCGCGGTCGACATCGAGGCCACGTTGCTTCAGATAAAGCCAGTCGTTCAAACCCGGATGCATGCCATAAGAACCAACCACCTTGCCTTTAAGATCAGCTACCCCGTGTATCCCTGACTCAGGGCGCACCACCAATTTGACGTTTGTGAAGTTCATCGTTTGGCCGAGATACACCCATGTATCGCCCCGTGCCCGATGGGCATAGGTCGACACATGATTGCCCCCGACGAACTCGATATGTTCGCTGGGAATCTCCAAGTGGGCATCGGCGGAAGAGATTTTCTTGTTGTAGGAAACGTCGAGCCCGTGTTTTTCCCACGAGCCCGATTCGGCAACGACATGGAGAAAGGGAAGGTGCGTCTCGGAGCGGTAGGGAAAATTTACATGGTCGACCATTGAATGTCTCCCCAGTACGGTGTTTTTGTTTTTCGCTGCGATATTCGAAACCGCTTTGCCTAAAACCTACAGGGATTCCCGCCGCCCTCCAAGCCCAGCGCCCAGATTCGCTCGTCAATGGCTCGCCGCGTAGACGGCGTCCAGCATCTGCCGGTAGAGGTTGACCGGGGTCAGGGCGCAGTATTCGAGCGGATAGCCCGGCCGCTCGGCGATGCCCTGGTCGAGCAGGCGCGAGAGCACGTGCTTGGTCACCGACGAATGCGCCTCGCGGCCCAGGTGATCCTGGGTGTCGGCCTCGTAATGCTTGTGGAAATAATCCGCCTCTTC